>JAEEIS010000002.1 GCA_016281475.1 Bacteroidales bacterium
ATGACTGATTTTTGCCAAACTGTCTCATTGTCGCGTCCCTCCGGGACGCTAGGAGTGAGTTTATTCTGTCACCGCACTGCGCTGCGCTTGTACGGTGTTATTGAGATTCAGCCTCTTCGAGGCTGCAAAAAATCAGTCTTACATTAAACTAGAGCCATTAATATACATACTCTATTATTAAAAACTATTATTTTATTAGCACCCTGATTTTGACCACGTTGGTCTTATTGGCAACAGGTTGCCAGAAAGAACAGGGATTCGACTATGCCGAGTTGGTGGATGGTGAAACCTTTAATAAATTCATACCAGCCACTGCCAGATCTGTGGTGTTTGAATACAACGAGTTTACCACTGGAGATAGGATACTGCTCTCCACTCCAACCTCGCCCGTCCCCATTTATGGCCATTTAGACAGCACCGTGTGGCATGTCACCACCACGGCCAGCACCATCTATGCCAATCCTCGTAGTGCTAAGATGTTCTACAATTGTTCGAAGCTGACCTCCATCCAATTCGGTGACGGTTTCAACACCTCCAACGTGACCGACATGCGTGGAATGTTTCATGGATGTAGCAAACTGACAAATCTTGATCTCTCCAGCTTCAACACCTCCAACGTGACCGACATGCGTGGGATGTTTCAAGGATGTAGCAAACTGACAAATCTTGATCTCTCCAGCCTCAACACATCCAATGTGAATAGTATGTCTGCCATGTTCAAGTGGTGCAGTGGTTTGACCAGCCTTGATGTCTCCAGTTTCAACACCTCCAATGTGACCGATATGCATGAATTGTTTCGAGGGTGTAGTAAACTGACTAGTCTTAATGTTTCTATTTTCAACACCTCCAATGTACAACGCATGGATGCCATGTTCTATGGCTGTAGTGGTCTGACGAGCCTTGATGTATCCAACTTCAACACCTCAAATGTCGTCTCGATGAGCAGAACTGTAGATACGGTAATTGTATACTATGATAGTTATCTCGGTCAAATCCCAGAAAAGAATGAATTAATACGATTCGGTATGTTTGCCCAATGCAGCAGCCTCACCAGTCTCGACCTTTACAGCTTCAACACTTCCAAAGTGACCGACATGCGTGGATTATTCGAGGGATGTAAAAACCTAACAAGCCTGAATGTCTCCAGCTTCAACACCTCGAATGTGAAGTATATGGATGCCATGTTTAGGGGTTGCAGCAGTTTGACGAGCCTTGACCTCTCCAATTTCAATACCTCCCAGGTTGTTTCCATGGGCGATGTGCACCGTTTCTTCTACAATAGTGGCTCTGCGGGGCAATATGGAGATTACAGTTATCTGACAAATGGCGGCATGTTTGAGAATTGCACTAGCCTGTCAAGCCTTGACCTCTCCAATTTCTACACCCCTAATGTAGCCCGTATGTATAATATGTTTTACAATTGCACCCACTTGACCTATCTCAACCTTTCCAATTTTGATATGAGCCACTTGGAGGATATCGACTATGACTATCATTATACGGGGAAGGAGGATATGTGTTACCACCTATCTACCGCTTCGGGCAATTGTACCATCGTTTGCACCGAGTCAGTACAAAACAGCCTACTAGAATACGATGGTCACTTCTACATCACACGTATTCCTGTGAGCACGGTGAACTTCACTTGGGTGAGATCCTAAATGAATGTGTTAACGTGTTAATTCGTTAATTCGTGAATCCTTGTAGATTATGAAAACTGTGAATGTGTGAATGCTTGAATGTGTTAGTCTTTTTGATTAACGAATTAACACATTCAAAAAGACTAACAAATTGACGCATTAACGAATTAACACATTGGCTACCAGCTTTCGTTGCCGTTCTCTATTTGGTCGTAGATGCCGAGGTAGTTGTTGTAGCGTTCTGCACTGATGAGGCCTGCGTCCACAGCGTCACGCACAGCGCAGTGGGGCTCGTGGCGGTGGGTGCAGTTGGAGAAATGGCAGTCGTGTAGCACACGCCGCATCTCGGGGAAGAAATGCGACAACTCCTCGGGTTTAAAGTCCACCATGCCAAACTCCTTGATGCCTGGCGTGTCAATCAAATAGGTTACGCCATCCGAACCCATCTCAATAGGGAAAATCTCGGCAAACGTGGTAGTATGCTTGCCCTTCATGCTCCACTCACTCACCTCGCCCACACGCAAGTCCAACCCAGGCACCAACGCATTCAGCAACGCCGACTTACCCACGCCCGAATGACCTGTGAACAGCACCGTCTGTCCCGCTATGGCTTGGCGCAACTCTTCTAGCCCTTCGCCCTGCAGGGCACTCACGGCAAACACCTCATAGCCTGCCCCTTCGTATATGGCTTTCAACTCATCGTGCAGCTCCCACAGCCCATCTTCCGGCTCGCCGTAGAGATCCACCTTGTTCATCACCACACAGGCCGGCACATGATACGCCTCCGCCGTCACCAACAATCGGTCTATGAAGCCCGTCGAAGTCCTCGGAAACCCCAGCGTCGCCACCACGCACAAGCGGTCGATATTAGAAGCTATCACATGCGTCTGCTTGCTCAGCTTAGTAGCCTTGCGCACGATGTAGTTGCGCCTGTCGCGCACCTCGCCGATAACGCCCGTTCCGTCCTCCTGCACGCTATACTCCACCTCGTCGCCCACCGCCACGGGGTTGGTCTGCTTGTTGCCCCGCAGGCGGTAGTTGCCCCGCAGGCGGCAGTCCGTCACCTCGCCCGTCTCCCGTTGCAGCACCCTGTACCAGCTGCCCGTTGTGCGTATCACCAATCCTATCATATCGAATGCGTCAATTCATGAATCTATTGAATATAATGTCAGCCCCAACACCGAGTTAATGCCAACTCGGAAACCGGGTTTGAAAATGCAAATATACGCAAAAATCCTGAATTAAACAGAAAACCACGAAAAAAAACGCATCAGAATGTCTGATTGTCTGACCCCTCTCTACGCCAGCCCAGCCCCAGCGTAACCTTTGCCAATCTTCGATACATATACGATTCATCTTCGCCCGTTCTTCGCTCTCAGTAGCGATAATATAGGTATTAACCACTGTATATCAATACAATAAAGCAGAAGCGTAAGGTAGGGCCAAAATGGCAAAAAATTCGCCGGACACTGCCGTTTCTGCCACTGCTGTAGCATGGCGTTTATTCACAAATTGGGTCGAATTTGTGCTATATCACTTTTTTTGTGTATCTTTGCATATTTATTTGGTTGTATGAAATCCAACGGACACTCAGTTATATTATTGTTATTCTGTCTATTGCTATGCCGTGTCGGCAACACTCAGGCGCAGGATGATTGGAACGATGTGAGGGTACACAGCACGGGTAAGGTGGCTTCGCACGTGAATGTCATCCCCTACGCCGACGAGGAGGATATTGCCGAACTGAAGTACCAGGCATCGCCCTACTACCGCAGCCTCAACGGGTCGTGGAAAATCAAGGTGGTAGAGAACCCCGAGGCGTGCCCCAAAGGTTTTTACGAGGCGGGATTCAACGCCGAGCATTGGGACGACATAGACGTGCCGGGCAACATTGAGCTGCAACTGGACCATAGGGGGAAGCCTTTTGGCACGCCGGTATATACGAATATGCACAACGAGTTTGAGTCCAACCCGCCCTACGTCCCCACCGAGTTTAACCCAACGGGCTGCTATGTGCAGGACTTCCAAGTGCCTGAGAGCTGGAGGGGACGGCATGTGTTTATTAAGTTCGGAGCGGTGAAGTCGGCGATGTACCTCTACATCAACGGCCACAAGGTGGGCTACTCCGAGGACTCGAAGACTCCCGCCGAGTGGGAGATTACAAAATACATTCATCCCGGTCGGAATCGGTTGGCGGCAAAGGTGATACGTTTCAGCGACGGCAGCTATCTGGAATGCCAGGACATGTGGCGGATGAGCGGCATCACACGCGACGTGTGCCTCTATTCCACCCCCAAGGTGTATGTGACGGATTATAAGGTGAGCGCCCACCTCGACGAGCGCAACGACAACGGCCTGCTGGAGCTGGAGGTGGAGCTGTCGACGGCACTGACGCAGCCCATGCGGCTGGAGGCGGAACTGCTGGACGCGCAGGGCGAACGGGTGTGGCGGCAGGAGCGCGAACTGGGGTTCCAAGAGTGGCTAGCCACATTTGCTGAGAGCGAGGGTAAGGTGCCGCAGGTGCATCCGTGGACGGCCGAAACGCCCTATCTCTACACCCTCATCCTCCGACTGAAAAATATGAGTTCGACTACGGTGGAGACGCTGGGCTGCAAGGTGGGATTCCGCAATATCGCCATCAAGGAGGTGGCATACCGCGCCGACGACACGGTGATGACCACCCAGCAGCTGTGCGTGAACGGGGTGCCTGTCACCATCAAGGGCGTGAACCGTCACGAGCATAGTGCCTTGAAGGGACAATATGTGTCGCGCGAGGAGATGGAGTTCGACATCATGCTGATGAAGCATCTGAACATAAACGCAGTGCGCACTTGCCACTATCCCGACGACGAGTACTGGTATGAGCTGTGCGACCGCTACGGGATGTATGTGTGGGACGAGGCGAACGTGGAGTCGCACGCCCAGGGCTATGGCGAGCAGAGCCTCGCCAAGAAGGAGGAGTGGGTGGAGCCCGTGATCTATAGAGTGAACAACATGTATCGCCGCGATAGGAACTACCCGTGCGTGATAGTGTGGTCGCTGGGCAACGAATGCGGCAACGGTATCGTGATGGAGCGCGCCTACCGCTATCTGAAGTCGCAGGACGACAGCCGCCCCGTGAGCTACGAGCGCGCGGTGCTGGATTGGAACACCGACATCGTGGGGGTGATGTACGCGGGTGTGGACTACCTGAGCGACTACTGCCGCGAATGGCGGAGGGTGTATGACCGGTTTGAACGTGTTAATGAGCCAATTCGTGAACATGTTAATCAGACTGACGAATTAACGAATTCACAAATTGACACGTTCTCCCGTCCGTTTATCATGGTGGAGTACTGCCACGCCATGGGCAACAGCATGGGCGGGCTGAAGGACTATTGGGACACCATCGGCAAGTATCCCCAGCTGCAGGGCGGCTTTATCTGGGATTGGGTGGACCAGAGTTTTGTGATGAACGGCAAGCAGATACAATATACTCTCGAACATGAGAAAGACTCGGCATGGTATGCCGTGGGAGGCGACCTCGGGAGCCTGCCCGGAGTGCAGGACGACGATGCCTTCTGCGCCAACGGCATCGTGGCCAGCGACCGCCGACCCCATGCCCACGCCAACGAGGTGCAGCAGGTGTATCAAAACCTCAACGTCACCCAGCACCACGATGCCAACGGCGGGGAATACTATATGCTGAAGAACGACTTCAACTTCCGCGATGCCTGCGAGTTTGTCTGCCACTACAAGATTTACTCCTCGCTGCGCGACACGCTTTATAGCGACACGCTCCATCCCCACCTGCCTGCCGGCGAGAGCTGCCGCCTAAATCTGCGTATGCCCGAAATTGAGCCTATGGGAGGAGAACGGTTCTTCGTCCGATTCAACTTTGTGGGCGACAGCTACGAGGTGGGCGACCCCTACGACTACGGCACCTCGTGGACCCTGCACGAGAACAGCCACGACGAGTTTGAGATGACCAGCTTCGACGCGCCTGTGGACAGCATTGAGCTGCCATCCGTCGCATCTAAGTCATTTCGCTGCCACCACGACAAGACGAGCAACACCGTCACCATCGCCTCCCCAACCCTTTTCGCACTCACCATTGATGCCAACACGGGCCACATTACCCAATATGCTTATCGCGGCGAGGAACTGCTTGTGCGTCCCCTGCGGTGGAACTTCTGGCGTCCGCCGACGCTCAACGACCTTGTAGACCACTACGGTGCACGGGCATGGGAAGGACTGGACGACCTCACCGCATCGCCCATCAGCTGCCGAACCCAGTATATCGGCGAGCCCGACCGCATGGCAGAGGTGGAGCTGCTGCTGGAACTGACCAGCCCCGAAGGGCGCACCATGACCCTACGCGAGATTGTCGAGGTTGACTGCGAAGGCAAAATGCAACTGAGCTATGCATTCCATCCCCGCGGCAACTACCGCACCCTGCCCAAACTGGGCATACAGCTGGGTGTGGACAGCAGCTGCCGACAGGTGGAGTGGTGGGGCAACTACTACGAGACCTACCCCGACCGCAACGAGGCCAGCTGGATTGGACATCATACCGCCACGCCGAAGGAGGTGTGCGGCGAGTTGCATGTGGTGCCACAGGAAAGCGGCAACCGCACCACCTATTGGACCAGCTTTGCCATCGGCGACAAACGCCTCAGTTTCTGCACCGCCGACGAGCGGCCCATCAATTTCAGCGTCCGCCTATACGACGACAGCGTGATGACCGCCGCCCGACGCATCAAGGACCTCCGCATGACCGACCACTATATAGTGAATGTCGATGCACGGCAGGCAGGTCTCGGCACGGCCACCTGCGGCCCCGGAGTGAGCAAGCGATACAGGATTGACGGCGACAGCGTGCAGCTGTTCCGACTGGTTGTGGTGCCATCGCAACTCGAGGACAGTGTGAACTTGTGGAACTTCTGCGGCTACTATTTCGACGAGCCCAAGGCCCTGCGACAAGCCATGCCTGACAAGCGGCTCAATTTGGTCAAAGATATTAGCGTCCACGCCTACGGTGATGCCTCCCAGCCTGTGGACCATCCCAGTTTCCAGTATTGCAACGGATACCCGGCGGTGCTGCACGACAGCCATCTGGGCATTGCGGGCAACTATGGCGAAGGCTGGACGGGCTTCAGCGGACGCGACAGCGTAGACCTAACCGTGGAGCTGGCCGAGGCCGCAACACTGGAGCAGGTAACGATAGGCTTCTGCCACAGTGCCAACGACTGGGTGCTGAGTCCCGACAGCGCTGAGGTGCAATGGTCGCGCAACGGGCGCACCTACTCACCTTGGCAACCGCTGAAGACCACACGCCCCCTCGCCGACAGCCGAAAGGAGAGCCGCCGAGTGGCGATGCGCCGCTTTTTTGCCCCACGGCAAGGATTGTTCCATCCCGCCGAAGCGGGCAAGGTGCGCTATCTCCGCTTCCGCATCCACTGCCAAAAAAACCTGCCCGCCTGGCATGTGGGAGCCGGACAGCCCGCCTGGCTGATGATAGACGAGATAGATGTCAAGTAATGTTTAATGTTAAGACGATAGTCAAGTATTTTTAAAATCATTAATTTCAATTTTCAACTTTCAATTTTCAATTCTCAATTAAATGACCTTACTGCTCATATTCCTTCTGGGTGCCATGATCATCTCGTTCATGTGCTCGATACTCGAGGCGACACTCATGTCCACACCCCTGTCGTATGTCAACATGCGCGAAGACGAAGGATACAAACCCGCCACACGTTTCAAACGCTATAAGACCGACAACGCGCGCCCCATCGCCGCCATCCTGTCGCTCAACACCATTGCCAACACCATCGGCGCGGCCGGTGTGGGTGCCCAAGCCACCGAAGTGTTCGGCAGCCAATGGTTCGGACTGGTCTCCGCCATCACCACAATCCTGATACTGATATTCGCAGAGATAATCCCCAAGACCATCGGCACCCGCTACTGGAAGAAGCTCATGGGCTTCACCACCAACACCCTGCGACTGATTATCACCCTGCTATTCCCCATCGTGTGGGTGGTCGAAAAGCTCTCCAAGACCATCGCCGACGACGATGACGAGGAAGCCGCCGTCAGCCGCGAGGAGGTCGCCGCCATGGCCGACATGGCTGAGGATGAGGAGGTGATTGACGAAGATGAAAATAAAATCATCCAGAACGTCATCAAGCTCGACGACGTGAAGGCCGAAGATGTGATGACCCCCACCACCGTCGCCGCCATCGCTCCCGAGCAAATGACCCTCAAACAGTTCTACAAGGACAAACGTTACTCCCACTTCTCGCGCATCCCCGTGTGGAGCGAGTCGGACGAATACATCACTGGCTACATCCTCCGCAGCGAGGCACTGGAATTGCTCACCGAGGACAAGTTCAACATGACCCTCGGCGACATACGGCGCGACATCGTCATGTACAAAGAACAGATGCCCGTCTCCGAGATTTGGGACTCGATGCTCAGCAACAAGCAGCACATCGCCTGCGTCATCGATGAGTATGGCAGCTTCCAAGGCATCATCACGCTGGAGGACATCATCGAGACCATCGTGGGTCTGGAAATTATGGACGAGCGCGACGATGTGGCCGACCTGCGCCAACTGGCACTCGACCGCTGGCACCAACGCCAGTCCCGCTTCAAAGTCATCGACCTGCCCGACGAGCAGGAAAACGACAACTCCGCATCTGATTAATCCCTCTGTGAAGTATGAAAAAGACCATCGCAACACTCCTCCTCATAGTCGCTGCCACCACAACACTGTGCGCACAGACACCAAGTCCCTTTAAGGTGACCAAGAACGCCAACCATTTTGTCTATGCCTCCTACGACTATGGAGAACACATCGATACCCAGTACACACAGATAGAAATCTGTGGCGGGAGTGTGTACCTCGTGACCGAAGGCGACCGTCTGCCCGGAGAATACCATCCCGGCGGCTGGAGCAACGGCCCCTACATACAGGGCTACTCGGTGGAGGACATCTTTGTGGATGATGCCAAAGACTCCGTCACCTACCTCACCACCATCTTCGGCGGCCCAACGTCTAGACTGACAAACCCGGTGTCCGGGCTGACAAATATTAATCGCGAGCACTACCGCACCGTCGCGCCCTTTTCCCGCACCGACATCAAGTTCGACACCGACCAGGTGAACGGTCTCACCCGCTATACCTGTTCTATCAATAGCAATAAGCTCGAGTTCTACGTTCAGCCCTTCAAAACCATCTGGCACGGTGACTCCAAGAAGGGTAAACAACCCCGCGACCTCACACCCCTGCCCTACTACGGCCGCTTCCCCGGCCTGCTGGTCAGCTTCTGGCGCAACGGACAATGCCGCATGGAGCTTGTGAAAACCGACCAAGCACACAGCTCCAAATTCTATATCAAGCACGACGCAC
>JAEEIS010000080.1 GCA_016281475.1 Bacteroidales bacterium
CAGCTGACCGTCTCGGGCACCTACACCGACTCGCTGCTCACCGTCCGTGGTTGCGACAGCGTCATCACGGTGAACCTGACCGTCAACCCAATCTACAATGCCTCGCAGACCGAAAATCTCTGCACCAACCAAAGTTTCACTTGGACGGGACATAATCTCACACTCGACAGCCTCACCTCCGGTATCTCCTTCTATTATGATACGATGTACACCCAGATGGGGTGCGACAGCACTTTCAGCCTGACGCTGAACGTGCATCCCACGCACTATAGCGAAACCACTGCCGACATCTGCGAGGACGCAGGCTACACGTGGACAGGTCACGGCACAACGCCCATCACCCGTCCCGCCGGCACCTATACCGTATGGGACAGCCTGCAGACCTCCTTCGGCTGCGACAGTGTCTTTATGCTCGCCCTCACAGTGCGTCCCACCAGCAGCAGTGTTGAGACGGCCACTGCTTGCGACAGCTATACATGGCATAGCAACACCTACACCGCTTCGACCAACACGCCTACCTTTGTTGCTACCAACTCCGTGGGCTGCGACAGCACGGTAACGCTGCATCTGACTATCAACCAGAGTAGCCAAACCGTCGACAACCAGACCGCTTGCGACACCTACACTTGGCACGGCAACACCTACACTGCTTCTACCAACACGCCTACCTATAGCACCACCAACGCCGTGGGCTGCGACAGCACTGTCACACTGCATCTGACCCTGAACCATAGCACCACGAGTGTAGCAGCGGCAACCGCCTGCGACACCTATACCTGGCACGGAAACACCTACACGGCATCCACCAACACGCCCACCTTCCAGACCACTAATGCCGCTGGCTGCGACAGCACAGTCACCCTGCACCTGACTATCAACAACAGTACGTCAAGCACCGTAACCGCCACCGCCTGCGACACCTACACCTGGCACGGCACCGCCTACACTGCTTCTACCAACACGCCTACCTACACCACCACCAATGCAGTCGGATGCGACAGCGTTGTCACACTGCACCTAACCATCAACAACAGCAGCACGACAATTGACAACCAGACCGCCTGCAACAGCTACACTTGGCACGGCACCACCTACACCTCTTCCACTAATACGCCTACCTATAGCACCACCAACGCCGCTGGCTGTGACAGCACTGTCACACTGAACCTGACAGTTAACTACAGCAACTCAGGCATTGAAACCGTCGCCGCCTGTAACAGTTACACCTGGCATGGCACCACCTACACAGCCTCGACTAACACGCCGACCCACACCTCGCTGAATGCTGCCGGATGCGACAGCGTCACCACGCTGCACCTCACCATTAGCCAAAGCCTCTTCACCATTGAGAGCATCACCGCCTGCGACAGCTACACTTGGCACGGCACCGCCTACACCGCTTCTACCAACACTCCCACCTACTCCACTACCACCATTGGAGGCTGCGACAGCACTGTCACACTGCATCTGACTATAAACAATAGCACAGCCAGCACCGTGACAGCCACCGCCTGCGACACCTACACATGGCACGGCACCACTTACACCGCCTCTACCAACACGCCCACCTACCAGACCACTAACGCCGCTGGCTGCGACAGCACCGTAACCCTGCACCTAACCATCAACAGCAGCACCACGGGTACGGAAACCGTCACCGCTTGCGACAGCTACACCTGGCACGGCACCGCCTATACCACCTCTACCAACACGCCCACCTATAGCACTACCAACTCCGCTGGTTGTGACAGCACCGTCACACTGCACCTCACCATCAACAGCAGCACCACAGGTACGGAGACCGTCACAGCCTGCGACAGCTACACTTGGCACGGCACCGCCTACACAGCCTCTACCAATACGCCTACCTATTCGACTACTAACGCCAACGGCTGCGACAGCACCGTCACCCTCCACCTCACCATCAACAGCAGCACCACGGGCACTGAGTCTGCCACCGCCTGCGACAGTTACACTTGGCACGGCACCGCCTATACCGCCTCTACCAACACCGCTACCTACACCACCTCCAACGCCGCTGGCTGCGACAGCGTTGTCACGCTGAACCTCACCATCAACTACAGCACCTCCTCCACCGAGACTGCTACCGCCTGCGACAACTACACCTGGCACGGCCAGACCTATACTAGTTCTACTAGTACTCCTAGTTATACTAGTACCAATGCCGCCGGCTGCGACAGCACCATCACGCTCCACCTCACCATCAACTACAGCACTTCTGGCACTGAGACCATCACCGCTTGCGACAGCTACACATGGAACGGCACCACCTACACTACCAGCACTGACACGCCTATCTTCGAGTCCACTAACGCCGCAGGCTGCGACAGCACCGTCACACTGCACCTCACTGTCAACTACAGCACCTCGGCCAACGAGATTCTCTCCGCCTGCGACAGCCTTGAGTGGCACGGTACCACCTACACCGAGAGCACCGACACGCCCACCTTCGTCACCACCAACGATGCTGGCTGTGACAGCACCGTCACCCTGCATCTGACCATCAACTACAGTAGCCGCACCGTCATCTTCGACACCGCAGACAACTCCTATGATTGGAACGGCGAGGTACTGACCGAAACCGGCGAGTACGTCTACGAAGGCCAGACCGAGGCAGGCTGCGACAGCATTGTCACACTGCAGCTGACCATCAACCGCGTGGGCATTGCCGACGTGACCGACCTCGACGGCATTAACATCTATCCTAACCCCACCACCGGTAAGCTTACCATCGATGCCGAAGGAGTGCTGAAAGTGGAGGTCTACGACTACTCCGGCCGTCTGGTGGCGACATTCACCAACACCAACCAGCTCGACATCTCACAACTGCCCACAGGTACCTACGCCCTGCGCATCAGCCTGCAGAAGGGCAACACCGTACGCCGCGTCATCAAGCGTTAGCACTTTGTTGAGTACAGCCAAAGGGTGTCTTGCCATACGGTGAGACACCCTTTCTATATGTAAGGTGGCTTTTTTACATGCTGATATATGCCAATCAAGTTTTTTTTCGTAAATTTGCATTGTCAACTATTCGTGCATTTAGTCTGCAAGTACATAGATATCAATATACAACAATAAGTAACAAAACTCTTTGACATAACCACAAAAGGACAACCTCAAAATGGAACGACTGGGCAGAGACAAAGTATTGGAGATGATTCGCACTACCGTGCGGGAACAAGAGCCCGACGCGCAGATAATCCTGTATGGCTCCCGGGCCCGTGGCGATGCTCGTGATGACTCTGACTGGGATGTCATCATTCTGCTCAACAAGCCGAAAATGTCGCACTACGACAGATATGCCATCGCATGTGAACTGTGGGACAAAGGTTTTGACATTGGTGAAGAAATCAACTCATTGGTTTACACAAAAGACCAGTGGAAAAATGCGCCACCATCACTATTTAAATACAACGTAAGAGAGGAAGGAATACAACTATGAGCCTATCAGATGAAGAACGCCGCGCGATAGTTCTATATCGCATTGAAAAAGCCTACGCGGCATTAGAGGATGTCGACAAGTCCATCGCCATGAAAATGTGGAGCGTAGCTGCAAACAGATTGTACTACGCATTATACTATGCTGCAACCGCATTGTTGGTTCATGACAAACATACCGTACGCACACACAACGGTGTTATAGTGCTCTTGAACCAATACTATGTAAAACCAGAAATACTCACCAAAGATGATGGATGGCTTTATGGGCGTGTGTTTGCTTTTCGTCAGGGGAGTGATTATGATGACTTCATCGATGCCAATGAGGAAGAAGTCATGATTTACCTCCAAAAGGTCAAGGACCTTGTCGAGAAAATAGTATCACTGATAAATCAACAACAACAATAATCACATCAACAGCGACGTGCCGATGCTATACAACAGGCGCATTCACAACATGAAGAAAACTCTACTCCTTTTTGCAGCACTTTGCATGGCCACTTTGGGCTTTGCGCAACAGCCTTTCGCCACCTTGACCCATAACGACTCGGTGCAGGCGTTCTATGGGATGAATGCCCTGCAGCAGGCTCATGCCGTAGCAGTTGACGGCGACGTGATCAACCTCTCGTCGGGCGCTTTTTACTCTGTGAATATCACCAAGGCGGTGACCATCCGCGGGCAGGGTATGTTCAACGACGACTCCATCGGACTGGTTCGCACTCGGATATTAAACACTTTTACCGTAGAAGTGCCCGACACAGTGAATCGCCTCACACTCATAGGGTTGAATTTCCCCAGTGGTACAGATATGAGGCTCCGCGTTGCCCACAACCCGCTGTTTCTGAAATGTCGGTTTCAGGAGGTCTATCATGAAACCAGCACCGATTATCATACCTCGGATGCCGTGTTCATCAACTGCATCATCGGTAAATGGTATAACACGCATTACACATCTTCCGGCACTACTTATTGGTATGCCACGGGAACAACATTTTACAATAGCGTGATATTAAATCAAGCTAATATGGATAGCCCCGACTATCTGGTGAACTGCATCGCCTATCAGGAGAATTCTCCAGGTTGGCTCAACAACAAGACAATCATGAACTCCATTGTGTACTACTACTTTCATAATTTTCGCTACGACAACGGTTATACAAGCTTTAACACCATAGGAATAAATACTAGTGGTTACCCCTACTTCGACATGACCGACGACATAGCGACGCATAATCTGCATAACTATACGAGCTACGCCCAGGTATTCCAAACCTTCCGCGGTAGCTACAGCGACGGCATGTCGATGGCATTGAACGACGATATTGCCACCACCATATTGGGTGACGATAGCACACAGGTAGGCATCTACGGTGGGCAGTATCCTTGGGACGACAAGGTGAGCAACCCCCTGATAGGCCACTTCTCCGCCGCACGCCGCACCAACACACAAGGCAATCTGGAGGTGAACATAGAGGTAATCAACAATAACGAGTAAAAGGTTAAAAAAGAACGGCAGCCGCCTCGTCCCCTCTTTAGAGGGGTGGCCGTAAGGCCGGGGTATGCTACCCTAGGGGGTGCCACGATAGTGGTGGGGTCTGCCAGACTTAGAACTGTAAAACCTTTAGAACTATGAAACGATTACTATTGATTGTGGCAGGATGTTTGTTGGGGTTGTCGCTATCGGCACAGTCGGGTCGATACGTCTATTGGTTCGACGACGACTACGACGCACATATCACCGATAGCCTCTCTGCCACAAGCCAACTTCAGATAGGGGCAAGCCACCTGACCGTTGGCTTCCACACCCTGTATATGCTGATAGGGAGCGACAGCGCCTTGCGGATGGAGAGCTCTACGTTCTTCATCACGCC
>JAEEIS010000081.1 GCA_016281475.1 Bacteroidales bacterium
GTAGATAACTCATAGTTCCTATTTTAAGGTGTTTAATATTGTTTTAATATTGTTTTAGATTTAAAATTTCCCTCAAAAGTACGCAATTTCAGCGTGACTACAAAATAAAAAAGGCTTTTTTTTTCAAAAAGGCCTTTTTTTACACTTCTTTTACATTTTTCAGTCGGGAATAAGGAAGTTTATGGCTTCTTGTTCGATGCTGATGTGGTAAGAACCCACGGGTGTTCCCAGCAGTCGTCCGTCTACACCTACCAGTGCATGTTTGGCTTCTATGACCTCTATCTCACGGGTGCGGTAGGGGTGTACGCTGCGGTGGTTGAGGAATCGTCCCGTCACTAATAGCCACAGGCCTGCAAACACCTGCATGATTTCCGTATGGTAGATGACCGACACGTCCAGCATGCCGTTGTAGGGGACGGCACTCGGAGTCTGTCCGTAGCCCGGACCGCTGCCGATGCACATCGTCATGACCTTCCGGTTGATGACGTCGCTGTTGATTCTGACATGCATTTTATAGTCCATGCGGTGGAAAATCATCAGGAAGATGGAGGCAATGAATGACAAGGTCCGCGACCCTAACAGCGAGCGTGCCTGCCGGCGCAGGTTCATCACGTCGGCAATCAGTCCGATGTTGACGCAGTTCAGGAAGTAGCGGCGGCATTGTTCCTCCTTCTTGTTGACATAGCGGATGCAGCCGATGTCGATGCGGCGTACCCGATGCTTGGCGAGCCAGGCAACGGTCTGTTCCAGATTGCCCTCCTTGAAGTCCCAATAGCGGGCGAAGTCGTTGACGAGGCCATTGGGGATGACACCTAAGGCAATCTCTTCGCGGACCTGTCTCTCTTCACGCATCAGACAGTTGACAGCGTCGTTCAGTGCCGAGTCGCCGCCGACGATGACAATGGTTTTGTAGCCATTGTGGATGAGCATTGTCATCAGGCGCTCCACGCTGTCCAGCGACTCGCTTTGCACGAAGTCATACTCTATCTTGTGCTCGTCCAGCACGCGTTGAATCTTCTCCCGCTGCTTCGTTGCACGTCCTTTCGGGCAATATAGGATGCCCCATCGATTATTTAGTTCATAGTTCATAGTTCACAGTTCACAGTTCATAGTTTTTTCGCATATTTCAAGTATTCTTGCCACTTTTTCGTCCGTCGGTAGCAGGGCGTCAATCCAGTGTATGGTGAAACCGCGGCGCTCCATGCCTCTGAACCATGTCATCTGGCGCTTGGCAAACTGGTGGATGGCAATCTCCAGTCGCGTAAACATTTCGTCATAGGTAGTCTTGCCAATCAGGTATTCCGTGACGAACTTATATTCCAAGCCGTAGTAGATGAGGTCTTCAGCGGGGATGCCTTCGTCCAGTAGCGCCTTGACTTCCTCTATCATGCCGTTTTCAAGACGAGCCTTCAGGCGGCTGGTAATCTTTCTCCGACGCTCCTCCCTGTCGATGTCGACACCGATGATGATGGAGTCTGTAGGGGGGACGGTGGTGCGGTGGTACTCCCGATTCTCTGCGACTGCCGTCTCTATCTCGATGGCTCGGATGGCACGCTGGCAGGAGTCCACGTCCGTCTTGTTGTGCATGTTGGAACCGTTCTTCGCCTTCAGCGCTATCAGCATCTGTGTCAGTTCCTCCAGCGACTTGCCCTCTAACTGCGCCCGCAGCTCGGGGTTCTGTGGTACAGGCGACAGCTGGTAGCCCTTCAGGACAGCTTCGATATACAGCCCCGTGCCTCCGCAGAGTATGGGTCTGTGTCCTGCTTCCGTGATGGCGCAGAAGGCTTTGTAAAAGTCATGCTGGTATTTGAAGAGGTTATACTTCGTGCCGGGTTCCGCAATGTCTATGAGGTGGTATTTCACGTCCCCATAGTCTTCCAGGTCCTTGCCCGTACCGATGTCCATGCGCCGGTACACCTGCCGCGAGTCGGCCGAGATGATTTCTCCGCCGATTTCCTTCGCCAGAGCAGCCGCCAACGGTGTCTTCCCGCTGGCTGTCGGACCGAGTATGGTAATCATGGGCTTCATGCTTGATTGTTTTCGCTTGCGAAGTTACGAATAATATTCTGAATATCCAAGAAAAAGCTTTTCCATTTTAGGATTTGGCCCGATTTCGGTCATACTATCATGAGCTCTGCCATGATCATGTCGCTGACAAAGAGCCCTTTGCGCGTTAGCACCAGATGTTGGCCGTCCAGGCGCAGCAGACCGTCATTCAGGAATCGCCGCGCAGCATCGAGGCAGAAGGTGCGCTGCCGTTCCGAGAGGGTGGCGAGGTCAAGGCCCTCACAGGTTCTCAGGGCTACCGTGATGCGGTCGTTGTAGCGTGTGTCGCCGTCCAGCAGCTCACCGTCACAGGGTCTCTCACCCCGTTCTATGGCCTCCATATACTGGTGGATGTCCGCCACGTTCCAGTAGCGGCGCTTGCCGTCATAGCTGTGTGCCGCGGCACCCAATCCGATGTAAGGCACGTCATTCCAGTAGCTGCTGTTGTGGCGCGAGCGGTAGCCGGGCTTGGCGAAGTTGGAAATCTCGTAGTGCTCATAGCCGCCCGCCGTCAGCCGGTCCGTCAGCATTTCGTACATCATCCGCTCCAGTTCTTCGGCAGACCCCTCCATACTCCCCTGTATAGGGGAGGTTTTTGCCGCGTCATGTTCTCCCCCTAAACAGGGGGAGTCAGAGGGGGTCACCCCCTTCATTTGCTCGAAGAGCGGTGTGCCTTCTTCTACCATCAGACAGTAGGCCGACAGGTGCTCCACGTCTAAGGCCAGGGCTGCATCCACGTCGCGCTGCCAGTCGGCTAAGGTCTCGCCGGGGAAACCGTACATCAGGTCGATGCTGATGTTGTCGATGCCCGCATCACGAAGGTTCCTGACAGCCTGCGGCACCTGTTCAGCGGTATGGCGGCGGTGCAAGAAGCGCAGGCGGTTGTCGTCAAAGGTCTGGACACCCATGCTGACGCGGTTGACGGGCAGCTCCCTCAGCCCCTCGGCAAATGCCTCCGTCACGTCATCGGGGTTCACCTCGATGGTAACCTCACAGGGGGTCTGTCCCTCTGTGAGATGATACACCTTATTAATATATATAAACAGCTGGCTGAGTTGGGCGATGGTCAACTGACTCGGCGTGCCACCACCCAGATAGATGGTGCTTATTGGGGACGAGTCCCCTTTGTGCCTCAACGCCATCTCCCGACATACGGCATCGACGTACCGCTGGCGCAGCTCCATCCCCGTGGTGGAGTAAAAACCGCAGTAGATGCAGCGGCTTTTGCAGAAAGGAATATGGATGTACAGCCCGGACATTGTGTTTTGAGTTTCAAGTTTTGAGTTTTCAATTTCCTGCAAAATTACTAATAAAGTTTAATATTTAAAAGATTTCGTTGGTTTTTCGCATGAAAATGCCTACCTTTAGCGTCGCTTTTGAGAAAATAAACCTAAAAATATAAGTTATTATGAAAGTTTATCAGACAAACGAGATTAAGAACATTGCACTGCTTGGCAGTGCGGGTAGCGGCAAGACCACTCTTGCCGAAGCAATGGTTTACGAGGCTGGCATCATCAAGCGCCGCGGCACCGTAGAGGGTAAGAACACCATGAGCGACTACTTCCCTGTTGAACAGGAGTACGGCTATTCGGTGTTCTCAACTGTTTTTCATGTGGAGTGGAACAAC
>JAEEIS010000082.1 GCA_016281475.1 Bacteroidales bacterium
AAATGTCAGAATCACCCACAACATGATGCAGGGTGGGAGCTATGCTGTCAGCATAAATGGCAATTCAGCGACCGATCCGTTCCTGAATATAATAGTTGACAGCAATGAGATGGTCAGCCAGCGAACCGGTATTAGCATATCTTATGCCAATGTGACCAGTATTTCGCATAACAGGATGCTCTCCCGCCGACCCACAAAAAACCCCGTCAATTATACAGGTCTCTTTTTCTCAAACGGAATTGTTGACAGTATTGTCGGGAATTATATCGATGGCCTCCGCGACACCAAGAACCAGTTGAGCGGTCGCGGCATGTATTTCAACAATATGATGGCGGCTGACAGCAGCTGCACGTTCGTGGCCAACAACTGTGTCCTTACCAAAATTGCCGGCACCACCTATGCGGTCCAGCTAATTGTCTCATCGGTGAAATTCTACCACAACACCGTCCGTGCCACAGCCATTACAAACAACACTTCATATTGTTTGCATATCAACCGCGGTATTGGTGGATTGGAGCAGCGTATATGCGGAAACATTTTTGATGCCTCCAAAGCTGAAGGGGCAATTTATATCAACAGTTTGAGTGGTACAAAGCCCTGCTTCACCGACTATAATGATTACAGCAATGTTGACGGGCTGCGCCTTGCGAGCATCAATGGTGTGTCATGCAATGACATTGCCGGCATAATGGCCGCCTCAAAAGCTGATTCGCACAGCGTGTCAGTCACCCCGATCTATCTGGATATGACAAAGGATTTGAAGGTGATTCCGGTCTCACAACTGCTGATGCCCCGCTTGAATGAAGTGAAGACTGACATTAACGGCAAGGCGCGTCCTGTGAACACGCTGATGGGAGCTTTTGAAGGTGATGCGGAAAAGAATGACGCCTCCTTGAGCGACTTTTCCAAAACGGATTTGGTCAAGGGAAGCAGCTCGCCTGTTTATGTGACCTTGGCAAACATGGGCAGCGGCAACCTCACTTCTGTCACCATCCGCTGGACGTTCAACGGGGTGGCCCAGACCGCTTTGAACTGGAAGGGCAATCTGCCATACAGGGGCGTTGCTGTAGTGCAGCTCGGCAGCATAGTTCCGAGTTCCTCCAACAAGCTGGTCGCCTGGGTGGAGAAACCAAATTCCCAAAACGACGCCAACCACAGCAACGATACGGTTTTTTATAGCAAATACATCTGTAGCGGTCCGATTGCCGGCGGCAGCTATACATTGGGCGGATACAATCCCACCTACGCGGACGAGGAGGAGCTGGTGAATGCGTTGTATAACTGCGGCATTACCGGGCCGGTTACCATCACCGTCCGCACCGGCAAATACGGCCAGCTGAACCTGCCTGACAGCATTCCTGGTTCCAGCTCCAAAAACACTGTCACTTTCAAGGCTGCCAAGGGTGATTCCCCTGTGTTTGACGGTGGAAGCGGCAAGCCGGGCCTGTTTGCCCGCAACCTCAAATATGTCACATTCCAGGAACTCACCTTCGGTAACACCACCGACGGGCTGGCCGGTGTTGATATGGCGGGCAGCTGCTCCCATGTCACTTTCAGAGGATGCAACATCTATGCATGCGCCACCTGCACAACTAATCTTTACAAAGCGTTCAGCTACACCAGAAAGGACAACATCAGCTACCCGGTTGAGGTGCGGCTTGTGGGCAACCGCATTGTCGGCGGTTTTTACGGCCTTTACCTCAATCAGATTGCTGGAACTTCGGGCAACATCAAGCTCTCATCCGTGTATATTGACAGCAACGAACTGGCTGATGCCTATTTTTATGGCATGTACGTAAATTACTACGGTAATTTCCCAAGCATCAGCCACAACCGCATCCGGAGCCGTACCGGTTTGAAAAACACCCATTACGGAGCCTATATCAGTTATTATGTCACTATAGGGAATATGGAGGGGAACCGTTTCCTGACCAACGCCAGCATGGGTTACGGCTTATATCTTGCCAATTATGTCAATCATGCGAATTATTCCAGCCATTCAGCCATGATCACCAATAACGAGATAATGGTTATTGGAAGTAATGCGCAGTATGGCCTTTCGCTAAACGCATCAAACTGCAGGCTGGATATCCACCACAACAGCATCTATGTGAAATCTGACAGTGGCGCCGCATACGGTTTCAATTTCACCCCCTCCTCCAATGCTACCTACAAGACAAATTTCACACGGAACCTCATTTCAGTCAATGGCATAAGCAACTATCCGATTTGTATTCGGAGCGCCAATTATGGGAGTTCGTATGGCCTGCGTGAGTGGAACGACTTTTATTCCAAGGACAATGTGGCTTATCTGTATACAGCTACAGCCAACAAGTATCTGACCACTATCGCCGAATTACAGGCTGTCACCGGTCAGGACAGCAACTCGCTGAAACGTCTTCCCTCCTTCGCGGATTTGGATAAGGGGCTGGATTTGAAAGATTATAATTCCCTGCTCTGCCCCAGGGTCGACAGTGTGCGCACCGACATTAGCGGGCACCAGCGGAATTCGAGCACAACAATCGGCTGTTACGCCACATCGGTCTTCTCCGATGAATATGTCATGAAGGTATCATCAAGCAATAACAGTATGGGCACAGTTGCGGGGGCAGGAACCTACGCTGGCGGCACCCGTGTGAAAATTACGGCCACTGCCGCACTGCACCACCATTTCCTGCGCTGGAACGACGGCAACAGGGAGAATCCGCGCTACGTGGTTATATGGAAGGACACCTCATTCACCGCCACTTTTGCTCCGGACACCCACATGGTCACACTGCATTCCAACGACACCAATATGGGTACTGTAACCGGTGGCGGCTCCTATGCCTACGGAAAAACCGCCACGCTGAAGGCCAGTGCGAAGCCTGACCACTATTTCAAACAGTGGAGCGATGGCAACAAGCAGAACCCGCGCCAGCTGACCGTGACAAAGGATGTGGAGCTGACCGCCACCTTTGAGCCTGGCGATGCCATTCGCGATGCGGAGGCGCAGCGGCTGGCCATCTATCCCAATCCGGTGGGGAAGGCATTGTTCATCACCAACGGGGAACGATATGATGGAACCGCCTACGAGGTTGCCGACATGACTGGGCGGCTGGTGCTGCGCGGCAGCTATAACGCCTCGGAGGGCATCAACGTTGAAGACCTTGCCGACGGGATATACCTGTTGCGCATGGGGAACGTTACGGGACGGTTCGTAAAATAAAAAAAATGGATGCCAATCAGGCATCCATTTTTTTTTATTATTGTTTTACAATCTTGAAAACGTTGCTGCGCTGCTGACCGTCGGTGATTTTGAGGAAATAAATCCCGTTGCGGTAAGGCTGCAGGGAGAGTTCCGAACGGTTCCCATCTAACATCCCTTTTGACAGCACCCTGCCAAGCGCATCGGTGAGGCAGTAGTTTGCCTGTGCCGTTCCGTCAGGGAGGATGATTTGGATTTGCCCCTGTGCCGGATTGGGATAGAGCTCGGCGGCCAGTGTATGTGAAATGTTTCCGACATTGACCTCGCACCGGATGACAGCCTGCCTCCGCGTCACATATCCGCACTCGTCGGTGACTTCAAGGAACAGGGTGTCCATTCCGCTGCCGGAGACATCAACAATAATCCATGAGAGTGTGTCGTCACCATTGATTTTCCAGCCTGAATTGCTGGAAAGATGCCAGCGGTATTGCGCCTTCTCCATATTCTCCACGCTGAACAGGGCAAGGCTGCGGCCTGAGAAGCTGTTCCTCCCCTGAATTTCGGATACGGAGGTGATGCTGTCGCAATAGATGAGGCGCAGGTTTTGGCTTTCATGGCATCCCTTGTGTGCGCTGTAGGCGTGGGCGGTGAGCAGGCCCTGTCCGCGGCTGCCGACCTTCATGATGCAAAGGAGCGAATCGGCGTTTTCCAGCTGCCATTGCGGGCTGTTGAGCTCCCAACGGTAGCTGGAGGCTCCGGTTACGGCCGGTATTGAGAATTCATAGTCCCCGATGCTGTCGATGCTTGTGGCTCCGCTGATGGGCGCCATGCTCCCAATGGGGGAGTCACATTGCAGGTGCAGCACCACAACGCTGTCGTTTTTGTTTGAAAATCTGAAAATTTGCTTATAGTCACCGCTCTTTTTGATTTCCATGCCGTTCCAGACCATCGGGCCGCAGATGGCGGTGTCGCTCTCCCTGTAGGCGGAGAGCGGACGGGTGTTATAGCTGAGATGGTAGTCCCAGTCCGGAAGCAGCTGGGTGGATGGGGTGTAGCAGCTGTCGTTCGCATTGCCGAACAGTTGGTAACGCAGTTCGTTCTTTTCTATCAGAGCGTGATTGTATCCTTTTGCAATGATTTGCGCCGACTGGCTGCTATAGTGGCATTGCAGTGAGAAGGAGTTGCGAAGGTTGTCCACGTTACTGCCGGACATGGTGGCGATTGTGTCGCCGTTCCGGTAGCTGTAGCCCGGCACGAATCGCACCATGACTGAAAGTGCCCTGTTTTCCGGTACCTCATATCCTAATGCTGTGGCTTTGCCGTAATTCATCGGTATGCTCATGGTCGTGCGCAGCGTGTCCTTGGGTTGGAGAGGATAGCGGATGGTTACGCAGTTGGCAGTTTGCGGACGTATCGGTCCGGTCAGCACCTTGGGGCAGAGGAATGCCTGCCCGTCAATATTTATGATTGTGCAGTTGGTGTCGTTGGCGTCGTAGTGCGCCAGATAGATGTAAAGGGTGTCAGGTGCGTCATTCTCCGTATGGAGCCGTCCCAGTTTGTATTTGTAGTTCAGCCGCAGGCTGTCAAGACGGTAGTTGCCCTGGAACAGCTGCCGGTTGTGCGAATATCCGAAGGCCAGCGCGGTGGGGTTAAGCATTGTGCCGATACTGTGCAGGTCGCATGAGGCGGTGATGTCCCCGTAGATGTGCAGGCAGGTGTCGGGGAGCATCAGATGAAGGGAATTGCCGAGGCTGGCGCTGTTGAATTCATCGGAGGCGACCCATCCTTTCCTCTGTTCCTCAAGGTATGGGTTCAGGTTGATGACCGCACGCTGGTCGCGCGAATAGTTCCCGCTGCCGCCGCCGGTGCCGACACCGCCCGGGCAGAGGCTGTCGATGGTGCAGTAGCAGTTGTATTTCCCGCTCCATCCCCAGTTGAAATGGAACATGTCGTTGGCGTCAAAGCCGTCGCAGACAAAGGCGTGGCCGGCACCGCCCGTGTATCCGTATCCCGAAAAGACCATCGGCTGGCTGTTGCGGAGTTGGGCCTTCAGCAGGTTTTTCCATTGAGTGTCGTTGTAGTCGTTTTTTTTGACACCGGTGGCGTGGCTGTAGCCGAAATAGTTCTGGAAGGCGCGCAGCGCGTCGTTGGAGTTGTTCCAGTCCGCATACACGTAGGCGCCGCTGCCGGATGCCGAGTAGCTCATGTTCACGGACACACCGCAGTGGTACAGCAGCTGCGCCACCGCAGCCCGCTGGTAGGCTTTGGGGAAGGTTCCGAAATATTCGGGCATGTTGTTGTACTGGTACCATGTGTTC
>JAEEIS010000083.1 GCA_016281475.1 Bacteroidales bacterium
AAGGATATGAAAAAGGCGCGAAACCTTCGTTTATGAATCCTTATTTCTTAATCAGGTGACTGGTAATTACCTTTGGGTAAATAAGGAACGAACATTCCACGCCAATGCGTGAACCTGTTGTTTCTTATTCTCACCCGTTAAGATTACCAGTCTTCGATTAAGGAGAACAAGCACTTCAAGCTCTATGTATCAATACTATTTTGATATTTTACGTCATACTATTCTTCTTTTTGTACTCCAGATGAATGTATTCATATTTCTAATAATTGGAGACCATATTGATCTCGATATGTTGGAAATTTTTTATCGGAGCTAATTAATGTCCTTCGAGTGACAATTGCCGTAGAGATAATTAATCTATCGAATGGGTCAGTATGGGCACGACCATTGATTATGGGAAATTCTAAAGTATAGAAATAATCCAAGATTTTCTCATCAGCTTCAACTATTTTGATGTAGGAATCTTCTATTACACGCAACACGTCAGACGGCTTCGCATTAAGGCTAATTCTGTTAATCTGCTGCAACTGTATAATTTCAACAAGAGAGATTGCGGACACGACATATTTGCGGTAACTACATTCAATATCTTCACGGATGGCTGTCGGTAAACGACGGTCGTCCGTTAGATACCATATCAAAGCCTCTGTGTCAAGCAGATATTGCATCAATTGCCCGTATTGAATGGGTCGGCAACCAAATACTCGCACTTAGGGAGATACTGCACTTTTCTCCTCTTCCGAGCGTTCCTCCTTTTCTTTATTGTTGCTTCCATATTATTATATT
Organism: Bacteroidales bacterium; assembly: GCA_016281475.1. The sequence goes on from JAEEIS010000083.1 coordinate 787, forward strand.
TTAACTAGTTATATCAATCATTATACTATATCTACTTTTTTCTTTCACACTGCAAAGATACGTAAATATTTTAATTCGACAAAATGTTATTCCAATTCGGCTTCAATTTCTTCGATTGAGGGGAGTGAGGAACGAAGGTCACTTGGGAGTGCTTGGCCGAGTTCATCGCCGGAGACACCGATGGGTTTGGCAATGACGCGGAGGACGTACTCGGCTTTGGTGCGGTCTTCAATGCAGCATGAAGATGGTCATTGTATCTCCCTCACAGCAGAGGTTGTCGGCAACAGCAGTGAAGTTCTGTACAGCGTCATCAAAGTCAGTCCAGCCGTTTCATACTTCGATGCGATTAGCCAATTCCTGCTTATAGTCGAAATCTCGGGGTGCTTGAGCGATACCACGAAGCCTTGAAGACAGGCTGACCTGTGCTTTCGACTGACGGGATAGAGACTCGGCAAGTTGCAATAGAAGGAGGTTCACCTGCGACTGCATCATGCCTCTACAGCCTTATCGTCAGGCAGAACAGGCTTTACCCTCTCCAATATGGTGGCATCAACCGATATACTATACGTGCACATAATGTGTATGTTTTTTCAATTTGCAAAAGCACGACATTTTTATGACATGGCAAAATTATTTTTCCATACGGAGAAAAAGTTGTATATTTGCCACAGAATATGCGGAGAAAACAATTGTTTTATCTGCACAGAAACAGAGTGATATACATTTACGGAGAGCCACGTAGACTATTCCTCAGAATGATGAATGAGCCCACAGAAAGAAGCAATAGCACAATCGAGGACTTCATCTTAACGTTTGACATGAAAGAGGATAACGCACCAATTCTGTACCAAAACGAAACCACATTAAAAGAGTATATACCATGATACACATTCACGAAGAAGCGACACGCTGCCTGTTGTGCGAGGATGCCCCCTGCACGAAGGCTTGTCAGAATGGCGACCCTGCACGTGCCATCCGTGCCATCCGTTTCGATAACGCCAAGAATGCCTGGCGATGGATTGCTGACTGCTCGGACGAGGACCTCGAGCGTGCGGAACAGGCTTGTATTCATTACGACCGCCCTATCCGCATCAAAGAGCTGTTGCGTGAGGAAAGTCTGGAACGTAGGCAATCTGTCAATCCCTCACTGTCTGTCACATTCTGCGGCATTCCCTGCGAGAACCCGTTCTTTCTCGCCTCGTCGGCAGTCTGCACCAACTACGAGATGGTGGCACGCGCCTTCGACATGGGCTGGGGAGGAGTCTTTTATAAGACCATCTGTATGCAGGACATCCATGAGGTATCACCCCGTTTCGATGCCATAAAAGTGGGTACTGCGTTTGCAGGTTTCCGCAATATGGAACAGCTCTCCGAGAACTCGCACGAAATGGATTTCGACATCCTGCGCCGCCTAAAGCAGAACTATCCCACAAAAGTGGTCGTCGCATCCATCATGGGTCAGTTTGAGGAAGAGTGGATTACGTTGGCAAAGATGGCCGAGGATGCCGGATGTGATGCGGTGGAACTGAATTTCTCGTGTCCGCAGATGCGTCTTGCCGGCATGGGCAGCGACGTGGGACAAGACCCCGAGCTTGTCTCTTTTTACACCGCCTACGTGAAAAGCAACCTCGGCATCCCCGTCATCGCAAAGATGACGCCCAACATCACCCAAATCAACAATCCCGCCATGGGTGCGTACTTTGCCGGATCGGATGCCATCTCGGCCATCAACACCATCAAGAGCATCACCATGTCGCCGCTAGCAGCGGTAAGCGATAAAAAGACCGTTTCGGGCTATAGCGGACGGGCCGTGAAGCCCATCGCGTTGCGTTTCATCCTGGAGATGGCACAGAATACAATCATGCAGAAGGTCCATCACGTCCAGTTCAGCGGTATCGGCGGCATCGAGACATGGCGTGATGCCTTGGAGTTCATGCAGCTGGGATGCAGCAACGTGCAGGTGTGTACCGCCGTTATGGAGTATGGCTACCGCATCATCGACGACCTCATACTTGGCATGCAGACATATCTGGCGGAACGTGGCATCGAGCACTTGGAAGAAATCATAGGGGAACAGCTGCCATCATTCGTCAGGCCAAGCGACCTTGACCGCGAGACCATTGTCTACCCGATGATTGACCATGAGAAGTGCATCGGCTGCGGACGCTGCTTCCGTTCCTGCCAAGACGGCGGCCACCAAGCCATTACCTTCGATGCCGACAGCCGCCGTCCCCTCATCGTGGGGACCAAATGCGTGGGATGCCTTCTCTGCCGTCTCGTATGTCCGACAGAGGCCATCGGCACCTCAAAGCGTATAAGCAAAAAATCCAATTAATATAGATATTGGCACACTGAATTGCAGTAACAACAATTCAATGTGCCAATATCCAACAGACCCGTTATCAATACACCGTCTTCAGCGTACAGAAAGCGTCACGGCCTGTGAAAGTAACCACATACACGCCATGAGGCAGTTTTGCGAGACTGACAGCAGTGTCGCCATTGACCATCACGGACCGCACCAAACGTCCATCCACGGAATAGACGTTCAGCGTGCCCGTACGCGGATGGTCGGTGAAGGTGAGACTCACCTGATTGCCCACACGGTTGAGACTGATGTTGCCTTCGGCCAATCTCGGAGCAATGCTTGAGTAGCCACGCAGCCTATTATACTCGGCACGTGCACTGTCGCGAAGGGCTTGGAATTCGGGCTCGCGCTGCATGCGTACAAATGTATACGACGCCAACAAACGGGCAGCCTGCACGTCTGAAGCCCAATGATAACCCGCTATGACACGACTGCGGCCAAACTCAAAACCGCGCTTCAACACAGCGTCCATGCTGTCAGGCGTCAGCTCCACCATAGCCAGAGCCATACCCCAGCCAAACGTAGCGTGAGATGACGGGTATGACGTGGTGGTAGCATGGTCTTCCTCTTCGTCCGGAATAAGGGTAGACTCACCCAACTGCACATACGGACGTTTGCGGAAACCCATATTCTTAAGACGATTGGCTTCGGTTTTGAGAGTCGCCCTCACATATTTAAAATAGGCAGCGATATGGGGAGTTGTAACCGTATCGAGCTGCATATTCAAACAGGAGGAGAACTGGCTCAAAAAGTTATAGTACTTGCTGGCAGCATCCGTCGAAGCCTGTGTGCCGCGAGGGGTATTCCTCTCGGCTTTGGCAATCCAGTGCGCAGCCACGTCGCCCTGATAGCGGTAATTGGCGGTATCGATAGGCGAAGGCAGGATGTGGCGACCATTGGGATAGCCCACATTCGTCGGCACCGCGCCATGCCAAAGCAAATATTCCACACGGGCGGCAGCCAAGTCGGCCTGATACTCAGCGCTTGCCTGCAGGCGTGCCACCGCGGCCGAAGAGGCCAGCCGGGCAGCATCCACATCGCTCTGCCAGTGTGCACCCACAATCACGCGGCTCTCGCCATACTCCCATCCGCGTCGCAGGATGGTATCCTGCATCTCAGGAGCCATCTGCGCCAAGATGAGGGCGGTGGTCCAACCCAGCGACGTGTGACCCGACGGATAGGAACCGTTGCCACGCAGATGCTCCTCATCATCGAAAGCACCCGCCACATGCTCGTTCATCCTTGCGAACGGACGCTTGCGCATATACTTCTCCTTGGCGCGATCCACTGCCTGAGCCGCAGCCCTTTGTCCACGCGAGATAAGGCGGTAGATGGCAGGCGTAGCCTCTCGGCTCACCTCAAAGCCCAATGCCTCGCTGTATATGCCGCACATACGCTCGACGCTGTATTCCGACTCCCAGCTGGCCTGCTGACCACGGGCAGTAGCGCGCATCGACTTGCCCCACATCCACTGCTGGAAGTCGTCGATAAACAACTGGCTGTTAGTGTCGGGTGGTGCCGGCAGATAGACACCCGCGTCGGGCATCGAGTCGGTACTGAAATAAGGTATCGTGTCAATATCCTGCCCCATGACACCCACGCCAAAGAAACAGGCAAACAATAACAAGAATGTCTTTTTCATATCATCATATTATTAATCAAACTTCTACTCTCTCTTTCCTGCTAGCTGCATGCGGTTGGCGACAGAGCTGGAGGGTGCTTCGATTTCAGCCGTGTTGACTATCTGTCGCTGCCCCTCGATGTCGAACTGCAATGAGGCACCATCGCTTCGCACCTCCATCGTAACCGGAGCACCCATCACCAAAGGCAGGTTCACATCGCCATGCCCGGCGGGGAAACCGCACAGCAGCGGAATGTTGTATTTCTCAATATATTGGCGCAGCATCGCCTCGATGCTCTCGTATGAGAACTCGCTGCCGCAACCCTCAAACTCTCCCAATATCACTCCCTTGCAACGTCTTAGTACACCGTTCATGGCAAGGATGTTAAACTGGCGGTCGACGTTGTGCATCGACTCTCCCACCTCTTCAATAAAGAGGATCAGGTCGCGCCCCATCGTCGCATCCGCCTGTGTGCCAAGATTGGGAGCAAAAGTGCAGATATTGCCGCCCACCAAGATACCACTGGCCTTACCTTCAATGTTCTGCGGATGCGCGGGCACCTCGTAACGTGGCACACGTCCCATCAGCAAATCGCGCATCAGCGTGCTGGTCGCGTCGATACCGCCGTTCGCCAAGAACGAGCTCATCGTGCCATGCACGCTCATCACCCCCGCACGTGTCAGCAGCCCATGCAGCGTTGAAATGTCACTAAATCCCACCAGCCATTTGGGATGGACTCGCCAATTCATTATCGGCATCTGGTTTATCAGCTGGATAGTGCCGTAGCCGCCACGGTTGCAGACAATAGCCTTAATCGTGGTGTCGTCCAAGGCCCAACGGATATCACTCATACGTTCCTCCACAGTGCCTGCATATTTCCCCGCATAAATCTTACCCACGTTGGGGCCTATCACCGGCTCCAAACCCCATCCGCGCAGCACCTCGGCGGCCTTCTCCACCGTTTCCATCGGTGTGTAGTACGACGGCGAAATAAGCGCCACACGGTCGCCAGCCTTCAGATACTTGGGCTTCACGCATCCCAACGCTATCCCGTCGTTGTTGGTCAGTTCCACAATGTTGTCCTCTTTCTCACACGAAGAGAATGCAACCACTCCTGCAAGCAATAGCATTGTCAAAAGATGTCTTTTCATTGGTATAAAAGTTTTTATAATCTATCAATTTAAAAGGAAGTTACTCTCACCGCTCTCTACGTTCTATTACCTCTTTCAGCCTATATCGATCTCCCGTGGCGGGGACGATGGCATCGATAAACGCCTGCCAGTAGCCGGGCGTGGTATAGCGTCCGGGCACCACCTCGCCATCCTCGGCGGGACGCACCACCTGGTCGTTATAGCGCACTATCAGAAACTTCGCCAGTTTGTCCCATCGTTTCATCATGCGGTCGGCGTAGGCAATGCTCTTGCGATTCAGATAGCTCTGACGGTCGGCAGGGGTCATATCCTTTATCGCCACCAGCACCGAGTCTTGGTCGGCAAAATAGTAGTCTTCCAGTTCCCTCTGCGCGTCGCGCAAGTCGCCAATCATCAACGAGTAGCGCGGATAAACCATATTCGCCACCCAATTGTTCATCCAAAAGGCAGACTCGAACGAGAACTCGTTGCGCCGATTGTTCTCAGGGCGGAATGGGTCGGGCACCTGCGTGATACAGCAATAGAGCGGCACGTATGCCACCATATTGGCATCGTCGCAATTGAACCACGTCACCCCACCCACATCGTCGGGCAGCCATCCGCGCATCTGGCAGGTCATCGTAAAACCCGACTGCTGAGTGGCAATAGCGCGCTCGCGAAAGAGTGGCGTGCCGTCTGAAGCCGCGAAATGCATCGGCAGCGGGCGCACCGGCATACCCCACGGTCCGGCAGTCATATCGGCGGTCATATCCAGCGGTGTGCCCTCGAAATGGTCGCGCATATCATTCTGCACATCGCGCAACGTCAGCGGGGCATCGGGCTTAATCCACAACGGCAAGTGGTCGCACTTCTCAAACTCCCCGTTGATATAGGGCAGGTAGCGGTCCATCTCCTCATGGCTGCAATGGTGGCGGAAAAAGCTCCACACCCTCGCATCGGCATAGCGCACATTCTCAAAGTCTATCGGGCAGTAGGCGTCGCGGAACGAGAAGTCGGCATCGCTGCCCTTATAGAACCCCTTCTCGCGGGCAAAGGCGATGACATCCTCGGCATACACGCATTCCACCTCCAGCCGGTCAATCTCCTTGAGGCTGCGGCTGCTGATGCTGCGGTACGAACGTTTCTTCTGCTGTGGGAACTGGCGTATGCGGCTCAGATTGGCATGGGCGCAGATGCAGTCGTCCGGCACCCGCAATGCCACCCACACTGCCCCCTTACGCCCCGGCCCCTTGCCTATCATCTCCATTATCCACGCCTCGTTGGGGTCGCAGATGGTGATGCTCTCGCCGCTGCTGTTGTAACCATACTCCTCCACCAGCTCCACCATGCATCGTATCGCCTCGCGGGCCGTGCCCGACCGCTGCAACGCCAGCCGCATCAGGCTGAAATAGTCCAGCAGCCCATCATTGTTCACCAGTTCCAAGCGCCCGTCGAATGTCGTTTCCACTATCGTCACCTGCTTCTCGTTCATCAGCCCTACCACATTGTAGGTATACTCCACTTGCTCCACAAAACGACCCTCGTGGCGCGGACCCCAGCCGTGGATGGCTATCTTCTCGCCCTTGTCGTGTCGTCCCGAAGGGGAATAGAACAGCGACCCCGCGAAGCCGAAGCCGTCGCAGTTGTAGCTGCACATCACGCTCCCGTCCTTCGAAGCCTTCTTACCCACAATCAAATTCGTGCAAGCCGTCCCCTGCCCTACGCCCCAAACCAGCGCCAATACCAATAGCCATACTTTTTTTATCATCATCTGTCAGGATTAAAATATCATTTCAGCAAACTATCCAACAGCTATTTACACACCATCGTCGAACCCCATTTGCCGATACAAAGATACATTTTATTTTTAATTTTTAATTTTTTCGTAACTTTGCACCGCGAAAAACTTCATCAACCATGAAAAAGATACTCCTCACCCTCTTGCTCTTGACGACAGCATTCTGCGCCAAGGGACAAACCGCACACGAATCAGTCAAAAGCCCCGACGGGCGCATGGAGGCGACCTTCCTCCTCCTCGACGGCTGCCCCCATTACCAGTTGACGCGCGACGGCAAACCAGTGGTCGCCCTGTCGCAGATGGGCTTCCTGCTGGAATGGCGCGACGACCTCGCCCACGCCTTCGTGCTGAAAGAGGTCCAGCGTAGCAACTTCGACGAAGTATGGCATCCCGTCCTCGGCGAGGAAGCCAACATCAGCAACCACTACAACGAGATGCTCATCACCCTCGAACAGCCCGTTGGTTCAATCGAGAGCATGGACCACAGCACCGAAACGCGTCCCACCGTCATGCAGATACGCTTCCGCCTCTACGACGACGGGCTCGGCTTCCGCTACGAGTTCCCGATGCGGTACAACGGCATCGACAACGCACTGGTCTGCTTCTGGTTCAAGGAGGAGTTGACACAGTTCGTTATGACTGGCGACCATACGGCGTGGTGGATTCCGGGCGACTACGACACGCAGGAATACAACTACACTGAGAGCCGCCTGTCGCAAATCGACAGCCTCTGGGAGAAAAGCCACGAACACGGTGGCTGGCCTTGGACAGACTTCTCACGCACCGGCGTGCAGACCGCCCTACAGATGCGCACCGACGACGGACTCTATATCAACATCCACGAGGCCGCCACGCTCGACTACCCCACCATGCACCTCAACCTCGACCCTAAGACATTCACCTTCCGGGCCTGGCTTTGTCCCGATGCCGCTGGCTATAAAGGACGTATGCAGGCACCTTGCCACACTCCTTGGCGCACCATCATGGTCTGCGACAAAGCCACCGACGCACTGCGCTCACGCCTTATTCTTAATCTCAACGACCCCTGCGCCCTCGACGACGTGTCGTGGATTCACCCCGTCAAATACATGGGCGTATGGTGGGAGATGATTAGTGGCAAGAGCACTTGGAACTATACCAACGACTTCCCAAGTGTGAAACTCAACCCCGAACCCGGCAATTCTCAATCCTCAATCCTCAATTCTCAATTCACAGATTTTGCTCACGCCAAGCCCAACGGCACCCACGGTGCCAACAACGCCAACGTCCGCCGCTATATCGACTTCGCTGCCCGCCACGGCTTCGACGCCCTCCTCATCGAGGGATGGAACATCGGTTGGGAGGACTGGTATGGCAAACAAAAGGACTTTGTCTTCGACTTCCTCACCCCCTACCCCGACTTCGACCTTCCTGCGCTGAACAAATATGCCCATGAGAAGGGTATCCGCCTTATCATGCACCACGAAAGTTCTGCCTCCACCGTCAACTACGAACGCTGGATGGAAAAGGCATATAATCTGATGAACCAATACGGCTACGACGCTGTAAAGAGTGGCTACGTCGGCACCATTATTCCCTTTGCCGAAGGACACTACAGCCAGCCTATCAACAACCACTACCACTACGCCATTGTCGAGGCCGCCAAGCACCACATCATGGTCAACGCCCACGAAGCGGTACGCCCCACAGGTCTCTACCGCACCTGGCCCAACATGATTGGCAACGAGAGCGCCATGGGCACCGAATTCCGCGAGCGCATCCACCCTGGCCACACCACCATCCTGCCCTTCACACGGCTACAGGGAGGCCCCATGGACTACACCCCCGGCATCTTCGAGCCCGACATGGGCAAGATAGTCCCCTGGGGCAAAAAGATGCAGCACACCATTTGCAACCAGCTGGGTCTCTACGTCACCTTCTACTCCCCCCTCCAGATGGCCGCCGACTTCCCCGAGCACTATGAGCCCTACCTTGATGCATTCCAATTCATTAAGGATGTGGCCGTCGACTGGGACACCAGCATCTACCTCTACGCCGAGCCGGGCGACTACATCGTCACCGCCCGCAAGCCGAAAGTCTCCTCGCTAAACAAAGCCGCCGAAGGGGTGGGAGAATTGCCCGACGGTAAGAAGAATGTCATTAGCAATGCCTCCCGCTACGTCTATGCTATCCCCGACACAGTTTCAATTTTCAACTTTCAATTTTCAATTCCCAAAGACACCTGGTACATCGGCGGCATCACCGACGAGAACGCCCGCGAATTCGCTATCAAGCTCGACTTCCTCCAACCCGGCAAAACCTACGATGCCATCATCTATGCAGATGCTGCTGATGCAAGCGGTCTTCCAGGAGACGATTATAATCCTCAAGCCTACACTATCACTAAAAAGAAAGTCACCTCCAAGACCACACTCAAACTCCGCATGGCCCCTTGTGGTGGCTTTGCCGTCAGTATTCGCGAGCGGTAACTAAAATGTTTTGAATATGGCTAGTAACCCTGATTTCGTACAATATATCGTTGACCAATGCGCTTCCGCGGGCGATGTGGTGGCCAAAAAGATGTTTGGCGACTACGCCCTCTACTGCGACGGTAAGGTATTCGGCCTAGTGAGTGACAACGGCTTCTATGTCAAACCCACCGAAGCTGGACGAGAACTACTGAAAAGTGAGTCCATGCGTCCTCCCTACGAAGGAGCAAAGCCCTATTTCTTCATTGAGGAAGTCGACGACCACGAATACCTCTCTTCGCTAGTCAAGGTCACTTGTGCCCAGCTGCCCATGCCCAAACCCAAGGTAAAAAGAAAAGATAAAAAGGCACAATAATAAAAGTTCTGCTGCGTTATTGACGGCACAAAGACACATGAAAAGACTGTCACATATTACTATCGCTCTTGCCATCCTAACCATGATACTCTTCGGAAGTAGCGGCATCGGGTGGCAACGCTGCTCCTGCACAGGCAAAGTGAGCCTCTTGCTCAACCTCCACAGCGGGTGCTGCAAGAATGGCAGTCCTTGCATGGAGCTAACCTTCTCCTATTTGTCGGCCTCCGACATTCAAACCAATGGAGCCCAACTGCCAAATATGGCAGCAATTGACATGCCCTTAGATTTAGGCATGGCCAATGTAGAACACTCACCTCTAATATTTGTCCCTCAAGTTCCCAACCACAATGACTGGGGACCACCTGGATGGGATGTTTCTCAGAGCATGGTGATGCGAGTTTGAACAGTCTCGCGATTTCTTTATCGCATATCCCATAAAGGTGCGGCATTATGTCGCACCCGATGCGGGTGTGGTGCAAGCATCACTCTAACCGCGAAAGAATCACAGACATCAAAAACAACTCACCAAACATGAAATATATTATACTCATAATAACACTTACTCTTACACTCGTCACTGTACAGGCTCAAAAGACCGACACCATCAAACGCCAAACACTCAACGAGGTACAGGTGAAAAGTACAGCCACAGGAGTATCACGCCTCGGCGGTGCTGAGAACGGCACCGTTATGGGACAGGAGGAGCTGTTTCGTGCCGCCTGCTGCAACCTAGGCGAGAGTTTTGTGGCAAACCCCAGCGTGGATGTGAACTACAGCGATGCCGCTGTAGGAGCTAAACAAATCAAACTGCTGGGACTGAGTGGACAATACGTACAGATGCTTATCGAAGGGCTGCCTACCTTTGCCGGAGCAGCAACGCCCTACGAACTAGGTTATGTGCCTGGCGCATGGATGCAGAGCATCTCGGTGAGCAAGGGTGCCGCATCGGTGAAGAGCGGATTCCAGAGCATCACCGGCCAAATTGACGTAGAATATATCAAACCCGACAAAGAACAAGGCATCGACCTAAATCTATACACCGACAGCCGACTTAAGACAGAGGGAAACGCAGTAGCCAGACTGCACCTGAACAAATACCTCAGTACCGAGTTACTACTGCACGGAGAGAAAGACTGGATGCACCACGATGCCGACAACGACGGCTGGCACGATTACCCAGGCATCAGCCAACTCCATTTCCAGAATCGATGGAAATACCGTCGAGGTCGATATATCTTCCACGGCGGTGTGGGTATGGTGAAGGAGAATCGCGACGGCGGACAGCTGGCAGACTTTACGGTCAATCCTTATCGGGTGCTGCTGGACGCACAACGCTACGAGGCATATATGAAACACGCCCTACTGCTGAACAAGGAACACAACACCAATATTGCACTCATGGCCAATGCTTGCCTGTATGACCTTGACGGCACTTTTGGAGCCAAGCTCTACAATGTAACGCACAAAGACCTGCATACGAAACTGATATTCGAGCACGAGTTCAACGACCGTCATCAACTCTCCACTGGGCTGAGCCTGTGGCGACAGGGCCGCGACGAAGCGTATATGCCATTCTCTACGTGGAGGGGCGAGAAAGAGTCTTGGATGGAAAGCATACCTGGAGCATACGCAGAATACACCTTCAAGCCCAACTATCGTTTCACTTTGATGGCAGGACTACGCGCCGACCACAGCAGTCGCTATGGCACATTCTTCACTCCTCGAATGCATCTGAAATGGATGGCAACGGACTGGGTGACGCTGCGCCTCGCTTCGGGCAAAGGCTACCGCACGCCCCACGCATTGGCAGAGTATCACTACCTTTTGGCATCGGGAAGGCAACTGATTATCGCCGCCGACCAAATGGAGGAGGCTTGGAATAATGGCATATCAGCCGCATTCTATATACCTGTAGGAGAGAACACCCTCAAGCTGAACGCAGAATACTACCATACTCATTTCCTCAACCAGATGGTGGTGGACTACGACAGCGACCCGACGAAAATACGATTGGTCAATCTCGACTGCCTCTCTTACTCCAACACCGTGCAGGTGGATGCCTCGATGGACTTTGACGAGGAGGAATGGGAGGTGATGGCAGCATTCCGTCTTAATGATGTGAAATGCACCTACAACGGGCAATTGATGGAGAAGCCACTGACCTCACGCTACAAAGGACTGCTCACCGTGGCATGGAAACCCTATATGGGACTGTGGAGAGTGGATGCCACCCTGCAACTCAACGGTGGTGGGCGCATGCCTACCCCCTACCTGCTTGAAGACGGCACTCTATCTTGGGATGCGACTTTCCCAGCATATCCACAACTCAACCTACAAATCACCCGTACTTTCCGCCACTGGTCATTCTACATCGGCAGCGAGAACCTTACCAACTACAAACAACCTCACCCCATAATCAACGTTTCTGATCCTTGGAGCGACACTTTCGAACCCACTATGATTTGGGGGCCAGTGCATGGCATCATGGCATACGCTGGCGCAAGAATCGAAATCAGACCCAGAAAGTAACCTTTACAACAAACAAATATACCTTTCAACCTTAAAAACCTAAAGATATGAAACAGATTCTCGTCATTCTAACGGCACTACTTATCGCCTTCGGTGGCAAAGAACTACGTGTGCTGACAGTCACCACAACCCCTGAAATGCATTGTCAAAACTGCGAAAAGAAAATCAAAGAGAACATCCGTTTTGAAGCTGGAGTTAAGAAGATTGAGACCAATCTAGAGAAACAACTAGTAGTCATCACCTACGACCCAGCCAAAACCGACAGCAAGAAACTGACCGAGGCTTTTGCCCAAATAGGCTATAGAATCAAGGTCATAAGCGATGAGCCAGCCACAACCAAGCATAAAACAAAGAAACGGGCATAACCTCACTCGCTATACTCAATCTCATCCTCGGCAGCGACATCGAGGCTCTCAAACTTTGTGTCGTATTCATACACGCGGTGTAAGTGTTGCAATTGTCGTTCCCGTATAGCCTCTTCCACCTTATCGGCACATTCCGACAAATGCTTTCTCACTTCACTTTCCCAGAATCGAAGCACCGTCCACCCCATTATGCGGAGTCGCAAGTTCACTCTATGGTCACGAGCCATGTTGCGTTCTATCTTGGAATACCAAAAATCGCGGTTGCTCTTTATCCGCTGCCGCTCTTGCTGCCAGTTGCGCCCATGCCAAAACTCGCCATCAACAAACACCGCCACCTTGCGACTCTTGAAACAGATGTCAGGACTGCCTGGCACCGTTCGCACATTCTTGCGATAGCGATAGCCTCTACGCCACAGCTCCCGTGCCAGCATCCGCTCGGGCTGGGTGCCGTTGCTGCGATTGCCCTGCATACAGCGTCGCCGCTGCTCGGGAGTGAGGTGGTCGACCATGGGAAATTGAGAATTGAGATTCAGTGACCAGTGACCAGTGATACGAGCGCATTCTTGTCACTGGTCACTAAATTAGACTAATGAAGGTTGCAGCCATTTTCACTTTTCACTTCCCTAATGGCTTTGCAAAGCTGGTCAGGGCAAGAGGTAGTCTTCCAACCGCAACGGATGCCTTCCAAGCGGTTCAAAACATCCTCCACTTTCATCCCTTCTACCAGGCGACCTACGCCTTGCGTGTTGCCGTCACAGCCACCAATAAACTGAACATTATGCAACTTGCCGTCAACGATTTCAAATTCTATCGCCTCACTGCATGTTCCCTGGGTTTGATAGGTGTATTTCATCTTATTCTAGTTTTTTCTAGTATTTCTAGAGATTCTAGTTGTACTAGTTTTTCTTAACTAAACAGTTCTCTAAAGGCTTCTTCTATAACGCTCACCGTGACGATATTGATATTGTATCGCTTGCGGTCGACGCTTTTGGCATCGTACTTTGAGACGAATATGCGTTCGAATCCCAGCCTATCGGCTTCGCTGATACGCTGTTCTACTCGGCTTACAGGTCGCAGTTCACCACTTAAGCCTAGCTCGGCTGCAAAACAAATGCGAGGCGAGATAGGCATGTCCACATTGCTGCTGAGGATGCTGCATGCCACAGCCAAGTCGGTGGCAGGGTCGTTGACGCGGATGCCGCCTGCCATGTTTAGGAACACGTCCTTAGCACCCAGTTTGAAGCCACAACGTTTCTCCAATACGGCCAGCAACATATTCATGCGCCGCATATCGAAGCCGTTGGCGTTACGTTGGGGGGTGCCATAGACAGCGGTACTTACGAGCGACTGTGCTTCAACAAACATCGGGCGCGCCCCCTCTAATGTGGCAGCAACAGCCGCACCACTCAGTTCCTCGTCGCGATGGGATAGAAGCAATTCCGACGGATTGGGTACCTCACAAAGACCGTTACCCCGCATCTCGAAGATGCCTATCTCAGCAGTAGAGCCAAATCGGTTCTTCAACGTCCGCAAAATGCGAAAACCATAGTTCCTATCGCCCTCAAACTGAAGCACTGCGTCCACAATATGCTCCATCACCTTGGGCCCTGCCAGCGTGCCGTCCTTGGTGATATGCCCTACGAGCAACACGGGTACCCCGTTCTCCTTAGCATAGCGCTGAAACTGAGTAGTACACTCCCTAATCTGCGACAGGCTGCCAGCACCCGACTCGATAGCCTCGGTGCTCACGGTCTGAATAGAATCCACAATCAGCAAGTCGGGCTCCACCCCTGCCACATGCTCAAAGATGCGCTCCATCGAGGTCTCGCTCACCACATACAGCTCACCCTTCGCCTCCCCTACTCGGTCAGCACGCATCTTTATCTGTTCCTCACTCTCCTCGCCACTCACATACAATATCTTTCGGTCTGGAATGGCCATGGCGGTCTGAAGTAGCAGCGTACTCTTTCCGATGCCCGGCTCACCACCCAGCAGCAGCAAGCTGCCGGGTACGATGCCACCTCCCAGCACTCGATCGAACTCGGCACAGTGCGTAGGCATGCGCTGTGTCTCGCTATACACAACATGCTGAATCAACTTCGGTTGGCTAGTCTTGGCTGTAACTTTCTTCGAGCCCGTAGGGACTGTCGACCGCTGCACCACCTCCTCGTCAAAGGTGTTCCACTTGCCACAGGCAGGGCATTTGCCCAGCCAGCTGCTCGACTGGTAGCCGCACTCGCGACAGTAAAAGTATGTTCTTGATTTTGCCATAGTTCTTTATTTATCAATGAATGTCGCTAGCAAGTCGCTCTAATTAATGTCGCCGGCGACTCGCCGGTTCAACAAGTTGCACAACTCCCGCGGCTTCATCGTTAGTCCCGATGCCGCGATGTTCTCCTGCGCACCCACCATCCCTATATTCAGGCGTCGCACAGCGCGTCCCATCTTCGAAGCGTCCTGCAACCTGCGCTGCTCCTCCTGTTTATCGAAATGCACAGCTATAAACTCCTGCCCACTCATTTGTGTCAATTTAAACCTCTTCACCTCATCAAATCGGTATTCCGACCGTCTCCACAATGCCGTACACACTACCTTGTCGGCCATTACCACTACCGCCGGTCGTCCCAACAATCGCTCCCACAACGCCACCAACGGAAAGAACAAAGTCATTAATCCAAA
>JAEEIS010000084.1 GCA_016281475.1 Bacteroidales bacterium
CGAGAAATCCGTGCTCGACCTCGGCACCCTCACCATCAGCGATGACGCCAAGACGTTGAAAGGCGTGGAAGTGGTGGCACAGAAGCCATTGGTAAAGATGGACGTGGACAAGATGAGTTACCGCGTGGAGGACGATGCCGATGCCCAGTCAAGTACAGTGCTCGACATGCTCCGCAAAGTGCCGATGGTGACCGTCGACGGCCAGGACAACATCTCCGTGAACGGATCCTCGTCGTTCAAGGTCTATGTTGACGGCAAACCCAACGCCATGTTCTCCAGCAACCCGTCGATGATCTTCAAGAGCATGCCCGCCACCGCCGTGAAAAACATCGAGGTGGTGACCAACCCCGGTGCGAAATATGATGCAGAGGGCACCTCTGGCGTGCTCAACATCGTACTCAACAAGCAGATGGCAGCAGCAGGCAGCCTGAACGGACTCAACGGTACGGTGCGCGCCTCCGTGGGCACCAATTCCAGCGGTCTTGGCGTCTTCGTCAGCGGACAGCAGAACAAACTCTCCTACAGCGCCAATGTGATGACCAACTACTCTTATTTCAAGTCACCTGAGGTGGATATGGACCAGATGAACGGTGCCACCGGCATCACCTCCCATTACGACGCCGACATCAAGATCCCCTTCAACATGGGCAACATCAGCCTGGGTTATGACTTCGACGACAAGAGTTCCATCAACACCACCCTCTCCATGACCCTGCTCAACATGCGCAACAAGGGCACCTACATCGCCAACATGGGAGCAGGCGCCAACGGTTTTTCCTATGCCAGCAAGGTGGACCTGAAGAACAACCAGACCGCACTCAACTGGAACATCGATTACCAGCGCTTCCTCAACCCCGAGCGCCGCAAATCCGTCACGCTGAGCTACCAGCTCAGTTACAGTCCGACGAAAAATGAGCAGCGCAACGATTTCGACATGGGCGACAACACCTGGGTGGATCTCACTGACCGCTTCTCCACCAGCAAGAGCCATACGACCGAGCACACCGTGCAGTTTGACTACACCACTCCCATCGCTCAGGGACAGACCATCAACACGGGTGCCAAGGCCATGATCCGCCGCGCCTCGTCTGATTCGAAATACTATCTGTCGGATGTCTACAACGAGCAGATGAGCATGGACTACCTCTACAAGAACAACATCGGTGCCCTCTACGCAGAATATGAAGGCAGATGGGGAAGCACCAGCGCCAAGGCAGGACTCCGCTACGAGCACACCTGGCAGGACGTGGAATACCGGTTGGGCAACGGCACCAACTTCTCGAAGAACTACGGCACCCTCGTGCCCTCTGCCTCTCTCTCCTACTCGCTTGCCCCCACCCGCAACATCGGTCTGACCTACAACATGCGTATCTCACGCCCCGGCATCACCTACCTCAACCCCTACATTGACCGCAGTGACCCCAACAGGCTGACATATGGCAACACCGACCTCGACGTGGAGAAATCCCACAACGTGTCGCTGGTCTACAACATGTCCTCACAGAAACTGATGATGAACATCAACCTCCGCCACAACTATACAGGCAATGCCATTGAACAGTACAGTTTTTATGACAACAACTTGCTCAACACCACTTACGGCAACATTGTAAAGAGGAACCAGACCGGTGTGAACGGCTACATCAACTGGCTCGCCACCAAGGACACCCGACTCTTCTTCAATGGTGGCGTCAACTACACCGACCTGCGCAGCGATGTGCTCGACGCCAGCAACGGCGGATGGCAGGCAACAGCCATGCTGGGTGTGCAGCAGACACTGCCCTGGAACCTCAAAGCCGCCGCCTATCTCATCACCTCGACGAAGACCTACACCCTGCAGGGATGGAGCAGCGGATTCAACCTCGTGACCGCCTCACTCTCGAAGTCACTGCTCAACGACAAACTGACCATCGGCGTACAGGCCCTCACCGGTCTTGACGGAAGTAAGATCAAGATGGAAACCTACAGCAAGGGCAGCAACTTCTCACAGAAGCAGAGCTCCAAGGTGCCCATCGGCGGTGTGAGCCTCACCGTCAGCTATACTTTTGGCAAGAACCGCCAGCAGACAAGGATGCACCAAAGCCGTATCCAGAACGACTACATCGAGCAACAGTCGCAGGGCGAGATGCTCAACAGTGTGGGATCTGGAACAGGAACGGGCGCTGGTACAGGAACAGGCAGCGGCATGCCGATGTAAAAAGAGAGCCATATATTTGGACAATCCAACACAAAGATGTATATTTGTCACCGATAAATCGAAATTTATAGAGGAGCTAAAATGGTTAACTACGGATTGAAGGATAAAGTTGCCCTGATTACTGGTGCTAATAATCCACAGGGCATTGGAGCAACTACGACATTAACTTTTGCTCGCGAAGGGGCAAAGGTGGTCTTGGTCTATAAAAGATTGCAAAGGCCATATGACGAGACAAAGACTGAAATGAACGGCACTGACAAGGATTTCAAGGCAAACTCCGGGGATGCGTGCATTGTTGAGCGTAAGCTCAAGGAGAGAAAGGCC
>JAEEIS010000085.1 GCA_016281475.1 Bacteroidales bacterium
TTAACGAATTAACACATTAACGAATTAACGAATTCATGACATTCTATCAACATATCAACGCAAAACATATAACATGAAAAAACTCTTTTCCCTTTTCGCACTTTTAGCCCTCTTGCTGCCTATGGCAGTGGCCGACGAGGGTATGTGGATTCCTATGCTGCTGGGCCGCAACGAGGCCGCCATGCAGAAGGCCGGTATGCGCATCACCGCCAAGGACATTTACGACATCAACAACGCCTGTCTCAAGGATGCCGTCATCCTCTTTAACCAAGGCTGCACCGGTGAGTTTGTCTCCGACCAGGGACTCTTCCTCACCAATCACCACTGCGGCTACTACTACATCACTAGCAACAGCACCGTGGAGCACGACTATCTCACCCACGGCTTCTGGGCGATGACCCGCGAGCAGGAGATTCCCTGCAAGGGCCTCACCGCCACCCGTCTGGTGCGTATGGAGGATGTGACCAACCGTGTGTTGGCTGGTATCGGCGACAAGACCTCCGAGGAGGAGCGCGAGCGCATCGTCAAGCAGAACATAGCCATCATCACCACCGAGGCTGTGGCTGGTACTCACTACAAGGCCATCATTAAGCCCTTCTACTATGGCAACCAGTACTTCATGTACATCAACGAGGTCTTCACCGATGTGCGCCTCGTGGGTGCTCCGCCAAGCAATATCGGCAAGTTCGGCGGCGACACCGACAACTGGATGTGGCCCCGCCACACGGGCGACTTCTCCATGTTCCGCGTCTATGTGGGCAAGGACGGCAAGCCCGCACCCTACAACAAGAACAACGTTGCCTACAAACCCTTGAAGCACCTCGACATCTCCTTGAAGGGTGTCGACGAGGGCGACTTCACTTTCGTCTTCGGCTATCCTGGCACCACCCAGCGCTACGTCACCCACGACCAGATGGATATGCAGGCTCTGCAGGAGAACCCCATCCGTATTGCCCTGCGCGACATCCGCCTCAAACACTACAAGGCCGCTATGGAGCTGACCCCCGCCCAGCGTCTCAAATACGCCTCTAAGGTAGCCTCTATCGCCAACGGCTGGAAGAAATGGCAGGGCGAGACCCTCGGCATCGAGCGCCTCGACGGTGTGAATCAGAAGAAGGCTCAGGAAGCCCAGTTCCAAGCCTGGGCCGACAAGCGCGACGAGTACCGCAATGTGCTTCGCGACCTTTCCCGCGCCTACGACCGCATCCGCCCCATCGAGTTGGAATGGACCTACTTCAACGAAGCCGTCATGGCCTCCGACCTCATGAACCGCGCCTACAAGCTCTGGAGCATGGCAACCCAGACCACTAATCAGGAAGAGCTTGCCCGCACCGAGTGCGACAAGCTCCTTGCCGCCAACGAGAAGTATTTCGAGGACTTCGACCAGCACACCCTCGTCGACCGTGCTATCTTTGTCGAAACCTTCATGTACATGTGGAAAGCCGGTCAGGCTCCCTATCTCGACAAGAAGGGCAAGGACGAAGCCGGCGTGCAGAAGTTGCTCGAAGGCATCTACGACAAGTCGATGCTCAACAACCGTGCCAAGTACGACAAGTTCCTCAAGTCCTATAAGGCCAAAGATTGGGAGAAGGTCTTCACCTGCGACCCAGCCGTTGACCTCTTCAACCTTGCCTACACCTATGCCTACACCACCGACAAGGAGAAAACCTACGATGTCAACAAGCGCGAAATCAACCGCCTCATGCGCACCTACGTCCGCGGCATGATGCAGCAGTACCCCGACAGCAACTTCTTCCCCGATGCCAACCTTACCCTGCGTGTCGCCTATGGCCATGTGCAGGGTTTCCGTCCCAAGGATGCGGTCTATTATACCCCCTACAGTACCCTCGACGGCATCATGGAAAAAGAGAACCCCGACATCTACGACTATGTGGTGGAGCCTAAGCTGAAGCAGCTCTACAAGACCAAGGACTATGGCCGCTACGGCAACCTGCGTGGCGAGATGCCCGTCGCCTTCATTGCCACCAACCATACCACCGGCGGCAACAGTGGCAGCCCCGTCCTCAACGCCGACGGCCAACTCATTGGCATCAACTTCGACCGCTGCTGGGAAGGCACCATGAGCGACCTCCTCTTCGACCCCAACTACTGCCGCAACATCAGCCTCGACATCCGCTACTGCCTCTTCATCATCGACAAGTTTGCCGGTGCCACCCACCTCATCGACGAGATGACCATCGTTGAGTAAAATTGTGAATTGACTCCGCGTATCTCGCGTATTTTCGCGTATTTTATACTTGTGATACGTGCGATACGTGGAGTCTTGAGAATGATAGTTCAAAAGGTTCGCTTACCCTTAAAACATTAAAATCCTTAAACCCTTCAAAATAATGATGAAACATAACATTATCGCAGCCTTGCTGCTGGCAGCCGTCACCATGATGACCGTGGGCTGCAACAAAGAAGACAACATTGTCCCAATTGAACCAAAGGCAAAGGTGAGCCGTATCTACACCACCAACACCACCATTATGGAACGGTACAACGACAGCACACAAACATGGGACACCACGATTTATTTACCTAGCGAACGCAAACTGAATTGCGAGCTCTTTTGGACAGGCAACCGTTTGGACAGCATGCACCATGGGGTGAACATCTATCTCTTTACGTACGACAGCAGAGGACGCCTTGTCCATGTAGAAGATGCCTACACTTATACACACTTCGACCTTGATTACAATGCCAGTGGCCAATTGTCGCGAGTTTACAAATGCAGCCTCCATGAAGGCGACACGGTTTACAAAGAGACCTATCTGTATTTCTGGTCTGACGGTAAGCTAGAGCGTTTGGAAGACGACATCTGGGCACTTGAACCCAACGAGAGCGGTCTCAAGCATAAGACACTGCTCTACACTTGGGCAGGGGACAATATCTCCAAGACGGTTAGCCTCTCCCTTAACTTTAACGGCAATCGCGACACGGTCAGCAACAACTACGAGGTGAACAACCTCGTCAACCCGTTCTATGGTTTTCCCTTCTGGCAGATACCTTACAGAGAAATGATTGGCACCCACGAGGCCATCGACGGACTGAACAAGAACTTGCTGACACGCTGCTACAATGATAATTCGGAACACCGATATGAATACACCACTACTGGCGGTCGCGTCACCGATGTCCACGAAGTTTATACCACATCAGGCATCACAGGACTCATACGCAGCTCGATGGTCACAGACTACGAGATAGAGTACGTCAATTAATGATTGCTTGAATGCTTGATTGTGTTATTGCTTGAGTGGCTTGCGCAGTCGAAATACTCAAGCAATCAAGCAATCAGACAATATATTTTGCCATGACAGAAAGGACATTCGAGACACGCTGCGGCACAATTCATTATTGGACTAATGAGTTGAAGACATCCTCCACGGCGATTATCTTTCTGCCAGGTCTGACGGCCGACCATCGATTGTTTGACAAACAGGTCGAGTACTTTAAGGAGCGATACCCTGTCCTCGTCTGGGACGCTCCTGCACATGCTGGCTCATGGCCATTTGAGTTCTCTTTCAACTTGAAGGACAAGGCTCTCTGGCTGGACGGCATACTCTTACAGGAAGGTATCGACCGCCCAATCATCGTCGGGCAGTCGATGGGAGGATATGTGGGACAGATGTATTCCCAACTGTTTCCCGACAAACTGAAAGGGTTTGTCTCTATCGACTCGGCACCTTTGCAGAGAGAATATGTGACGGCGGCGGAGATTTGGCTGTTGAAAAGGATGGAGCCTGTGTATCGGCACTATCCGTGGAGGTGGCTGCTGCGGTCGGGGACGAAGGGTGTCGCCACGTCGGAGTATGGCAGAAGGCTGATGCATGACATGATGATGGTGTACGATGGCGACCAAGAGCGTTATGCCCAAATATCCGGACACGGCTTTCGGATACTGGCAGAGGCGATGGAAGCAGACCTCCCATACGAAATCAAATGCCCTGCGCTCTTGATTTGTGGCGAGAAAGACCACGCCGGCTCCTGCATCAGATACAACAAGGCATGGCACAAGAAGACCAGCATCCCGATTGAATGGATAAAAGGTGCCGGCCACAACTCCAACACCGACGCCCCTGATAAGGTCAACAAGTTGATAGAAGAATTTATTAATGGGTAGGATTGGACAGGGGAAGAGGCACAGACACGAGAGTTTGGGGCAGACACGGGGGTCTGCCCCTACGCATTTTACCAATTTTTTCGATTGCTTGCTGTAATAAATCCTGATTTTTGTTGTCTAACGTAATTGAAGTTGCAACTAAAACAATTTTATTTATGAACAACGACAAAGAACACCAGTTTGAACTAATGGTACGGGAACACAAACGAACCATCTATACGGTATGCTATATGTTCTCGCACGACAAGACCGAAATCGACGACCTGTTTCAAGAAATCCTCATCAGGCTCTGGCTCGGCTTCGACCACTACGAGGGTCACAGCAGTGTGCAGACTTGGATCTACCGCGTCGCGCTCAACACGGCCATCAACCAGTATAAGAAGGCGCGCCGCCGCATTGAGACTGTCCCGCTGACAGTGGACATCGACCCCTATGAGGCCGACGACCCTTCAACACATCAAATCCGTGAGCTTTACGACCGCATCTCGCGCCTCGACCTTGTTGACCGAGGACTTGTCCTCCTTTGGCTCGAAGGTGTCAGCTACGATGAAATCGGTGCCATCATCGGCATCTCGCCCAACAATGTAGGAGTACGTCTGTTGCGCATCAAGGACAAACTGGTAA
>JAEEIS010000086.1 GCA_016281475.1 Bacteroidales bacterium
GGTGACTTCTATTTTTTATCGCCTGACGGCGAGAAATTGAACAAAATTGATAAATAAAAATTTTATATGATTTTGAATCAAGATTTTATATAATTTCTGCCCGCAGGGCATCCGTCAAATTGGGGATTTATAGAAATCCCTTATTAGGAGATGCTTCACAAGTCCCTGAAGGACCGCAATACCACAGGCGGGGGTGACAACCCCCGTATAGCCCCGAAAGGGCAAAAGAATCACGCTGCTGCCCTTTCAGGGCGTCAGCTGCATACACCCTCCACCCAAGGCGTTGCCTTGGGCTACAGGTGTGGTGGCCTTTCAGGCCGTTTTGACAAGCAGTCTATCACAAAAACAAAAACGAAGGACATGTACCTAAATTTACTTGTCAAACCTTAGTTATTCTCGTTCCGCCTTTTCCCATCCCTGCCCCCGCCTTACTCCCGACAAAGCTCCATATAGCAAGAATTGATATGAGGTCCTTTGTCGCTCTCGGAGCAATAAAGAACCCGCATAGAAGTAAAAATCGGTAGAATGCGGTAGGGAACCGTAAGAATCGGTAGGATGCGGTAAGGGAGAGATTTTTTTTGTTATGGAAGTTTTCGGGGGGAGGAGTGGATTCGGGAGGTGGAGGAGTGCGTAAGGGTATGGCGGAAACGTTAAAAATGCTGCCTCTGTGGCTGGGGGATTTGTTTGTGTGATTTTTTATGCGTATCTTTGCATTTGTAATTGTGCGGAGGGTTTGGTGCGTTATTTTATTGATTTATAATACTTATTATTATGGAGCGTAATTTTTTGATTTCTGGCATACAGCAGATAGGCGTGGGGTGCGTGGACTTCCACGAGTCGTGGAAGTGGTATATCGACATGTTTCAGATGAACGTGCGCATACTGGAGGACGACACGGTGGCGGAGCGGATGCTGCCCTACACGGGCGGCAAGGCGCAGAAGCGCCACGCCTGCATCGCCGCGAACCTGCAAGGGGGCGGCGGTTTCGAGATTTGGCAGTATTCGGAGCGCAAGCCCGAGCCGAAGACCTTCGAGACGGCGGTGGGCGACCTCGGCATCTTCGCCGCCAAGCTGAAGAGCCACGACGTGGTGGCGTACCACCACCAGCTGCTTACGAAATACAAGAATGTGGGTCCGCTGAGCATGATGCCCGACGGAGTGCAGTGCTTCGTGGTGCGCGACCCGTGGGACAACTATTTCCAGATTGTGGAGGACAAGTCGATCTTCATCCCGCAGAACACGCTGGGCGGCGGTATTGTGGGCGGCATGATTGGCTGCACCGACATTGACAAAAGCCTGCCGCTCTATCGCGACCTGCTGGGCTACGACCGCGTGGTGTATGACCGCACGGGCGTGTTCGACGATTTCGGCTATATGACGGGCGGCAAGGAGCAGTACCGCCGTGTGCTGCTGGCCACCTCGGAGAGGCGCAAGGGTGCCTTCGCGCCGCTCTACGGCGACAGCACCATCGAGCTGGTGCAGCCCCTGGACCGCCAGCCGCGCAAGATATACGAGGGTCGCTATTGGGGCGACCCGGGATTTATACAGATATGCTTCGACGTGACTCACATGCGCAACCTCGAGAAGCGTTGCAACGAGCTGGGCCACCCCTTCACGGTGGACAGCTGCAAGGACGACGGCCATTTCGACATGGGCGAGGCCAGCGGCCACTTCTCCTACATAGAGGATGCCGACGGCACGCTGATAGAGCTGGTGGAGGCACACAAGCTGACCATCACAAAGCACCCCCACATCACCATCAACATGCTGAAACGCGACAGGGAGAAACCATTCCCGAAACTGTTCTTCAGACTGATGGGACTGAGTAAGGTAAAAATAAAGGATTGAAGAGTCGGAGCAATCGGACCATTCAGAACAATCGGACTAATCAGAACAATCGGACCATTGAGAAAACAAATCACCATTATGGGGACTTCTATTAATCACCTCGGAGAGGTGAGACTATTCATAACACGGTACAAGCCGAAGGCGCAGTGCCGTGACACTCAGCCATCTGAGAACTGCGTCCCGAAGGGACGCGACATATATACAGAATTTATTGAACCCACCATCATATGAATCTAATTGAGCATTTAAAGGAGGACGTGCGTTTCGAAGAGTCGCTGAAGGCGTGCATGAACTGCGGCGTGTGTACGGCCATCTGCCCGGCGGCGGAATTCTACGACTACGACCCGCGACGCATCTGCGACCTGGTGCAGCGCGGCGACGAGGAGGAGATTGAGCGGGTGCTGCGGAGCGACACGATATGGTATTGCGGACAGTGCATGTCGTGCAAGACTCGCTGTCCGCGCGGCAATGTGCCGGGCGAGCTGATCAGCGTGCTGCGCAAGGTGTCGCAGGAGTTGGGCTTCTTCCGCTACAGCGAGAAAGGCCGCCAGCAGGTGTTTCTCATGGACACGCTGCAGAACAACATATTGGAGATAGGCTACTGCGTCTATCCCGACCGCGTGGACCCCGGCTACCACCCCGAGCAGGGGCCGATATGGCAGTGGTATCACGAGCATATCGCCGACATCGCCCCCAAACTGGGGGCCAACTACCACGGCCAAGGGGCGGGCGCGCTGCGCGACATACCGCAGGAAGACTTGGACGAGGTGCGCCGAATCTTCGAGGTGACGGGCGGCATGGAACTGAAAAAGAAGGTAAAGAAAGATTGAATGAAATAATTATTGCTTGAATGCTTAAAAGTGTAAAAGCTTTTTTACATACACCAGCCTTACGGCCATCCATCTGGGGCATACCCCTGCTTCGCGGTACCCCTCTCAAGAGGGGACGGCTGACGCGAGAAATACTCAAACAATCAAGCAATCCAATCGAACATCAACAATATGGCAAATTTTGGATTTAAGATATCAACACCGAGGTCGATAGACTTGGACAGCGCGGACACGGCGCTGTCCGAGCGGCTGCTGGAGCGGGTTCCCTCCTATCGCTACTGCATAGGCTGCGGAGGCTGCACGGCGACTTGTTCGGCTGGGCAGTTTACCGACTTCAACATCCGCAGAACACATTTCCTCTTCAGCCGCAGGCAGTACGACAAGCTGACGACAGACCTACTGCCCGAGGTAGACCTGGACAAGTGTATGCTGTGCGGCAAGTGCACGCTGGTGTGCCCAAGGGGTGTGAACACGCGCGGACTGATTGTGGAAATGAGGAAACTATTGAATGAATCAAAAAGGACCTCATAGAATTACGACAAGAAATTTCAATTTTCAACTTTCAATTTTCAATTATTATAGATGTTTTCGGTTTTTGTACTCCCATTCTGCATAGGTGTTGTGGCACTGCTGGCCATCTCGGTGGTCAAGTACTGCAACTGGATTCGTGGCTTCGACCGCAGGCAGCAGGCCATCGTGCGACGGAACATACTGTCGTGGAAGTTCCTGCCTGCCATCTGGGAGATGTTTCGCGAGTGCCTGCTGCACTGGCGCATCACTAAGCACAATGTGATATTGGGCTATATGCACCGAAGCCTTGCCTTCGGATGGTTCCTGCTGATAGTGGTGGGCGCGGTGCAGGCGATAGTGGCCTACCCCGACGGGCATCCGTTCTATGTGGCCATATTCTTCAACTTCTTCGAACCCCGCACACCCAACATGGCACATACGCCCGCGATGGATCATATCGCCACGCTGATGGACGTGCTGCTGCTGTATGTGTTTTCGGGGTTGTCGCTGGCGATTCTGAAGAAGTTTTGGTCGAAACCGCTGGGCATGAAGCGCACCACGCGCCTCAACCTGACCGACCGCGTGGCAAAGTTTGCTCTCTGGTGCATATTCCCATTGCGACTGCTGGCGGAGGGTGCCACATCGGCCATCTACCATAACGGCGGCTTCCTCGTGATGGGTGTGGGCAATGTGATGAGTGCCATGGGCTTGGACAATGCTATATATGAGTACCACATGTGGGTGCTCTATTCGTTGGCGTTGGGCATCTTCTTCACACTGATGCCGTTCACACGCTACATGCACATCTTCACCGAGGTGTTCCTGATCTACTTTCGCCAGCTGGGGCTGCGCGACAGCGAGAAGAAGAACGGCTACACGATGTTTGAGCTGAGCGCCTGCTCGCGCTGCGGCATCTGCATCGACGGCTGCCCTATCAATAGAGAGCTGGGCGTGACCGACATACAGGGTGTGTACTTGCTGCAGGCAATACGCAACAAGGACTTGCGCAACCGCGCTGAGAGCATTGCCAACATGTGCATGGTGTGCGGACGGTGCACGGCGGAATGCCCCGTGGGCGTGGACTTGGAGCCGATACGCCGGCAGGTGCGCAACGAGCATGTGAAGGGTATCGACAACCCCGATGGATACCAGTACCTCAAGGCAGTACACCATTTCAACGCCGTGGGACGTGTGGCCTATTTCGGCGGCTGCATGTCGCACCTGACTCCCGGCATCACGAAGGCAATGGAACAGATATTCCAGGCCGCGGGACAGAACTACTGGTTTATGGACAAGGATGGCACCATGTGCTGCGGCAGGCCGTTGCAACAGCAAGGATTGGTGCGACAGGCAGATGCGCTGCGTGACTTAAACAAAAGGATGATAAAGAAGAGCAATGCCACCATGCTGGTGACATCGTGCCCGATTTGCTATCGGACCTTCGCGCAGGACTACCGGCTCGACATCCCCATAATGCACCACTCGCAGTATATCGACATGCTGCTGAAGAGTGGCAGGCTCAAGGTAGAACGCAGCGACGAGCGGGTCACGTACCACGACCCCTGCGAGCTGGGACGCGGATGTGGAGTGTATGACGAGCCGCGCCGCGTGATCGCCGCCACCGCCACCCTGCTGTCCACAAAAGAGGAGCGCGAGAAGAGCCTCTGCTGTGGCTACAACCTCGGCAACATCAGCATCGACGGTGAGCAGCAGGCCAAGATACGCGATGCCGCCCTGCGCAACCTGACGGAGCCGCAGCCCGACTGCATTGCCACCGCCTGCCCGATGTGCAAGAAAGCATTGACACGGGCCAACGACACGCCAGTCAACGATATAGCTGAAATTATTGCGAGACAACTAATAATCAAATGAGACCATGAAACGCTACTGGAACGGATACCAAAAAGCCATAGCCGACGACCACTATTTCTATGAGCGGAGCTGCATACGGCAGACGTTCTTCCCCGGGTCGGAGGCTGCATTCTTGAAGATACTACGCGAGGAATTGGGCAAGGATATTTGCGACAATCCCCACCAGCATACCTGCACAGGCATCGGCTACCACTCGGACGTGGTGCCTTTCGAAACCACGATGACGGTGGTGGCACGACTGTTTTCGTTGATGAAAGAGTACGGCTACAAGAATTACGTGCCGTCGTGCGTCACCAGCTTCGGCGTGTTTGTCGAGATGATGACCAAGTGGGAGGAACAGCCCGAGTTGAAAGAAAAGGCACGCCAATATCTGTGGGATGCCTGCAAGCGCGAGTTTGAGGTGCCTGAGAACATCGTCCACCCGAGCGACATCATCTATAAGTTCCGCTTCGACCTGAAACCCAAGATGAAATACCAGCTGGTGAACCGCTTTACGGGACGTCCGTTGCGGGTGGTGGAGCATATCGGCTGCCACTACGCCAAGATATTCTCCCACCATGGGGTGGGCAATGCGGAATTCCCCTACGTGCTGGCAGGCATGATTGAAGCATGGGGCGGCGAGGTGATAGACTACCCCGAGCGGCGGCACTGCTGCGGCTTTGGTTTCCGCCAATATCTGGTGCAGGAGAACCGTGGCTACAGCATCGCCAACACGCAGAAGAAGTTCGAGTCGATGGAGTCGTACGAGCCCGACTTCATCCTCACCAACTGCCCGGGTTGCAGCATGTTTATGGACAAGTGGCAATACACCATCGCCGAAATGGAACACAAGACCTACGACAAGGAGGGCTACGGCATTCCCGTGCTGACCTACGAGGAGCTGACCGGCCTGCTGCTGGGCTACGACCCCTGGACGCTAGGATTGCAGCTGCATCAGGTGCAGTGTGAGCGGCTGATGGACAAGATAGGCATCGCCTACAACCCGTCAGAGAAATACCGTGGCGTGAGCGGCCGTCGGCATCCCTCGCCCGAGAAACCCGAGTTTTTGAAAGTATAATTTTATCAGAATAATCAGATTATTCCGAACTACTCTGAAAAAATAAGATATAGAAGATGAAGAAAATAGCCATATTAGGTGCCGGACCTGCGGGCATTGAGGCAGCCGCCATCCTGGCAGCCAACAACTGCCCCGTCACCCTGTTTGAGAAAGAGACAGAGCCACTGTGCAACATAACCGACAAGGCATTCTTATTTCCTAATTTCGCCGATGCTGCCGAGGTGGCGGCAACGTTGAAGGCGAAACTGGACAACCCTAATATCACCCTGCGCTGCAACACCGAGGTGACGCAGCTCACACCCTCATACATCGCTGGTTTCCAAGAGGAGAATCTTACCGGCACACCCGTGTGGAAGGTGAACGAGGAATTGTATGACATGGTGCTGCTTGCCACCGGCTATACCCCCTTCGATGCCCACCGCAAGGAGGAACTGGGCTACGGAATCTACCCAGGAGTGCACACCTCGCTGGAGATGGAGAAGATGATACGGGAGGGTAAGATTGTCAACAGCCTAGGAGAGAAACCCAAGAGAGTTGTGTTTCTGCAATGCGTGGGGTCGCGCGACGAGAAGTCGGGCAACCACTATTGCTCCAAACTCTGCTGCGTCACCGCTGTCAAGCAGGCTATCGAGGTCAAGAAACAACTGCCCGACTGCGAGGCGTTTGTCTTCTATATGGACCTCCGCATGTGGGGGCAGGGCTTTGAGGAGATGTATCGCACCGCACAACAGGAGTATGGCGTGAACTTCGTCAGAGGAAGAATCTCAGAGGCTGGCGGCACCTTCGACGGCCGTGTGCAAATCAAGGCTGAAGATACCCTGCTCGGCCGCCCGCTGAAGATGACCAGCGACCTGCTGGTGCTGATGGTGGGCATGGAGGCGTCGAAAGGCACACGCGAACTGGCCACACAATGCCGCATCTGTGGCGAATACGGTTTCGCACAAGCTAAAGACCCCCATCTGCACGACTGCCAGAGTGAGGCACACGGACTGTTTGTGGCTGGAGCCTGCAAACGTCCCATGACGCTGAGCGACTCCATCAACGACGGACGTTCAGCAGCTTACGAAATACTTACATCGCTTTGACCTTGCGTGCCAGTCGGGCACAGAGGCCGGGAAAGAAACGCTTGATGTAGGCCATCAGCAGCTCCTTCTTACCCACAAGCACCTCGCGACGCTTGCGATAGATGGCGCGCACTATCTTGTCCGCCGCCTGCTGGGGCGTGACGCCGCCCGCCTGTCCGGCATCCATCTTGCCATGCTGACGGCCGTCTTTCTCAAGGGCGTGGAGCGAGATGTTGGTCTGCACACGACCCGGGCAGACAATGGTGACGCGGATATTATCTTTGTAATTCTCAGCCTGTATGGTCTCAAAAAAGCCGTACAGGGCATGCTTGGCGGAGGAATAGGCGCAGCGCATCGGGAATCCGAAACAGCCTGCAATGCTGGTGGTGACAACCAGCTGTCCCCCACCCTGCCCTATCATCCTAGGCAGAATGTTCTTGGTCAGCAACACGGGGGCGTAGAAGTCAATGTCCATCACCTTGCGAAACACATGCATCTCGGTCTCCACCACGGTGCCGCGCTGGCTGATGCCGGCGTTGTTGTAGAAGATGTCGATGTGTCCGAAGGTGTTCCATGCCTTCTCGGCAAGGCCATCCAACTGGTCCAACTGTGAGATGTCGAAAGGCAGGGCCTTGGCATCGGGCGCACCCAATTCCTTGCAACGCTTCGCCACCTGCGCAAGCAAATCATCTTCAAGAGCTGTCAGCAACAGCGTCGCGCCCTCTTGGGCAAAACGATAGGCGGTAGCCTCGCCAATGCCCGACGAGGCTCCCGTAATCCAAACTATTTTATCCTTAAATAGCATTTCAGATTGTTGATATGTCGGATGTTAATCACCCTCTTAGTCCTCACTTCTTACTTCGGAATTGAACCACTGTGCGCGGTCGCAGCCTTCGCCCGTATTCAGCAGCACCTTGTCGCCATTGCGGATAGCACCTTTTTTCAGTGCCTCGAAGAATCCGGCATAGCAAACCATCGACGCGGGTCCCATCAGCATACCCTGCTCCTTGAGCATCGTGCGGCCGTAGTTGGGCAACTCCACCTCCTTGACACGAAGGAATGTGCCGTCGGTGCGCTTCACCAAGGGAGCCACCAGCGGGTAGTTGCCCGGATTGGCAGCGGTGAGGATGCCTATCTGCGTGTGCATGTTCTTCTTGGCCTCGTATTGTTGTTCCCACCCTTCGGGGAATCCTGCCGCCGTGGCCTTCTCCCATGCGGTGACCATGGGGTCGCACTCATCCTGCTGAACCAGTATCATGCGGGGGAGCTCGTAAGTCGTGTCGGGACACATGGCGCAGAGGTCTCTGAAGCCCTTCTCAAACGCCAACGGACTGGTGCCACCAGCCACCGCCTGCATATACACGGTGGGCATGCAGCCCATCTGGCGCAGGCACTCGAACACCAGTGTGCGCTTCGACTCGATGCGCAACGGGTCGGTGTTGCCTCCGCTAATCAGCACCTTGTGCTCCTTGTGGAATGCTGCCGCCTCGGCCTTGGCATCGCCGTAGCCGCCTTCCGACACCACAGCGGTCTGCCCCACCTTGCGGATGGCATCGATTGAGTCGGTGTCGATAAACGAAGGTGCAAACTCGGTGAATTTCACGCCCGCCTTGGCGAGATAGGTGGCGAAAGCCACGCCCGCGTTGCCCGTCGAGGCCAAGCAATATTCCTTCACGCCCTGTTCCTTCAGCACCGAGGCCGCCAGTGCCGCGCTGATGTCCTTGAAGGTACCGCTGCCCTTGTTCTGGTCATTGCGGCACACATACACTTCGCAGTCCACGCCCGCCTTCTTGGCTGCGGATTCCAAATGGGCCCAACGTTCGATGGCCACCATGCCCTCGCCGTAGCTCACAATGTTGTCACGGCTCATCAAAGGCAGGAAGTCGAAATAAAGGTCTTGGAAACTGTCGGTAGTCTTAGCCTGTGGCGGGAACGACGGCAGGTCAAAATACTCCACCTCGGCATAAGTGGAACCGCAGGCGCACTGCTGGTCCTGTTGAAACCATGTGGCAAAGTCGCCAATGACTTTGCCACATTTCTTACATCTTATCTGATACTTCATCTAAAGAGTTCGTTAATTCGTTAATGTGTCAATTCGTTGATCACTGACAAGGCAAAGACTAACACATTAGCATTCAGAATTTCACTTCTTTAATCTCATCACCGGAATCGGCTTGTTATACTCGCCAGCATCCAGTTTCTTTTTCACCTCCTTGAACACATCGATGGTGCGGTTGACCTGCTCCATGGTATGCACGGCGGTGGGGATGATGCGGAGCATAATCTGGCCCTTCGGCACCACGGGGTAGACCACGATGGAGCAGAAGATGCCGTAGTTCTCGCGCAGGTCGACCACCACGTTGGTGCCCTGGCTCAGGTCGCCGGGGAAGAAGACTGGCGTGATGGGCGATTCGGTGACACCCGTGTTGAAGCCCTCGGCCTGCAACGAGTGCTGCAGGTGGTTGGCAATCTCCCACAGCTTCTCGCGGTATTCGGGATGCTCGTGGATAATCTCCAGACGGCGTTTCACACCGTACACGATGGGCATGGGCAGGCTCTTGGCGTAAATCTGGCTGCGCATGTTCATGCGGAGATAGGTGATGATGTCGGGGTCGTTGCAGCCGATGAAGCCTCCGATGATGGCCATCGTTTTGGCAAAGGCGCAGAAATAGAGGTCGATGTCGTCCTCGCAGTGGAAGTGGGTGTGCGTACCACGACCTTCGGGACCCATCACGCCCATGCCGTGGGCGTCGTCGATGAGCAGGCGGAAGTCGAACTCCTTCTTCAGCGCGGCAATCTTGTCCAGTGCGCCCAGGTCGCCTTCCATGCCGTACACGCCTTCGGTGGCAACCAGGATGCCGCCGCCCTGCTTCTCGGCCAGTGCGGTGGCCTGCTTCAGCTGCTTGCGCAGGCTCTCGATGTCGTTGTGCTGGTATTTGAAACGCTTGGCACCCGTCACGCGGAAGCCGTCAATCAGACAGGCGTGAGCCTCGCTGTCGTACACGATAACGTCGCGCAGCGTCACCATCGTGTCGAGAATGCTGATCTGGCCCTGATAGCCGAAGTTGAGCAGGTAGCCGTACTTCTTGTGCGTATACTCGCAGAGCATGGCCTCCACCTCCTCGTGCAACGAGGTGTTGCCGCTCATCATGCGGGCACCCATCGGGTACGCCAAGCCCCAACGGCGTGCGCCCTCCTCGTCGGCGGCGCGCACCTCAGGATTGTTGGCCAAGCCCAGATAGTTGTTCAGGCTCCAGTTGAGCACCTTCTTGCCGTTGAAAACCATCTCTGGTCCCAGTTCGCCTTCCAGCTTGGGGAAATAGAAATAACCGTCGGCATACTTTTGATACTGGCCCAACGGACCGCCAGTAGACTCTTTAATACGTTCAAATATATCTTTCATTTGATTGAATATTAATTATTCCCATTCAAAGGCTTACATATTGTAAGCCCAATTAATCAAATGCAAAGATACGAAAAAAATCTCTAATATTGAAATAACTGCATTATTAGACAACAAATTTCACATTTCATCACAAAATCTCACCATTCGATTCTGTTCCATGTCGAACCATACTTTTTTCGCTCTAGTACAACATCTGACTGATTTTTGCCAAACCGTCTCAAAAAGTATCTCCCCGCCTGCGGCGGAAATCCAGAAATCTTGGAGAAATTACAATAAAAAATTAGATTTCCCTAAGATTTCCCGATTTCGCGAAGCGGGTGATATATAACCCCTTTTGAGAGCTTGCCTCTCGAGGCTGTTGAAAAAACAGTCAGATTTAGCATAAGAGCGACTTTTTTTATCAAAAAAGACCATATTTCCAAAAAAAAATGTATTTTTGCATCGTCAACCATCCGAGCCCTTGATGGGTAAGCGGGTGGGAGACAGACATAAATAAAAAAGACGTTGAACGTAACGTTTTATCTGCGGCATACGAATCTAGCAAATTCAAACATTCTCCGCATGATAAAGCAAGGTCGACGCCTTATGGTGTGGCTTATACAGTTCTGTATAGTGTCACAGCGTGGGTTCGGCATTGTTTATCTTGAGAATGGGCATGCTAGAGCCTCGTATGCGGGATAAACGATGAGTTTAGATACCCGCGCTTCTTTTTTATATGCCCTACATCCAATTCGACAAACACCGCCCCACGGGTATCGGGCAAAATAGAACCGACGTGTCCGATGGTATATAACTGGGCAGCACTAAATGACAAAAAACAACAAACGGGAGTACGACGCTCCCATGGTAGAACTGATTGAGGCCCGCGTCGAAAAGGGCTTTCAGACAAGTGGCGGTGCCACCCCAGAACCCCAGACCGCAGGCTCGACAGAGGGACTAACTAATAGTGGTAACAGCTACGGTGGCAGCGATTTCGACTAAAAAAAGAAAGGAGAAAAAAATGAAGAAAAATCTGTTTTTTTTAGTGTCCCTAGCATCTTTAGTCGGACTTGTAAGCATGACCTCCTGCAAGAAGGAGGAAACTCTGGGCAACGGCACGCAGTTCCGCGCCACGATGGAGGCCTGCACTTCACAGGACGGCAAGACCGTCCTTAATGGTACTGCTCTCGAATGGGTAAGCACTGACCAGATTGCCATCTACGGCACCGCTGGTGCTGGCATCTACACCGCCACCCCGCAGACTCCTGCCACTGTCGCAGTGTTCGACAACGTGAGCGGCGAGACGGGCAATGCGCCCTTCCGGGCCTTCTATCCCACCACGCTGACCACCGACGGCGTGAACATCACCCTACCTACTGCACAGACTTACGTTGAGGGCTCGATCAATGAGTTCCCCATGTATGCCGAGAGCAGCGACAACGAGCTTGCCTTCAAGAACCTCTGCGGCGTGCTGAAGCTGCACCTCACCAAGGCTAACACCAACATCAGCACTATCACCATCACTGCCGCCAGCGAGACCATGATTAACGGCACGTTCAGCGTCAGTTACAACGGCGGCGACCCTGACCTAATCTATTCCGCCAACGGCACGAACACCACCGCATTAGAATGCGCTACCCCGCAGAGCATCACTGAGGGTAAGGACTTCTACATCTACCTCCCCGAAGGCAACTACAACGGTCTACAGATTCAAATGAATACCGACGACGGGCGTTATTGCGTCAAGACCGCCAACACCGCCATCAACGTCGCCCGCAGCCAGTACACGCTCATTACCCTTGGCAGTACGCTTGAATTCCGCCCTATCGGCTCAAAAGGCGGCTTGTTCACCATCAATGCTAACGGTGACCAAGTGCGCTTCTCTCAAGGAAATCTACTGTACAAAGCTGGCACCAACACGTGGCGTTTTGCCGAAAATCAATTTGACATTGTGGGTGATGCAACCATAGGAAATATTTATGAAGGTGGTATAAAATGTAATAATAACCTTAGAGGAGCAACATACAATGGTTGGATTGATCTCTTTAGCTGGGGTACCAGTGGCTGGAATAGTGGTAGGAACCACTACATGCCGTACGACTGTGGAGGATACTACTTAGACCATATCGTTGGCGGAGGACTTACCGATTCTTATGTTGAAGCCGATTGGGCCTGGCATAACGCCATCAGCAACGGTGGTAATGCTATACATCATTGGCGCACACTCACAGCTGCTGAATATCTGTACCTCTTTAATACACGTGCCAATACCACCAATCTCAGCACGGCTAATGCCCGCTATGCCAAGAGTAACGTAAATGGAGTCTATGGTGTGATACTTTTCCCTGACAACTACGTCCACCCCAGTGTTGTAACCCCACCCACGGGTATTAATAGCACAAGTAATTCTGGATGGGATAACAACAATTATTCTCTCCCTCAGTGGACTAAAATGGAGGAGGCTGGAGCAGTGTTCCTGCCTGCTGCAGGTTATTATACTGAAGGGGGCACATTAGTAAATGTGGGCAGTCAAGGATACTACTGGACAACCACGGTCTACAATACGTCTCATGCACACTGCATTAGTTTTACAAGAAACGAATTTCACTCATGGAGGGGTTATTACAAAAACTGTTGTTACTCCGTGCGCCCTGTGTGCGATAACAATTAATTGAACATGGTTATGAAAAATAATCATTCAATAAAAGTGTCTGTGCTAATGGCTATGTTGGCATTGGTTGGGTTCTCGGCTTGTGTGCCTGAAGAGGATACCAAAATGTATGAGACCTCGTTGAAGGTGACTTACACCGTGTCCGAAGACCTGCTGGACGGGCTGACTCCGATGATGGTTCTAACCGTCAATGGGGAAAAGTCGCAACAGGCTCTTGAGCGAACAGACTTTGTCAACGTCGGTGGCAACCAGTTGAAGTATGAGAAGGACATCTCCTACAAAGGTGAGACTGGCAAGGTGACGATGGTCATTTCTTACACCAAGAAGGACAGCTATCCTGACAAAGCGTCCTACACCATCAGACATTCCCTCTCTGCGGAGAGCGTCACTACCTGTGGCAACTCTAGAAGCAGTGCTTCTGCCAACGGGGCAGCCTTGATTGGAAGCAATAACAGCAGCATGAGCTATTCCGAGGCTTTGGACGAGACCGTTTCGCGTGGCACAGACTTACTTGCCTTCGGACAGGCACAGCTCGTGTCATCGATGAGCGTAACCGTTCAAGGGAAGAAATAGAATTCCACAGTCCGCATGACAACAAAAACCGCCCTCGCAACGGGGGCGGTTTTGTTGTATTCAGACTGTTTGTCAAATCATACATCAAACTGCAAAAGATATTCTTCCGCAGTCATCAGCGGCAGTTGGCAGAATTCAGCGAAGTCGCGTTTGTTATTCGTTATAATAATATCGCATCCTGCAGTCACTGCACTTTGATATTGAAGCAAATCTTCGAAGTCTTCTACAGGTCCATATCCTATTGCAACATTAAATGCATCCGTATTAACGGGAATTACGTCCAAAGCATCTGTAAGATTCTTGATAATCTGGAAAATCTCCTCTTTTTTGTTATGACGCAGCAAATAGGACATCGTAGCAAACGTCATCGTTGTTGCGCATGTCTTAGGGAGCATCGGCTCATATCCAGCAAGGCGTTGGCCTCTGCCCCATGCTCACGATGTTCTACAGCATCCATCAGGATGTTTGTATCAAGAAATACTCTTCGCTCTAATATAACATATGACTGATTTTTTCCTCATTCACAAATGTCGCGTCCCTTTGGGACGCTGAGTAGTAAGGTTATCCCTGACCCCACACTGCGAAACCTAACGGTTTCTTGTATGGGGTTATTAAGATTCAGCATCTTCGATGCTGTTGAATAATCAGTCAGACATTGCATAAGATTGATTTTTTTTGTTGCACCAGAAAATCCCGATTGCCATAGCTCCACCTCAATAAGTCTGCTTTGCCCCACTGATTTTCACTATATTACATCTAAAAATATAGTAGTTTTCCGCTCTAAGAGCGGAAAACGATACAATAAGTGTATAGAAACTATAGGGAAAAGGTAAAGGGCACGAAGTGCCCGGAGGTTATTTGCGGGGGGCGCGGCGGGGCTTGTCGGAGGGGGCTGTGGTGCGGTCGTCGGGCTTGACGGGGGCGACGGAGGCATCGCGCGACTTGCCTTTCTTGCAGTCTTTCTCAAGGCGGGCACGCATCTCGGCGAGCTGCTCTTTGGTGAGTATCTCGTCAATCAGCAGGCGGGTGCGGTACATCTCTTTGGCTATGTCGGCACGGAGGGCGGCCTCGCGGTCGTAGAGGGGGAAGAGTTGGTCGGAGTTGTCGCCGTCTTTTTGGGAGAGGGCATGAATCTGCTTGCGCACCTTGTCGAGCTCGGCTTGGAGGCGGTCGACCTCTTTGCGGCTGTTTTCCATGACGGTGTTGAGCCGTTTCTTTTGAATGGCGGAGAGGTCGTTGACCATCTCTTCAATCTTGGGGGGCTCTTTGTGGTGACGAGAGTGCTCGTTTTTATGCTGTCCCATGGCGGTGATGCCGAGGGCGAGGGCGAGGATTAGGGTGGCAGTCTTTTTCATATTGTGGATATAGGTTTTTACCGTTTAAGGGTTATTGTTAATTGAAAATTGAAAGTTGAAAATTATTTGTCGCAGCAGCCATTTTTTACTTTTCGATTTTCAATTCTAGTAGAGGCTTTCGATGACGCCGAGGCCGAAACTTGCCTCGGTCATGTCGGCGTAGTCGGCCTGGTAGTTGTAGACTTCGGCTATCATGTTGCTGATTTGGCCTTCGTCGTAGTCGCGGGTGAAGAGGAGCGCGACATTGATGCCGATGGCGAGGGCAAGGCATGCCGCCACGGCGGAGGTGATACGCTTGAGGCGGTGTGGGGCTGTGTGTTGTGAGGTTAGCAGCGGCTTGTTGCGCACCTGTTCCATGACGGGGGCGACCACGTCGATGGTGGCGGGGTAGCGCATGTCGCGCAGCTGCTGGAGTATGTCGGTGTCGGTCATTACGAATTGAAAGTTGAAAATTGATAATTATTGCTGCAATTTACTTATTAATCTTTATGAGAGCATTTTTTTGAGGTTTTTGCGGGCACGGAATATGAGTGCCTCGACTTTGGCAGTGGTGCATTGCATGACATCGGCAATGTCGTTGTAGGAGAAGTCGTTGAAGGTGTAGAGTACCAGTGCGGTGCGCTGTTCGGGATGCAGGCGGCCGAGGGCTTGGTGGAGCTGGCGGGCTTGTTCCTGACGGATGATTTGCTGCTCGGCGTTGTAGTCGGTGGAGGGCACTTCGGGCGGGACGATGTCCTCGGTGGGTGTCACCCAGCGGCTGAGGCGTTTGATTTCCTTGCAGACGACATTGACGGTGAGTCGGTAGATGAAGGTACTCAGTTTCGACTTGAACTGGAAGCGGGGTAGCGCCATATAGAGTTCGACGAAGACCTGCTGCGTCATCTCGGCAATGTCGATTCCCGACCCTCCTATCTTAAAGCAGAGGTTGGCGACGATGGTTTGATATTCCTTCACAATCTCTTCGTAGCGGTTGACATTGCCAGCCAAGATGTCGCGTATGACCTCTTCTTCGTTCATGGTCGAATCTGTTATTATGTAGTGGTTTTTGTATTTTTATTGCAGGGAGAGGGAATGTTTTTTTCTAGGATGGGGCAGATTTAATAGTTTTTATAGATATGATAGAGGGGATAGGGTTATTTGTATTTGAATT
Source organism: Bacteroidales bacterium (assembly GCA_016281475.1). The sequence goes on from JAEEIS010000086.1 coordinate 16,316, forward strand.
CCTCGATGTCGCGGCGTTCGCGCTTGGTGGGACGGCCTGCTCCGCGGTCGCGTTTTTCGAAGGCGTATTGTCGGATGAGCTGTATGCGTTCGTATTCTTCCTGCGGGGTGCGGTCGATGAGGTAGTTTTCGACGAGCTTGGCCCCTACCCTGTTGCCCAACAGTTGGCGGACTTCGATGACGCGGTGGAGCTGCTCGATGGAGATTTCGTAGACTTCGCCCACTTTGATTTCGTGCGAGGCCTTGACGGGTTGCCCGTTCATGCGGACGTGACCGCACCGACAGGCGTCGGTGGCGAGACTGCGGGTTTTGTAAAGGCGCACGGCCCAGAGGTATTTGTCGATGCGGATGGGTTCGTCCATAGCGGTTTAGTTGTTGCGGAAGACGTAGGTGATGGTGCCTGTCTGCACTTCGGGGGCGTCGTCCTTGGGACTGAATTTGGCCCGCATGGCTGCCGACTTGGCCTGGTTGACGATGGCTCCGTCAGTGAGGGTGGAGCCTTTTTCGGGGGCACTGGTCTGGGTGACGTTGCCTTGGCGGTCGACCCATATTTTGACTACCACCTTGCCTTGTTTCTGGGTGTTGGTGTTGGGCGAAGGGAGTGCGCGTGCACTGCGGCCTGTAAGGCTGAAGCCTGTGCCTCCATTGCCGGGGGTGCCGTCGTAGCGGTTGCTGTTGGGGTCGCCGCCTTCTTTGCCCTGATTGCCTGAGCCGTAGGTCTTGCCCTCGCTGCCGCCCTGCTTGTTGTTGTTTTTGGAACGGCTGCCGTTGAAGAGGGCGTTCTTGTTGATTTCAGGCTCTTTGGGCGGTTCGGGCTTGGTGGTGGTAGGCGTGGAGTTGTCGGTCTTGGCAGTGGAGGGAGTTTCGGAGGTGGGTATGGGCGTGGTGGCCTCGGTGCGCTGGGTGGAGACTTGCTCGGTGGCAGAGGCAGGGCGCGGGGCACTGGATGCCTCGGAGGCGGTGGGCATGGGGTTGTCGCCGAATCCGTTGTCGCTGTTGCCCAGGTTGACCTCTACGCCCTCTTCGGGGATGGGCGGGTCTGGCGGGTCGTAGCCGAAGGCGAGGCAGACGACCACTATCAGGCCCAGCACTACTGCGGTGATGGCTCCCGAGGTGAGTTTGTTTTTCTCTTCTTGGTTCATGGGTGTTTGGTTTTAGGTGTTGTGCCAGAGTTACTTTTTGGGTGAAGTGGCAAGGATGACCTTATGCTTGGAGCCGGTCTGGTCGTTGATGGCGTTGACGGCATCGATGACGTTGACGACATACTGCACCGGGACGGTCTTGTCGGAGCGGAGCACTACGCAGGCATCGTTGATGTTGGGCTCGATGCCCGAGGCGATGAGCTGCTGGAGCCCTTCGGCATCGGTGGGGGTGTCGCCAACTTGGAACTGATGGTTTTCGTCGATGTAGACTGTCACGTTCTGCTTGGCCATGGTCTTGCTGCCGCTCTCGGGGAGGAGCAGCTTGACGGCGTTGGGGCTGATGAGCGTGGAGGTCATCATGAAGAAGACCAAGAGGAGGAACACCAAGTCCGACATGGTGGAGTTGTTGTTCTCGATGGTCAGTTTGTTTCTTGTTTCAATCATGACTTACCTGTATTGAAGGTTATTAGGCGGGTTCGTGGAGGAGGTCCATAAACTCGGTGGCGCGCACTTCGATGTCGAGGACGACCTTGTTGATGCGGGTGACCAGAACGTTGTAGAGGAAGTAGCAGATGATGCCGACGATAAGACCGCCGATGGTGGTGACCATGGCTTGGTACATACCGGTGGCGAGGGTGTTGATTTCGATGTTGTTGCCAGCGAATGCCATGTCTTGGAAGCAGGTGACCATGCCGGTGACGGTGCCGAGGAAACCAATCATGGGGCCGAGGGAGGCGACGGTGGCGACGAGAGAGACACGTTTTTCGAGACGTGCCACCTCGAGTTTGCCTTCGTTCTCGATGGCAGCCTGGATGTCGGAGAGCGGACGGCCCAGACGTGATAGGCCCTTGTCGACCATGCGGGCGAGAGGCGAGTTGGTCTGCTTGGAGAGGGCGCGGGCACCATCGACATCGCCTTTGTGGATGTAGCCACGGATGTTGTTCATGAAGAGGTCGTCGTCCTCGACCTTGACGGCCTGACGGAGGGCGAGGTAGCGTTCGACGGCGATGTATATGGCAAGAGCCAAAAGCAATGCCAGTACGAGCATAATCCAACCGCCATTCATTGCCATCTGCCAGAGGGAGATGCGTTCCACGGGGGCTGATGCGGCAGCGAGGCTGTCGACAGTAGTTTGGGCTTCAGCCATGTCGGCTTGAATCATTAGGAATGGGTTCATTGAGAGTTAAAAATTAAAAATTAAAAATCAAAAATGTGTTTTACTTAGTTGGCTAAAAATGGAGTGAAATACTTAACGAAGGGGCCACGGCATAGTCGGAAGTGGGGATTGAAGTGAACGAGGGAGAGAGATTGAGAGAGAGGTCGTCGCTGACCTGAAAGTCGTAGAGATGCCCGAAGACGTAGGCATCCAAGAGGTTGAAGCCGTAGACTGCCAGGGTGATTAGGATGTAGCGTTGGAAGTTTTTGTTGCTGGACTGGTACATATTATATATACTGCTGCCAGGGTAGCCCGAATAGCCTTCCAATGTGGAACGGCCGTCGTAGCCGATGCGAAGATATTCGTTTTTGAACATCATCATCTCGGAGTAGTTGGTGTAGACCAGATAGCCCATGGCACCTAGTGCACCCCAGAAGATGGGCACCTTCCAAGCCTGCCCGTTGTATATCTGCCCGGCACCTGGAATGATGGAAAGGAGCAAAGCCTTGGTGGGGTTGTGCTCCTTGGTGGGTGTGACTGCCGTTACGACAGAGGGACGAACATCGACCACCTCTTGGCCTTGAACCGAGACGGTTGCCACAAGCAGTAGTATTGATATGAGCAGACCTCGTTGCACGGCAGGCTGTGGGTGAGATGGTGTTCTAGATGTTGAGCAGGCGGACTATTCGGTCGAAGTCTTCGTCGTTGTTGAAATGGATGGTCATCGTGCCCTTGCCACGGCGCGAACGCTTAATCTCGACATCGGAGCGCAGTTTCTCGCGCATCTGCGAGAGGGTGGCACTGTGGCCGGCAGGCAGTTCCTCCTTGGCAGCCACGCGGGGATGCGAGGGAGTCTTGGAGGTCTTGACCAGCTGCTCGGTCTGATGCACGGAGAGGTGACGGTTGACGATTTCGTGGAGGATGGCGAGGTGACGCTCGGGGTCTTCCACATTGATAAGCGCGCGCGCGTGTGCCATGCTTATCTGCCCTGAGCTGAGAGCCAGCTGGGTCTCGGCGGGGAGGTTGAGCAGGCGGAGGTAGTTGGTGATGGTGGAGCGATCCTTGCCTACGCGCTGGCTGAGCTGCTCGTGGGTGAGCTGGCACTCTTCTATGAGGGCGTTGTAGGACAGGGCTATCTCCATGGCGTTGAGGTTCTCGCGCTGGATGTTCTCAACGAGGGCCATTTCCATCATCTGCCCGTCGGTAGCGACACGGATGTAGGCGGGCAGCTCGGTGAGGCCTGCCAGCTGTGAGGCACGCAGACGGCGTTCGCCAGCGATGAGCTGGTATTTGCCGTCGGGCATACGGCGGACGGTGATGGGTGTGATGACACCCTGTTCGCGGATGGACTGCGAGAGTTCCTGCAACGCGGTGTCGTCAAATTCTTTACGGGGTTGGAAAGGGTTCGCCTCGATGTCGCTGATGGGCACCATGCTGATGGCGGCAGTGACATCGGACTCGCTACCATTGAGTGTGTCGATGTCGATGCTACCCAGAATGGCATCCAGTCCGCGACCTGGTATAGGAGGTTTCTTACTTGCCATTGTTTGTGTGTTCTGTATAAATTAGTTATCTTGTGTGCCGAGAGGCTTCATCTTGTTGCGTCGGAGCAATTCGGTGGCAAGGTTGAGATAGTTGACCGCGCCTGCGCAGGTGGCATCGTACATGATGACAGACTTGCCGTAGCTGGGAGCCTCGGCGAGCTTGGTGTTGCGATAGATGAGGGTATCGAAAACCAACCGTTTGAAGTGCGAGCGCACGTCCTCGACCACCTGACGAGCCAAGCGGAGACGCGAGTCGTACATGGTGATGAGCAGACCTTCGATGTTCAACTTGGGGTTGAGGCGAGTCTGCACAATACGCACAGTATTAAGGAGCTTGCCAAGTCCCTCGAGAGCGAAATATTCGCTCTGGATGGGGATGATGACCGAGTCGCTTGCCGAGAGGGCGTTGACGGTGATAAGACCCAGCGAGGGGCTGCAGTCGATGATGATGAAGTCGTAGTCGTCGCGCACAGGCTCCAGGGCACGGGAAATGAAATACTCGCGGTTCTTCTCGTTGACGAGTTCCACCTCGGCCCCCACCAAGTCGATGCGGGTGGGGAGCAGGGTGAGGTTGGGCGCGTCGGTGACAATGAGACAGTCGTGGATGTCGGCATGGCCCATGAAGCACTCGTACGCGCTCTTCTCCAACTCGTCGGGATTGATGCCGAGGCCCGACGTGGCGTTGGCCTGCGGGTCGGCATCAACAAGGAGGACCTTGTACTCCATCACCGCCAGCGCAGCGCTGAGGTTCACGGCGGTGGTGGTCTTCCCCACCCCGCCCTTCTGATTGGCGACAGAGATTATCTTTCCCATGACAGAATGCGTTTAGAACTTGAAGTCAATGTCTTCCAAATCGGTCTTGGGATAGTCGCGACGCTCGCCGTCGTACTCATAATCGTTCTCCACGACGACAGGCTCGGGCTCAATGCCGGTCTCGATGAATGAGAAAGCGTTGGCCAGACCCTTCTGGAACTTCTCGAAATCTTCTTTATAAAGGAAAATCTTGTTTTTATCGTAGTAAAATTCGCCAGTGTTGTTGTCAAAAAGGCGACGGCTTTCGGTAATGGTAATAAACTTGTCACCACCACGGGTTTCCTTCACATCAAAAAAATAACGACGCTTACCTGCAGGAATAGCCTGCGAATACAATTCTTCTTTTCTAGTTTCCATGTTATTACTAATTAATTTTAGAATGCAAAATTACCTATTATTTTTCACGTAGCACAATTGTTTTGGAGAAAGTTATTAACAACTGCCGGTTTAAGCCATGCAGTGTGCCACAACTTCTCCCCCAATAACGTCACTTTTTACTATTTATTGTTTATGAGTCATAATGTCTAGCACCATGTCGTCGACTTGGTCCATGCCATCGCAGCCGAGGCGGCCCAGATTGCGGATGGAGCAGTCTACGTCGCTCTCGCTCAGTCCGTCGGTGGCATCCACCACGCAGTCGTGGTAGGCCAGTTCGGCACTGACGAAGGCGCTGTAGAGTCCCGTGCTCATCTTCAACGCGCAGCTGGGCTTGGCACCGTCGCACACCATGCCGGCAATGGTGTTAATCATATTTTTGATGGCAAAACACATTTGGTCGAAACTGCCACCGTGGAGGTAGACAATGCCGCAGGTCACGCCGATGCTGGCGTTCACCAGCCCGCAAAGTGCGCTCAGACGGCCGATGCCGCGCTTGATATAGATTGACATCAGGTGGTTCAGCACCAACGCACGCGTGATGGACTCGTCGTCGCAGCCTTTCGCCTTGCCGTAGTTGTAGACGGGCAGGGTGCAGGCAATGCCCTGATTGCCGCTGCCGCTGTTGCTGTAGACGGGCAGCGTGCAGCCGTCCATTCGGGCATCCGATGCCGCTACGGTGCGTGCCACAACGGTGTGCACAATGTCGCCAGCCGCATTCTCCATCAATATCTTGCCTGTGTGCAAGCCGTAGCCTTTCAAACCTTCGGTGGCGGCAGCATCATTGTACTTCACCGTATCGCGGATGAACTCCAGCTCCTCAATGGGGGTCGTGGTGGCATAGTCGTACACCAGTCGGGCGGTCAGATTCAATCCGTCGGCGGCCGAGGGGTTGATATGACTCTCCAGCGGGGCGGTGATGGTATTGTTTTGCAGCACCTCGCCATTGTGTGCCAGATAGGTGAAGTTTGTATGCCTGCGACTGATTATTGCCGTGGCGGTGTTGTTGCCCGAGGTGCAGGTGCATTCGATATAGAGCTTGTCGCAATTCTCCTTGACACCGATATTGATGCATCCGGCATTGTTGGCAAGCCATTTCTTAGCCTCTTCGACACGCTCGGCCGGCACAGTCAGCACCTCCAGTTGGCGACGTGACTCGCCTGCCACCACGGCCACTGCCACAGCTATCGGAAGCCCTATCATGCCGGTGCCGGGGATGCCCACACCCATGGCGTTTTTGAACACATTCTTGCTGAGGCTCAGTTCGACACGCTCGGGTTCGCGACCCAGCAGTTCACATGCCTTAGTCACACAGAGGGCTACGGCCCCCGGCTCGGTACAGCCCGTCGCCAGCACCACCTCTTGCTTTAGCAGCTCGCGCAGCTGCTTGCGGATTTTCTCTTCCATATTGATGTTTTCTAGGGTTTGTTGCTGTGGCAATTATTAAAAGGTCGCCAAAGACAGGGTTGTCCTTGGCGACCTTATGAATTCTATTTTTCAAACAGTTTCTGCCAGTTCTTATACTCGCGTTCTTTCCAACAGCCGTTGTGGTAGGCGTAGGAGACGATGGCGGGAATGACAGTGGTGCCTTCGGCATAGACCATCTGCTGCAGTTCCTCGCTCACCTTGCCCCAGCTGCCAGCCTCCAGCAGTGTGGAGCTGGAGCAGGCGCCGTCGCGCACGTCGGCAACCGTAATCTGGATGGCGTACTTGTGCATAGGCACCTCGTAACCAAGAATCTCAGCGCACACCACTGTGTCCTGCGCAAAGTTCTTAGGCGTGCCGCCGCCCACCATGAACAGGCCGCTCTCGGGGCAGTTCATCTTGATTTTGGTCAGCTCCACGAAGTCGCACACCGAGTCGATGCTCAGGTACTTCTCACCCTTTTGGGCGCGCTCCCACTGGTGCTTGCCAATGCCGAAGCCGGCGCTGCTGTCGCTAAAGGCGGGGCAGAAAATGGGCACACCGCACTCGTAGCAGGTCTGTATCAGGCTGTCCTTCTTCACGCCACGGCCATTGTGCAGCCATTTGCCCAACTCGTAGATAAATTCGCGGCTGCTGTAGGGACGGGCCTCAAGCATGTTGGCGAGTTCGTAGGTGGCGTTATCGCAAGCCTGCAGCTCCTCCTCGTCGATGAAGGTATCATAGATGCGGTCGATATACAGCTCGCGCAGCTTGGTGTCGGGGATGACATTCTCTTTGGTACCCACATAGTGCTTGAACCCCAGTGCTTCGAACAGGTCCATGTCGATGATGGATGCGCCGGTGGCAACCACCGCGTCAATCATCTTGTTGCGCACCATGTCCACATACACCTGCATACAGCCTGCCGCGCTAGTCGAACCGGCAATGGTCAGTATGTTGGTGCAGTCCTTTTCCTTGCACATCATGGTCAGGATGTCGGCGGCACGGGCAGTGTCGCGGCTGGTGAACGACATGCAACGCATGGCATCAATCAGCTCGGTCGAGTCGTATTTCTTAATGTCGATGTGTTTGATGGTCTCTTTTAAGAGGTCTTGTTTGGTCAGATTCTCAATGTTTTCCATTTGTCAATATTATTTTTAGTTTCTAATTCTAATAGGGTACCTCCTCGTCCGACGGCAAGTCTGGCGAGGGGAAGTTGTCGGAACGGTTTATTTTCGAGTCTACTAATATCGTGGGTGCCCCGCCTTGGTCGAACCCCACGTTCTGGGGCATGGTGCTGTTGAGCATCTGCTCGCTGGTCACGAAGTCCTTGTTCTCAAAGCGTGCATATTTGCCAACGAAGCGCAGGCGCACCTCCCCCACGCTTCCGCTACGGTGCTTGGCGATGATGATATCCGCCATGCCGGCAGTGGGGCCGTTGTCGTCTTCAATGCCGTAGTATTCGGGGCGGTAGATGAACATCACCAAGTCGGCATCCTGCTCGATAGCTCCCGACTCACGCAGGTCGCTCAACATGGGTTTCTTGGTGCCGCCACGCGTCTCCACGGCACGACTCAGCTGCGACATGGCCAGCACCGGGATGCCCAGCTCCTTCGACAAGGCCTTCAACTGGCGGCTGATGGTGCTAATCTCCTGTTCGCGGTTGCCGTTGCGGCTCATCGCGTCGGTGCCTGCCGACATCAGCTGAAGGTAGTCGATAAACACCATCTGTATGTCGTGGTGCTGCTTCAGTCGGCGGCATTTGGCTCGCAACTCATAGATGGTCAGCTGCGGCGTGTCGTCGATAAATATCTTGGCATCGTTCAAGGCCTGTGTACGCGTCTCCAACTGCTGCCGCTCCCAGCCCTGCAGCTCGCCTTTCTTCAGCTTGTCGCCCGGTATCTGGGCTTCGCCCGATATCAGACGCATGGCCAATTCGACACCCGTCATCTCCAACGAGAAGAACGCCACCGGCTTCTTAAAGTCTATGGCCATGTTGCGGGCCATGGTCAGCGCAAAGGCTGTCTTACCCATAGCAGGACGGGCGGCAAGAATAATCAGCGTGCCGGGATGGAACCCCGCCGTGATGCGGTCCAACTCCAGAAATCCGCTAGGCACACCTGCCAGACCGTCCTTATTTTCCGATGCCTCGTTAATCTGCTCGGTGGCGGCAAACACCAGGTCGCCTATGGGGTGAAAGTCTGTCTTGAAATTCTTGTCGTTGATGTCCATCAGCCGCCCCTCGGTCTTATCCAGCAGGTCCACCACGTCGGTCGTCTCGTCGTAGGCGTTGGTGATGGTCTCGGTCGAGATGCGTATCAGTTCACGGCCTATATACTTCTCACTCAGCACACGCGAGTAATACTCTATATGTGCGGCACTCACCACATGGCTGGTCAGCTCCGTAATATGGTAGGCTCCGCCTGCCGCCTCCAGCTCGCCAGTCTGGCGTAGCTGGTTGGTGACGGTCAACATGTCGACGGGCTGGTTCTGTTCAAACAACTTGTGGATGGCACGAAAGATGACTTGGTGCTCGGGCTTGTAGAAATACTCCTCGTGCAGCAATTCAATAGCTGTGTTCAGCGCGTTGGGGTCAAGCATCAGAGCACCCAGCACCGACTCCTCCAATTCCACAGCCTGCGGCGGCTTATTGCCACCGTTGAGATTAAAAGCCTGTTCGTAAGACATTCTATCCCTACGTCTTACATTATTTTTAGGCATAGTTTCCATGTTACAAAGTTACAAATAAAAATCGTAACACCGAGATATTTTTTTCAACAGCCATGATATATTTACAATAATAACATAGCATCCAACATTATGCGTAACGCCACTCCTCTTGGAAGGAACGGCACGGAGTGTCTGGGTATGTAAAAAAACTACTCATAATATTCAAACGTCCTAACAACATAATAGATATACTTCCAAGGGGCCTTCCCAACTGTGACAGTAGCTTTGGTCCAGTTGCCGTGGTCGTCGTAGGCGGTGTAAGTATAGTATTTGTGCTTACCAATCTCATGTCCGCCCGTCTCGCCCTCCCAGTGTTCCCAGTTGGTGTGCCACACCTCGATGGTGTCATGGTTTACATCGTAGCGATAGTGGGTGTCCTCGTAATGCTCGTCGCCTGTGCGCACTCGTGCCAGCCGTCCATGCCTGTTGTAATCGTAGGTTTGTGCCTTGTCGGGTTGCCACGACTGTGTCTTCTTCAACAGCCTGCCTTGTGTGTCGTACTCATACCATGTGGTGTCCTCCCACACCGAGGCTGCCATCAAGGGACGGCACTGGTCGTCGCAGGCAACGAGGAAGGTTGTCACGCTATTTCCTTCGGTCGGGTCGTAACTGAGAAAGTATTCTTCATACCCTGATATACAGCCGTCCTTCCCGTAGTGAAACACAATACTGTCCTTACCATCCTCGGCAAAGGTCGCTATATAATAGACCAATTGCCCGGTGCCGTCATACTCATAGTGATAGCTGGTCTGATAAATATCTTCGACGGTGGACATATCCGTCCGCAGTCCCGCTTCGTTATACGCCTCAGCCGTCGTGATAAAGTATCTGTGTGCCGAATCCCTGCAGAACTCCGTACTCTGCACCATCTTCACCCTGCCCTTATACCCCATCTCCGACGCACTCACCCTCCGCGTCACCTCGCTCTGCCCCCACCCTATCATGGGCAGCAACAGCAGACAACAAATGATTGAACTTTTTATTTTCATTGGTTCTAGTTTAATATAAGACTGATTTTTTACAGCCTCGAAGAGGCTGAATCTCAATAACACCGTACAAGCGTAGCGCAGTGCGGTGACAGAATAAACTCACTTCTAGCGTCCCGAAGGGACGCGACATTGAGACAGTTTGGCA
>JAEEIS010000087.1 GCA_016281475.1 Bacteroidales bacterium
CACAAATATTTATCAACAAACTGTGGGCGAATTTGTTCATTTCGCACAATTTCCACGCGGCTCGCACGGTGGCCTGTTAATAACTCCGGCCAAATTGTTCATTCCGTACTATTTTTCAAAATTTTCATGCGTTTGCCCTGCAAACAGAATGCTTATTTTCTTCCGATTAAAAATAAAAGCGTATCTTTGTATTCGATTTTAGCGTAACAAATGACAGAAAAAATGACAGAAAAATCAAATAGATGAAGATAGAATATATGACAAAGTTAAGTGTATCAATTACCTGTTGCCTAATCGCGGTATGGGGACTCATGTCGTGCGACAAGGGCAGCGAATATCTCGATGAGCTGATGCCAGTGATGTATAACGGATTGTGCGGGTATGTCGACCTGAAGGGCGACTTCGTCATTGAGCCACGGTTTGAGGAGGGCGACAACTTCTACGACGGCGTGGCAATGGTGATGAGCGGCGGCAGAGTGGGGTATATCAACAAGAAGGAAGGGATGGGAAACTGGGAATTATTGATAGAGGAGGTCGTGTAGTGTGCGACTTCAAGTACGAGCCAGCAGAGCTGCCCAACCATTCGTTCCAGATTCCATTTTGAGGATAGAGTGCGGGGGCGCAGAAAATCCGAATAGGTGTGGGTGAAAATGCGCTTCAGATAGGATTTTTAGCATAAAAAAATGAGGGTTTGATGCGGTGAGTGATATTTTTTTGTGTGTTGCAAGTTGCAAATGCACAGGTTGTTTCATTGTGCTGAGAACTATTCCCTGAAAAAAAGTTTTGCTGAATGAAAAAAAGGTTGTATTTTTGCAAAGTGATATTAAAATGATATTACTTTAAAGTTGACAGTATAGAACATGCCCGCCGCTATCGCGGCACCCCTCTCAAGAGGAGACGGCTACTGCGCAAAAAAACAAAACTAAACATATCAATAGTAAACTTTAAAAATTTAGATATTATGGAAACAAAAGAGTTTATCCGCAAGATGAAGGCCACGAACAACGGCTTTCTGCATCTGTTTCTGAATTTGGTGCTGATTGTGGCACTGATATTTATCACTATGTTGGTTGCCTCGGTAGCTGAGGGCTTTGCCATCCTGTTCTGCTGCTTGGGGTCGTTTGTGTACATCCTGCACCTTATCGGCTTTATGGTCATCCAGCCGAACATGAGCCGTGTGCTGACCTTCTTCGGCAAGTACCGTGGCACGGTGGTGGAGAACGGTTTCTTCTGGGTGAACCCCTTCTATGGCAAGCGCCGCCTCTCGCTGCGTGCCCGTAACATGGACGTGGCCCCCATCAAGGTGAACGACAAGAACGGTAACCCCATCATGATTGGCCTCGTGCTGGTGTGGAAGATTCGCGACACCTACAAGGCTTGCTTCGACATCGAGGTGGACACCACGACTACTGTCGACAAGAACGGCAACAAGACCACCTCTAACAACGGCTACGACAACTTCGTGAACGTGCAGAGCGACGCGGCACTGCGTAAGGTGGCAGGCCTCTATGCCTACGACAATATCGACCACCACAGCAAGGAGTTGACCCTGCGTAGCGGCGGCGAGGAGATTAACGACCGCCTGGAGAAGGAGCTGCGCAGCCGTCTGGACATCGCCGGTATCGAGGTGGTCGAGGCCCGCATCAACTACTTGGCGTATGCCGCCGAGATTGCCAGCGTGATGCTGCGCCGTCAGCAGGCCGACGCCATCATCTCCGCCCGCGAGAAGATTGTGGAGGGTGCCGTGAGCATGGTGGATTTGGCACTGAAGAAACTCTCCGCCGACGGGATTGTGGAGCTGGACGAGGAGCGCAAGGCCGCTATGGTGAGCAATCTGCTGGTGGTGCTCTGCGCCGACGAGAGCGCAAGCCCGGTAATCAACACGGGAACGCTTTATAATTAAAAATTGAAAATGGAAAGTTAAAAAATGAAAAATGTGGGGCTTACCCCCATGTAAGCCCTCTAGAGGACGGACTATGAATAGAAGAATAATTTATATGGCTGCAGTCGCCATGATGCTGTCACTGGTGTGTGGCTGCGCAGGTCGCGGCGAGAAGGGGAATCAGGTGGATATGCTGACCTTCGAGCAGGTGAAGGCTGAGGAGCCCTCGGTGATGTCGACTGCTGAGATTATCGACCTTATCAAGAGCGACACGACGCATAAGAAGGTGGTGTATTGGTTCGACTTGCATTATGAGCCGTGTCTCAATCATCTGCAGAACGAGATTGCCTCGTTTTATGCCGACCGCGACACTGCGGAGTGGCGTCTCTATCTGGTGGCAGGGTTGAACGGGTTGCGTCTGGGAGAACCCGACAAGGAGGGCAATCTGGTGGGGAATACCGCCGAGGAGATTCGCTACTTTGCTGAGGAGTATCGCAAGTACCTGCCCGAGCTGGGGTTTGACCTGAAGGACGTGTATATGCACTATGACCTCGATTTGGAATATCCCTCGTATCGTGAGAAATACTACAATGGGTTCTTCTCCTATCTTATCGGCGAGATGTTCCACTCCGACACGGTTTTCTATTGCCACCACGACGGCATTCCCAAGCTCTTTGTCGCCGACCGCGACAATGCCCTGCTGACGAACTACTATATCCTCGTCGACCAGCACCACAACGACACTTTGGATAAGTTCTATTACCCCAATGACGACTATAAGTTCGATGTGCAGGATTTCATGCGTCACGACACGGTGGTGACAGTTGTGGAGATTGATGAACATGAACATTGTGAGCATGATCATTGTGGACACGAGCATTGTAATCACAACCATTGAGAAACCTGTCAACAATATGAGTAATAGTCATAAACATACTTGGAAGTTTTATGCCTTGATATGGCTGATGTGGTCTGTAGGACTGTATGGGATGGATTGGGTTGCGGAACATGCCAATGTTGGTTATACGATGTGGCCCATAATATGGTATCCTGTCGAGGCAACTGTTTTCACAGCCATTTGGTGGCTAATCGAGGAGAAACCATTTAGAAAGAAAAAATGAAAAAGAGTTTTGCACTGAGGGTCGATGCCGAGGTATACGAGGCTATCGAGCGGTGGGCTGCGGACGAGTTCCGCAGCACCAACGGGCAGATAGAATGGATTCTGTCCGAAGCCCTCAAACGTGCCAAACGCACCCCAAAGCGGAAACCCTCCGCTGGTGATAATGAAAAAGAGGATTAATCATGGAACGTCGTAGAATCATCGGAATTGTATTGCTGGCACTGGCAGGTGTGGCCTGCTTGGTGTCGGTTGTTTGGAACCTCATCAGAATGCCGGAAGTCGCAGACGCCCAAATCCGCATTGTGGTCCTTATGCTGGCGGAGGTTGTACTGTTGCTCCCGGCGGTTTGGGCTTTTGC
>JAEEIS010000088.1 GCA_016281475.1 Bacteroidales bacterium
CGACCCCTATCACTACGACATCATCATCCGCAAAACACTTGCCACACGCACCGACTGCATCTACGTCGGCGTCCTAGCTGCGTGGCTGTGTCGCGAATGTCCCAAACTCTGGCAAAAGTGTCGTTGGTGGGCTTTGGCGGTAGGCATTGCGCTCTTTATTGCCGACAGGAGCATCCAATACACCGTAGGCGATGCCTACTCTGTGCTGTTACTGCCCCTGATTAACTCGGTCGCCTGTGCCTTTACCCTTCCCGCCCTCAACTCATGGAAGACCGCCCGCGGCACCCTCGCCAAAGGCATCATGGTGCTAAGCCTGCTCTCCTATTCCATGTTTATGGTCAATCTTTTGATGGGCACCATCGTCGACAGTTCTATGCACACTTTCGCCACCACTCATGGCGAAGTCGCCTACCTGCTCTTTTGGCTCATGGTAGTTGCAGCCACATTCATACTATACTATATGGTAGAACGCCCGGCTATGCGCCTGCGAGAACGCCTTAAACAACAGTCTGAATCAAAATGAGATGTGTCTGTGTTTCTGACATGCCGAATTATGATATTATTTCAAACTTCCGATTGTCAATCGGAAGTTTTCTAATATCTTTCGATTCCGAATCGGAAAAAAGTTGTATCTTTGCAATTATGAAAAAATAGTCTATGGTTACAAAAGATACTCTTTTACAGGTGATTTATGAACAAAGGATAGTCTCCTCAGAAGATATTATCCCACGGAAGATTGACATGGGGTTGGTGTCGGCTCCCGAAATATTGGTCATCACGGGTGTGAGGCGTTGCGGGAAGTCGACATTGTTGCGGCAGATTCAACAGCAACTATCCGAGAGGGATTATTATATCAACTTCGACGATGAGCGTTTGCTGAACTTTGAGGTGAATGATTTTCAGCAGCTGAACGAACTGTTCCATTCCGAATTTGGAGAGCAGCATACATACTATTTCGATGAGATTCAGAATGTCAAGGGATGGGAACGCTTTGTTGATAGGCTATATAATACAGGCAATAAAGTGTTCGTGACGGGTAGCAATGCCAACCTGCTCAGTCGCGAACTAGGCACTTTGCTAACAGGTCGACATTTGACATTGGAGCTCTACCCATTCTCTTTTGCCGAATTTCTTATTTTTCGTCGGTATACCTATCGTCGGCAAGACTTTCACACCACTGAAGGCCGTGCCCGGTTAGGCAGATATTTTTCGGAATACCTCGCTATGGGGGGTATGCCACAGTACCTACGAGCTGGGAATACGGCATTCCTAAAGTCTTTATATACTGACATCGTCTTTCGCGATGTTATTGTGCGCAACGGCATCACTGCCCAAGCCTCGTTGCGCGAGATGATTTACTATCTGGCCAGTAATGTCACTCATCCATTCACCTTCAATTCTGTGGCCAAGAGCATTGGGATGAAGAGTATGGAGACTGTCAGCAATTGGATATTCTGTTTGGAACAGACCTATATGGTTCATTGCCTGAATAAATACGATTCTAAAGTGGGGGTACAGCTGCGGAGTCCAAAGAAACTGTACTTCATCGACAACGCCTTGGCTGGGCAAGTGGGCTTCAATCTCAGCAAGAATCAAGGCTTATGGCTGGAGAATGCTGTGGCAATAGAACTGCAACGACGTGGTGCAGACTTCTACTATCATAGCAATGGGCATGAGTGCGACTTTGTTGTGCGCCAAGGTCACACCGTCACCCAGGCAATACAGGTGAGTGCAGTCATGGACCAGCCCGACACTCGCAAACGCGAACTGGATGGAATAGCGGCAGCCATGACGGCGTACGGCTTGGAACTAGGGTTGGTAATCACGCTCGACAGACGTGAGACCGTTCACGATGCTGACGGTCGGCGTGTGGAGATTATGCCCTGTTGGCTGTGGATGCTTGAGGAAAGTAGAAACTAAATAGTAATTGCCATGAAACATATCGAAATCATCAACGGACCCAACCTGAACCTCACGGGTCGTCGCGAGCCTTCCATCTATGGGCACACCACCATGGAGGAGATGGTGGAAGGCCTCAAACGCCAGTTCCCCGACGTAGAGATTGGCTATTACCAGAGCAACGTCGAGGGTGAGCTAATCAATCGCCTCCACGCGGTAGGCTTCACCGCCGACGGCATCATCCTCAACGCCGGTGGCTACAGCCACACCAGCGTCGCCATCCACGATGCCGTTGCTGCCATCACCACGCCTGTGGTCGAGGTGCATATCAGCAACATCTACGCCCGCGAGGAGTACCGCCGCCATTCCCTTCTCAGCGATGTCTGCCGTGGTGTAGTCTGTGGCTTGGGCTTGGAGGGCTATAAATACGCTTTGGATTATCTTCTAAAATAACGCCTTACAAAAAAGTTTGATTTTTTTTCGCAAAAGTGTGACATATTTTGCCCACTTTTGCGACTACTTGTTAGAACTACAGAAAAAAATCAATTCATGTACTCTGAAACAAAACAATTCGAAGCCGACTATCTGGTCCACCAGCCCGCCATGCAGCGCATGGCTGAGAGCCTCCTAGGCAACGAGGACGAGGCCGCCGATGTGGTGCAGGATTGTTTTGTCACCCTCTGGAGCGAACGCAACAAGTTGAAGAAAGTCGTCAACCGCGAGGCTTGGTGCATCACCCTCGTCAAGCGTCGCTGCATCGACGTGATGCGCCGCCGCCACCCCTCGGTTGGGATGGACTACCTCTCCACCCTTGCCGACGAAGACCACTCCGACGATGACGAGCGTCTCCAACTGGCCCTCCGCCTCATCGACACCCTCCCCGAGCAGCAGCAGAAGGTTGTTCGCCTCAAGCATTTCGACAATGTCGACACCTCAGCCATCGCCCGCACCCTCCACACAACCGAGGGCAACGTCTACACCCTCCTCTCCCGTGCATATAGGTCCATGAAACAAATGATTCTCGATTATGAAAAAGAATAGCACCTCCCCCACGCTCGAAGAGCTTTTGGCATCGGTCGAACATGCCGGCCGCGATGCCCGTCGTCAGCAGCAGCTGTCGGAAATGATTGAGCGCATGGCTGTCGAAGAGGCCGCCGCCAAGCGGCGCTCCGTGCGACTGTGGTCGGTGCGACTGGTGGCTGCCGCATGTCTGGTGCTCTTTATGATGACCATCGTCCGCCTGTGGTATCCTTCGCCGGTTTCCGTCAAACCTCAACTCGCCCAGGCTCCGCAGGTGCAGCTGCCCAAGGCCCACATGGCTCCCGCCGAGCCTGCCAAGGCGGCATCACGTCCTACCTTCACCGTCCGTCCTGTCGCTGTTGGCATCGTCAGCCCCCAGCCTGCCTTGCAGTCGCAGCCAGTCGTGGCAGAACCAATATTGGAGGAAATCATACCCAGTCCAGTCTTCGACGAGCCTATGCCCACCGAGCAGTATGCCGAAGTCTCTGACGAAGAGCAATCTGCCGAAGAGGTGCTCCCCATCGCCTCCATCCTGCAGCCTGCCTCCGAAGCCTTGGCGCAGGCCGAGCCCGCTCCCGAGCCCGAAGCCCCAACCCAACGTCGCAGCATCTTCCGCCTCCGTCAGTCCGAGCCCAGCATGATGGACGGCAATGTCCTCTCCATCCGCCTAATATGAAGTAAGACGTAAGAACTAAGAATTAAGAAGTTTTTTATATAGATAATTTTCAATTCAAAATGAAACGCATCGTAATCATACTCACACTCTTTTGCATCGCCCTCAGTGGCCGTGCCCAGACCGACACGTTATCTGCCCCCAGCTGTCGCACTGTCGAAATCAACCTCGACCTTGGTCTCTCCGCTGGTGTCTCGACCCTCAGCAACAACCTCGGCTCACCATACTATTCCAAATACGGCTTCACCCTACAGATACCCCTCATGGCGCACTGGCAGTTTGCGCCCCATTGGAAGCTCTCGGCAGGTCTGCGTTACGACTTCAACTGGTACCCTCTCTACTACAATGTTGAGTTCAACGCCGAGCGCGACGGCATCTGTTTCCTCACCGAGCCCACCACCGCCACCCGTCGCGGCTATGCCTACGGCAGCTATGTGGGCGTGCCTGTCGAACTCAAGTGGTACCCCCGTGCCAACAGCCGTGGCAGCTTCGGCATCGCTTTGGATATCTTCACAGGCTATTCCGTTAGCAGCAACATCACTATCGTCGAGCACTACATCAACAGCTTCGACGATGCCGTCTCCCGAGTCATAAGCATCCTCACCAACAGCGATAACATCATGTCCGTCATGCAGCCGTGGAAGGTTGAGGTAGGCCTCTCCCTCACCACTGACAAGATAGGTCTTCTGCACGGCATACGCTTCTTCACCAACTGCCTGCCCACCTTCATCGACCCCGCCACAGGCGACCGGGTTTACACTTCCGGCATCACCATGTTCTTATAAACTAGAAACTAAAAGGTAAAAACTATAAAGCATTCAACCGCGCCATCCGTCCCCTCTTGAGGGGTGCCACGAAGTGGCGGGGTATATCAAATCACAATAACGTTCAATTCAATATGAAACGCATCAACAAATCCACCGCTCTCGCCATCGCCTTCTTCTGCGCAATGACCTTCATCGGCATCTCTACCGCCCATGCCCAGAACGATACCGTCAATTCCCTCATCTCCACCACCGGCCCCAATGTCCTGCCTGCTGGAGACATACAGTGGAAAAACCAATTTGGTTTCTCCAATATCCGCTACTATGGATCATCATTTACCTCTCGTTCATTCACTTTCGACTCCCGTGTCCGTTTTGGCATCGGCCACCATGCCGAGCTGTCGTTGTCGCTCAATGCTGCCAAGGGCTCAATCGAGTATCTTGCTGGAGATAAAGACCTGTATAGCTCGTTTCTCCCTTCCATAGGTGCCAAGCTCCTCATTTTCGAGGGCGAAGGATGGAAACCCACGATTGCCTTCAACACCAGTCTTGGTTTCCCCATTCTGCATAATCAGTTGATAGAAGATGGGGCGCTTGAACGTGAGTTCATCGTGCGACCCACCATCGGCCTGCAGTTCCGCAACCGTTTGGGCAGCCGTTGGCTGTTGGACTACTCGCTCGACCTCTCGTGGGTTTATGCCGGTCTGCCGTTGGTAATTCCCACCCTTCATGCCCGTTGGCTTGCTACCGACCGCCTGATGCTCGGTGTCGGCATTGACGAGGATGGATGGAACCTCTCTGGCCTCTACCAAGTCTCGCCCGACCTCCAGCTCTCGCTTAAAGGCTACTACAGCCTCATCTCCAACCTCACCCGTGGCGTTGGCGACCTGCACGCCTTCGTCGGCATCAACTGGATGCTCCGCAATCCACGGAAGTAATGTTTATTGTTTAGAGTTTAATGTTTAAAGGAATACTACAGCGATAAAAGTCAGATAGCAACCAACCGCGCCAGCCGTCCCCTCTAAAGAGGGGACTCGCTACACGCGACCACACAGTATTCCACATGATATACAGTGTCATGCGTCAGCCGTCCCCTCTTTAGAGGGGTACGCCGATAGGCGGGGGGTATGTCCAAGATAGGGGTGCTACACAATAAATCCCATCCTCCCACGTTGTTTAAGGCAACAATAATTCTCAATTTCCCATGAAGTCCCTTCTCTCCCTCGTGGCATTTCTTGCCCTCGCTTCGTCGCTCTTCGCCAATGGCGACCCCGTCGCCACCTTCTCCTCTCTCACACTCTCGCGCAACCCCGTTGGTGTGCATGTCCCCGAGGTGCAGTTGAAGGACGAACACCTCACCGTCACCCCCATAGGCCGCTACACCCTGGTGCGAGTCGAATACCTGCTCTACAACAATAGCAAGAAGGACTTCGTCAACCTACCCTACGGCTTTCCCATCGACTATTACCGTCAGGGCTCCGAGCGATGGGCACTCACCGATGGCATCTCCGAGCGCGTCGCCGAGGTGGGCTGGCGCGACGACTACGTCACCGAGGTCGTATTCACCCTCAACGGCATCCA
>JAEEIS010000089.1 GCA_016281475.1 Bacteroidales bacterium
CGGCAGCTCGCCACTCAATGTGCGGCCGGCACTGCCATTTGAGGACACCCGTTTGCTCGACCTCTGTGCCCATACCATGTGGTTTCTGCCCAATGTGGCCTCGTGCGACGCTATGGAGGCGTTGTTGCACCGTCCGGCCAACGGTTTCTATCAGACATACCAAATCATCAACTGCAGCGGTACGAAGGCCGGTATCGGTGTGGATGCATTGGGACCAGTACGCAAGGCTATGGGTGACAATCCTTTGACGACACGCACCATCATATTGACCTGCGGCAAGCTGACAACAGGTGTAACCCTGCGGCCTTTGGGCGGATTGCTGATGCTTCGCAACTGCTCCAGTCCCGAGACCTATTTCCAGACGGCCTTCCGTGTGCAAAGCCCTTGGACATCTACCGACAAGGACGACCCCACGAAGAAGACCATCCTGAAGCCCACCTGCTATATTTTCGACTTTGCCCCTAACCGTGCCCTGCGCGAGGTAGTGACCTACGCCAACCAGCTGGATGTAGATAGCAACCGCCGCATCACCGACAAGGTGGACGAGTTTATCAACTTCCTACCTATTCTCCAATTCGACGGCAGCTCAATGAAGCGGGTGGATGCCACCGAGATACTCGACTTTGTTGACAACGGCACCAGCGGCACCCTGCTGGCACGACGCTGGAACAGTGCCCAACTGGTGAATGTGGACAACGCCACCCTGCAACGGGTACTCGACAATCCCGAAGCATTGGCCACCATCATGAAGATAGAAGGCTTCCGTGCCTTAGGCAGCGACATCATCGAGAACATCGTCAACCGCGCCGAGAAGATAAAGAAACTGAAGCGCGAGGCGGGAGACAACCCCGACCCCAAAAAGAAAAAGGAACTCACCGCCGAAGAAAAGGAGTACCGAAGCAAACGGCGCGAAGTGCAGGAGAAGTTGATGAAGTTCGCCACCCGCATCCCCATCTTCATGTACCTCACCGACTATCGTGAAGAGAGCCTTGAGGATGTCATCCGCAAGCTTGAGCCGAAACTTTTCGAGCGGGTTACAGGACTGACCATAGACGACTTCGACCTATTGCTGCGCATCGGAGTGTTCAACCGCGCCCAGATGAACGATGCCATCCTGAAATTCCGTCGCTATGAAGATGCCTCGCTGGCATACACAGGCGTGAACCGCCATGCTGCGGATACCCGTGTCGGATTGATGGATAGCACCGTGCCAATAGAAGCACTACTGGATTGAGAACGCGTTTTTGAGTACATGTTTGCGTTTATGTCGGGGAATTTGTGTAATTTTGCAGGCCGAACGACATAACTAAACATCATGACGAAAAACGGAACCAAGCTGGAACTGAAGGGAGTGTACTGCTCTCCGCTGGGCGACATTGCGCTGACCAGCGATGGATCGGCGTTGACGGGACTACGGTTTGCGGAAGCTCCCTGCGGTGAACCTGCACAGGACATCCCGCCCTTGGCGGAGGTCTGCCACTGGCTCGACCTTTATTTCAGCGGAGCCATACCTGACTTCACCCCACGTCTTGCCCCACAGGGTACACCTTTCCAGCAGTCGGTATGGCGCGAGTTGCTCACCATCCCATACGGGCAAACTGCCTCATACGGCCTCATTGCCAAGCGAATCAGTTGCCGCTCGGCACAGGCTGTGGGCGGTGCCGTAGGGCGCAACCCTATCGCATTGATTATCCCCTGCCACCGCGTGATTGGCTCCGACGGATGTCTGACAGGCTACGCCTACGGCCTCGACCGAAAGCAGTGGCTGCTGGCGCACGAAGCACAGTCTACAGGCCGGTCTTATGATTCCAAATAACCCTGTAACGCGTCATTGTAATCCTCGGTGATATCTTTAAAGCAGCGTATGTCGCAATAATCTGGGTCGAATTCACTTTCCTCGTCCATCTGATACCACTCAAGACTCTCACGTTCTTCTGCTGTAAGTTTCTTTTTTCGAGTCAACTCAAGCAAGTCGGCATAGCCCCACACACCACCGCAGTCCTCGGGCGGGCATTCTCCGTGCCCAGTGACAAACGTGATGCTCGGCTTCTCCCCTTTATCATACTCGCGTATGCCTTTCACCCACACATCGTGTTCCCAACTGTCGCCAAAGTCATATTCCAACTTCATACGGACCCCCTTCTCAGTGAGGACATCGGAAAGGGTCACCGTAGCAAGATCCACATCATTGCAGGGGAAAGCAGAATCTTCGATATATTCTTTCATGCTGTAACACACCCCCTTAAAACGGAACTGGTACATATGCTCCAACATCCATCCCATCACCTCAAGCAGCAATTCGGCAAGGGTTTGCAACGTTATATTCGACGGCACCTTCACTTCACGCCATATCTTAAGGTCGGTGTTGTTCAGCTTAATACGCACATGGTACTCCTTAACGTCTCGACGTGGGAGAACCATAGGGCACTTCCTACCCATACAATCATATTCTTCATCACCATCGGAATCGCCATCATCGCCAAATATATCGAACATTCCTCTATGCTGCTCATAGAAATCAAGGAATCCTGAGACTACTATCTTTGCATCTTCGTCACCGTTGATTGCCGCGCGAATAAGTGGGACAATATTGTCCATAGTTATCTCATCCAATGGATCTTTCTTCTCTTGTTTTGGAAATAGGTCTATTGTCTTTGCCATAAAAAAGTGTTTTAATAAATAACGCTAATAGGGTTAGATTATTGTATAGCAATTAATAGTCATCTACTAATTACCCTTACCATTCAAACAAATAGCTCGCCATTCGCCACAATGCGGCATTTCCCGCCTACGTATATAGTGCCGTCGGTGCGCAACATAGTCTCAACGACCGAAGGGCGACCCATCTTCTCACCTTGCAGAAAGGAACACTCACTGCCCTGCTGTACCAATCCCCGCCTCTGCAAATAATGCGTCAACGCCGCATTGGCGGTGCCTGTGGCAGACTCCTCGTCCACTCCATATAGGGGAGCGAAGTTGCGCACATGGGCAGTGTAACCATCGTCTGTCTGCACAAAGGCGTGTACCCCTACCACCTCCAACTCACGGCTCAACTCTGCCAAAGCAGCCATATCGGGATTGAGGGCTTCCAATTCTTCCTGGCTCTGCACAGGCAAGATGATGTCGGGCAATCCCGTTGTAATAATCTCTACAGGCATTGACGGCACAACGCATTGCATGATGCGGCACAGTCGTTCTACATCCTTCACCACCCCTACCATCTTCGGTGTCGCCATCTGCATCATCACCCTTTCGCCCGCCATCACCTCCAGATCGCCCGCCAAGGTATGGTTCAGGCATACCCAATCCCCCACTTTGCCCAACTGCCACAGCAAACCAAAAGTGGCTATCGTGGCATGTCCGCAGAGGTCCACCTCGCTGCGGGGTGTGAAATAGTGCACGGTACACTCGTCCGCACCATCCTGGCGGACAAAAGCCGTCTCGGAATAGCGCAACTCAGCCGCCACCTGCTGCATTAGGCTGTCCGCTAGGAAGTCATTATCCAACAGCACCACCCCTGCAGGGTTGCCGCCAAAGAGTTTGTCAGTAAAAGCATCAACGATATAGTATTGCATATCTTTATTAATTCGTTAATTTGTAAACGTGTTAATTCGTTAATCGATTTACACATTAACACGTTCACACATTTAAAATTCAAATTTACAGTATCGGCTATCTTGTCCACGTTCATACTGCTGGGCAGAGAAGAGAACATTACCCCATTAAACTCTGAATATCTGCAAGGGCGTATTCCACCCCCGCAGTGTGGAGTGCATCGTAATGGTCAAGGATATAACGGCTGGCACCAGAACGTTCAAATAAGCTGTATGCCTCTCGTCCTGTCGTACCATGCAGCCGCTTGTATTCTTCAATACAATATATCAAAAACTCCAATTTCAAACTCATGCTTCTTCGGGATAAGTTATTCTTCCTGTCGTTTTCTCACTATACCATAACTCGGCCAAAGCCAATGGACTCAAATGCCATAGTTTACTGCTCTCTCGCTCCAAATCTGCATACAACTGAGAGCAGTACAATTGTCGTATAGCTTCCTCCGCCTCCATACCATATTCTTTAGCCATACGGTCAACAACCTGCGGTACTATTAACTGCAAAGTGGCAGTGAATTGTATCTGTTCCTGTTCTGTCATATTGAGTAGGCTGTTAGATATTTGACAAATGCTAACGACTTCTCACTTTTAAAAGTCAACTGGTTGTACAAGTCCTTTACCTTCAAGCGCGCAACTGTTTCTTCCTTGGTCAACACACCAGCCTGATATGCAGCAAATGTACGGAACACATCATCATTGGCTACCGGACCGAAAGCAAAATCACACTCTCTCGAAGTAAGACCGTTCCTGTTTGCACTCACGTAGTCAAGCCAATCCTCGTCGGGTGATGTGAACCAAACATTCTCAAGCGAACTTCTCATACCCTCTATATCCACCTCATAGACATTGACAATAGCATCGGCAGCATGTAGACGATCCTTCACTTTTCTGGCAAAATCCACTGCCTGCACCTCGTTCAACGTAGTGTAAAAACCTCGTCCAAAATCCAAGGCACGGTTAGGTTCCACAATGCGTGGTATCTCTATCTTTCTGTCGCTACCGTGATATACTATCATGTCTTTATAACGAAAATTGTTTCATTTTATTGTGGAATCAAATTAAAGATATTGTTTATCAATTTCTTTCACCCCATCGTGTCTGCAATCTTGTCCACGTTCATGCTGCGGGCGGAGGCATCGAAAATCTCTTTGTACAATCCGCCTTGCTGGTACACCTCGGTGGGCGTGCCGTGCTGCACGGCATGGCCAGTGTCGAGCACATAGAGGGCATCGGAGTCTATTATCTGTCCGATGTTGTGGCTGATAACAATGACCGTCCTCCCCTGTTTGATGGCATCAATAGAGGCCTTAATCTGCTCGGTAGCGATGGCATCGAGGCTGGCCGTCGGCTCGTCGAGGAAGATGATGGGAGGATTCTTCAAGAACATACGAGCAATGGCTATTCTTTGCTGCTGTCCACCGCTCAGCTGCAGGGCGTTGGACTGAAATCCGTCGGGCAATGCCGCTATCTGGTCGTATATATACGCCTGTCGTGCCGCCTGCTCCACCTCCTCGCGTGTGGCCGACGGGTTGCCGTAGCGGATATTCTCCTCGATGGTGCCGCTGAAGATATGGTTCTTCTGCAACACCAACCCAATGTTGTCGCGCAGCACCTGCGTGTCCCATTCTTTCAACGGCACACCATCCAGCGTGATGCTGCCGCTGTCGGGAGAGTAGAACTTATCGAGCAGATTGACAATCGTCGTCTTGCCCGCGCCACTCAACCCCACCAAAGCGGTCGTCTTGCCGGGTTCGATAGTCATGGTCAAGTCGCGAATGGCATGTGTGCCGTTGCTGTAGGTAAACTCCACGTCTCTGAGCTCAAAGCAGCCCTTCACCTCTCTGGGTCGGTAATCGCCCGACTCCTCTACCTCGTTGTCCGCCTCCAAGATGCCGAAGAAGCCCTCGGCATAGATGAGTGCGTCGTTCAAGTCGTCGTAGATTCGGTGCAGCTGACGTATCGGTGCGCTGACATTGCTGAACAGCAACACGTGGTACATAATCTTACCTATGGTCATGCCGGGATAGTCAATCAGCACCAAGTAGGCAGTCAGGATGATAATCAACACCGTGCCTATCTGCTCCACGAAGGTCTTCAACCCCTCGAAGAGGAAACTGATGCGCCGAGTCGCCATCTGCTGGTCGGTCGAATCGTTCTGCAGCTTTGCCTGCCGCTCGGCCTCTACCTGCTCACGGTTGAACGACTTGATAACGCCCATGCTCTCAATGATGTTCATGATGCCGTGATTCAACGCCTGATGGGTGCCGAACACACGCCTGCGCCACCCCTTCATCCGTACCCCCTGTCGGGCAGTGATAAAGAAGTATATCGGTATGATTGCCAGAGCCACCAACCCCACATACACATTGGCGGCAAACATCAGCACCAATGCCATCACTGCGCTGGTGAACAACGGCAGGATGTCGATAAAGAAGTTCTTGACCGTATTGCTCAGGCTCATCACCCCTCGGTCAATACGCGTCTGCAGCTTGCCCGGCTCGTTGCCCTCGTTGCTAAAGAACGCCATGCGAAACTGCAATATGCGGTCCACCACTCGCAGCGACAGGTCTCGGCTCACGTTAATCCGTATCTTCTCGCCGAAGATGCGCTGCCCGAAGGTGATAACCGCAGCCAGCACCTCCTTGCCCAACAGTACCGCACTGACGATGAGCAGCAGCCGTGCCGCCTCACTCCAATCGAAGCCGCCGCTCTTGTGCATCAAGGCATTGATGGCATCCACCGCACGGTCGAGCACCACGGCGTTCACCTGCGCCATCAACGACCCCACAAAAGTGAGTATCAGAGTCAATATTAGCAGCCACCTATACGGCAGCACAAAAGGCAGCAACTTCTTCAGCAGCCCGCCTATACCCATTTTCGAAACCGAATCATCCATCGTA
>JAEEIS010000090.1 GCA_016281475.1 Bacteroidales bacterium
CGTCTGGTCGCCCAAGGCTGGAATCTTTATCTCAGCCAACGAACCCACTCGCAAGTCGCCCGACATATCTTCACGCACACTGACCGAAATCCACACATTGCTCATGTCGAGGATAGACATCACGGGCGAACCCGTGCCAATCAAGTCGCTACGCTTGGCGTAAATCTCAGCCACCTCCCCATCGCAAGGAGCCAACAGATAGCGGTCTTGCACATAGGCTTCGACCTCCGACACGGCACCTTGTGCCTGTTGCACTAATGCGTTGGCTGCCTCCTTATCCTCGTTCTGCGCCCCCTCGCGAGCCATCTCATACTGCAACTTGGCTGCATTCGAAGTCGCCACAGCGGCCTTGTATTGTGCCTCCGCCTCATCGCGTTTCTGGGCCGACACCACTTTCTTGTCATACAATTGCTGCACACGGTCGTACGACTTCTTGGCAATATCAACGCCCACCTCTGCCTTCTGCCACATCTCGTAGGCGGATGCCACCTGTTGCTGTCGGGCACCGTTCTGTGCCTTGCTGCTCTGCGCGGTAGCGGCAGCACGGGCGGCTCGCGCCTGCTGCATCTTGGCATCCACCTCAGGGCTGCTGATATAGGCCAGCGTATCGCCAGCGCGCACCTGCTGTCCCTCCTCCACAAAGAGGGTACTCAAACGTCCTGGCACCTTATTGGCAACACGATATTCGTCGGCGCACACTTCGCCAGTAATCATTTCGGGTTCGGGCTGGAGGGCAAAGATGCCTATTATAGCCACCACCGCCACAACAGCGATGACCACTCCTATTCCCAGCCATAGACTTTTTTGTTCCTTATTCATGGTTTAAAATGTTTTTCAATTATCAACTTTCTATTTTCAATTATTACCTTTCCCCATAGCCTGCATCAAATAGAGATGGTCGAGCCGCAACTCTATCTCAGCATCCAGCACTTCGGTCTTCGCCTTCATCCATGCAGTCTGCGCCGCCATCAGGTCGGTACTGCTGACCACCCCAGCTTCAAACGACTCGTCTGCCAACCTCAAATTCTCCTCAGCATTGTCAAGGTCGCTCTCGGCCTGCTGTAGTTTGAGGTTTGCCACCTTCAGCTGATGATTCAGGCGATTCACCTCAAGACGGATGAGGTTCTTCGACTCCTCAACCTGATAGGCAGCTTCGGCGCGCTTGTGTTTGGCAGCTTTGAGGGCATAGATGTCACCCGGATGCCCTAGCGGGATGTTTACCGCCACGCCGGCTGTGAACATACCGCCAAAGCTGTTCTGAAAACCATTGTATAGGTTGGGGTTGCTCACCACGTAGGAGCCTGTCGCCACCACGTTGGGCAACAGACCCGCACGGGCTAACCGCACGCTCTGGTCGGCTATTCCTTCCGCATCGCAAAGCGCACGAAAATCATCGCGGGCGGCACAAATCTTCTCTACATCAATATGCTCGACAGGACTGTAGGTGACTATTGTGCTGTCCTCAACAAATACATAACCGCCATTAGGGTCTAGTCCGCATATCTGGCACAGAGCCAGTCGCGCCAACTCCAGCCCGCAGTCTGCCTTGGTTAGGTTCATTCGAGCCTCGTTGAGTTTAACACGCACTTTGGTGATGTCGCCTCGGGTGGCAACATCGGCATCGACCATTGCCACCACGTCGCTGTCAAGGTTCTGCAACAGGTCGTAGTACTGCTGCGCCAACTGCTGCTTATGCAGGAGCGAAATATACTGCCAATAGGCAGCATCGACGGCAATCAGCAGTCCGTCGTATACCTTGTTGCCCAACGCCTGCTGCATGTCGCGACTATACTGAGCCGAACGGTAGAGTGCCGACAGGCGGCCTCCAAGGTAGAGAGGCTGTGCCACGGTGACGCTGCCCGCCA
The DNA here is from genome assembly GCA_016281475.1 of Bacteroidales bacterium. The sequence goes on from JAEEIS010000090.1 coordinate 1,866, forward strand.
CGATGTTGTGCATGTCGATATTCATGGCGTCGGTCACCTTCTGACCCATGTTGTTAAGGTTCTCTTCGAGGCGCATGCCGCCAAGATTCTGCACCACGTTCTGTGCCAGCGTGGGGCTGGTGACACCTAGCGAAGCCAGAAAGTCGTTGATGCTGCCCTCGATGTCGTGTTCGACTGTGGTGCCAATGTGGTTGATGTCGTATGCCTGCTCGTCGCTGAGAAGGTGTATGTTCTTCTGGTTCCACACATAGGTGCCGAGGGCATCCACTTTGGGGAGAAACTGGCAGAAAGCCATATCCAGCAGGGCGTCGGCGGCATCGATGCGTTCCTGTGCCGCCTTGAGCGTGGGGTTGCTCTGCGTGGCAAGGTAGTGGCACTGCGACAGGGTAAGTTGCTGCGCTGTCGTCGACAGTGACATAAGCAATAGGATTGTGATAATGAATGTACGTCTCATATTCTTCAGATTTGCGAATGCAAAAGTACGCACATTCCCCGACAAGGGAGTGTCTCTCCTCTCCGAAACTGACAAAACGGGTGCCGAAATGTCGACATCCGCCCCTGTAACAAATCGAAAGTTGGAAATTGAAAAACGAAAATTCGGCTGAACGTGCTGTAGTCTTATAAAAAATGGACTGTCACAAGGGAGGCATTGTCACGAAAAGATTCCACCACGCTACTCATAAGAACGGCTAACCAAGGTAGAACGTTTTCGATAAGCCGAATGCAGAGGGCAAACACTGCGTGATTTGCCCTCTGCTGAGGCGAGAAAACGCCTGTCGCAAGAGAAACTTTTGTTTTAGAGAAACAAAAAAAACGCTGAAAAGCGGCTTATATCTCAACAAAAAAATACAATATCACTCAAGGCGTTGGCTGCATCGCTTTCCATTTGTCAGGAATTCGTATGCAGTAGCCGTTGGCCTGCATAACCTCATCGGGCATTACGGCTTGCTTGAAAAGACGCTCGTAACGTTCCATTCGCATC
>JAEEIS010000014.1 GCA_016281475.1 Bacteroidales bacterium
ACAACGTACATCGCTACCTGATGGCAGCGCGTGCCCTGACTCATGGGGTGTCCATAGTTGCCGAAGAAGTTCTCGCGAGTGGCATTGTCCATTGCTCCCGGTGTGTAGTCAAGCTGTCCGCAGAGCATGCGCAGGTAGGGGATGGTCACATCATAGCGGGGTTGGTCGCTGACTGGTCCACGCTCGTTGCGTGGCTCCCATTTGGCGTTCTCCAGGCCCTTCACTCCCTCGAAGTTGAGCACGTTGGGGTATGCCCTTTGTATGCCCATAGGTTTCAGACCATGATAGTCGAGCAGCAGATGGTGGCGGGCAGCGCACTCAGCCATACGGTAGGCAGAACGGATGACCTGTTGGTCGTCGCGGTCGAAGAAGTCGACCTTGAATCCCTTGATACCCATATCGGCATAGTGCTGCATATAGCGCTCCATCGCCGCAGTGCCGTCGAGCACGTCGTTGCCGATCATGTTGCGCCAGCTTGACCAAAGGATAATGCCCACGCCCCGGCTCTTTCCGTAAGCAACGAGCTCTTTGAGGTCGATGGCAGGATTCAAGTCCTCGGTGAGCGATTCTCGTCCGCTCCATCCTTCGTCGATGATGATGTATTCCAGGTGGTTTTTCTGTGCGAAGTCGATGTAATACTTATATGTGGCAGTGTTCATGCCCGACTGGAAGTCGACGTTCCAAATGTTGGTGTTGTTCCACCAGTCCCACGCCACCTTGCCCGGCCTGATCCAACTGATATCGTCAACGCGGCAGGCAGGAGCAAGTCGCACGGCCATATCGCAGTTGAGTAGCTCGGCATCGCTATCAGTCACCACGACGGCACGCCAGGGAAGCATACGTTTTCCTGATATCCGGGCAATATAGCTGGCACGTTTCGTGGAGACCATATTCAGTCCGCGTCCCAGCACGCTCTGCTCCAGCACGTAAGGCGCGAACTCTGCTGTCAGCGCATGTACGTCACCCTTCTTGAGCATCAAGCCGGGATAATCCTCTACGCCGGCATCCATCACTACGGCTTTCTTTCCGTCAGGCAGACAGACACAGAGAGGAGTGATGGCCAGGGAGTCGGGAAACATCTGCGAAAGCTGCTGCTCGTCGTAATAGGACTCGAAAGAGTAGCTATAGCGCTCGCCGCCGCGCAGGTCGTTAACGTATGGCACAAAGGCCTTATAGTCGCCGGCAAAGCGGAACTCGGCTGTCTCGCTGTCTATGCGGCTGGCCTTTGCATTGCCGATACCGATGCGATAGGCTGCTCCGTCGTCGTAGGCTCGGAATTCCACTGTCGTGCCGTGTGCGAACTTCATTACCAGCATTCCGTAGTTGTCGGCTACCTGCTGCTTGCGATAGACAGGAGTCGCGATGGATGAGGTCACCTGTTGCTTGCGTGCCACACTACCCTGACCGCTGATGAGCGGCTGTCCGTCGACGACGGCTTGAATGGCGGAGGGGGTAAGCACCTGTGTGTCGCCTTTGCTCACAGCCCACGTCAGACGTTGGCCATCAGTAGTCACGGTCACTTCCAGTTTTCCGTTGGGCGAGGTCAGTTTTTGCACTTTCGCCCCACTGGCTGCCATACACATCATGCAAAGCAGCAGTCCTAGCATTTTTCTTTTCTTCATCATCAGATTGGTTTTCTTGTTGTACAAGAAACGCTCTCCGCCCCATTTTTATTGTGTAAAACGATGGTAAATGAACGGAAAAATGGCAGTTTTGAGATGATGAGCCATTTTTGAAAACAAACGAAACAAATAGTAAACCTCCTTTACGCAAATGGCCTTACCTTTGCACCCACAACAACCATTTATTCACTAATAAAACAAAAAAACATGAGAATCTTTACCAAATTATTCTGTGTGGCTGCTATTTGCCTGCTTGGCATCAGCAGCGCAAGTGCAAAGACCGAACAGGTGCATGCCACCTTTGAGAACCCCACTAACACCAACACCACTTGGAATGCCTCGACCAAGACGTTCACTTGGAGCACAACTTATTACAATCAGCTGCGCAACATAGGACTTCCCTCTGGCGACATCTCGAAGTACAAGAAGCTGGTGGTCGACTGCCATTTCGTCACTGGCAACCGTATCCGTGTCCTTTTCTATAAAGGCGGTTCGAACCTTACGCTCTTTGCTGAGGAAGGTGTCAACGAGTTCATCATCAAGGACGAGCTTGAGGCTCAGGCTCCCAATGATTTCAATGAGTACATCCTGCAGTGCGATGAAATCTGCCTCTCGGGCGATAATGCTATTGCTCCTGGAGAAGTAGTGATCAACGACGTCTACCTGGAGACCTACAATGACGAAGGAGAGAAAGTGTATGCTACCTTTGAGAACCCCACCAACACCAACACTACTTGGAATGCCTCGACCAATACATTCACTTGGAGCACAACTTATTACAATCAGCTGCGCAACATCGGACTTCCCTCTGGCGACATCTCGAAGTACAAGAAACTGGTGGTCGACTGCCATTTCGTCACTGGCAACCGCATCCGTATCCTTTTCTATAAAGGCGGTTCGAACCTTACGCTCT
>JAEEIS010000091.1 GCA_016281475.1 Bacteroidales bacterium
CCAGTTCCATCCCGACCAGATGGCGGCAGCCGCCAAGCGGGCAGGCATGAAGTATGTTGTGTTCACGACCAAGCATCACGACGGGTTCTGTATGTTCCGCAGCGCGGAGACGGACTACAGCGTGGCGGGCAGGGAGTGCCCCTATAGCCGCACGGTGCAGCCCGACATCACTAAGGCAATTGTTGATGCTTTCCGTGCGCAAGGGATGTGGACGGGGCTTTATTTCTCTAAGCCCGACTGGCACCACAAGGACTATTGGGCTCCCGAATGGGCTACGCCCGACCGCAATGTGAACTACGACATTGCCGACCACCCTGAGCGTTGGGAACGGTTCAAGCAGTTTACCCACAATCAGATTAGCGAGTTGACGCATAACTATGGCGACATAGACATACTGTGGTTGGACGGTGGCTGGGTGCGCCCCGAATGGAGTGTGAACGAGGAGACCGAGCCGTGGCTGGGTTGCTACCGCCGCATACAGGACATCGACATGCCGCGTCTGGCCGCTATCGCCCGCGAGAACAACCCCGACTTGATTATCGTGGATCGTAGCGTGGGGGGACGTTATGAAAACTACCGCACGCCCGAGAAGCAGGTGCCAGACACGTTGCTGCCCTATCCGTGGGAGACCTGCATGACCATGGGCGACAGCTGGTCGTATGTACCTAATGATCATTATAAAAGCACCAACCAGCTCATCCACATGCTCTGCGACATTGTGGCAAATGGAGGCAACCTGCTGCTCAATGTGGGCCCTGATGCCGAAGGCCGCCTGCCGCAGGAGGCGTTGCAACGCATGGAGGAGATAGGGCAATGGTTGGAGTTGAACGGCGCTGCCATCTATGGCACCCGCCCGCTATACCCTTACAGTCAAGGGAATGTCCGCTATACGCAAAGCAAGGACGGCAAGCATCGTTATGCCATCTGTCTGCTGGAGGAAGGTGAGCACCACAGCCTCACGGTCGAGCTGCCCTTTGTGGTGAAGAAGGTGCGTCCGCTGGCACCTACCGCCAAGCGCAAGGTCACTTGCAAGACGGGCAAGAACTCGACGGTTGTCAGTATCACCGCCGCCGGCATATTGCAGCACGCCGTAGTGCTGGAATTCTAAGAAGTAAGACTAGGCTTAGGCTGGTTTTTAGGGGTATTAGTTGATAGGTGTAGGAGTAAGTGCTGGCGCACAAATTGGTGGGACAACACTACTTACTCCAGAAATTCCCACTAGCCAACGAACTTCTGCAGACAGATTTTTGAATAAACTTACTCACAAGATGGTTCCTATTCCTGGATTATTATTCTAATTATAATTATATGTTAAGTATATTGGTGCATTTCGTTTTTTTCATTACTGTTTGTGGTTAGTTTTCAAATAGATCGGTTAAATATTAGGAATATCGTTCAGTTAATCCTTTTAATGATTTGCATAATATGTAGTGCAATATCCGCATACAAATGGTACAAATCTACTTCTGAAGAGTACAACGAAGTGTTGGACAAATACAGAAACATTTATTTCGAAGGGGAAGTTATATCTTCATATACGAAAAGGAATTCCTCTTTGTTGTATATTAGAATAGATTCTGCAAACATAGACTATCATTATAGTTACAAAAGAGGAACTGCCGCTTTAAGAATTAAGGATGGCATTGCCACTCTCCCAATAGGAATGATCGATTTGAATAACGTTGCAGACTCAATAAAGGTCAATGCTGATTATGTGATTGTCAACAAAAACAACAGTTCGATGATTAACTATATTACAGGCAATGACACATTGACCTTGCCATTATCTTTTTGGCCAGGCAAACTAAATGAGCTTGATTTTTCTGAAACGATCCGGCCTGAGGATTATCTCTAAACAACCTTGCACGCAACAAGTAACTCTAAACACCACCCACGGCAAGAATGTGATTTTTCGCCGTGGGTCTTTGTTGGGTTACTTGCAGAGTGCAAGAGCGAGATTGACATTCCCGGATGGAAATTAGTGTTAACGCATTGCAAATCTTGGTGACACTATCATTATACGTCAGATTGCCATTTCCCAGAATCGAACCGCCAGATTGGCTTTTACCATGCCATTGCCCACCAGCATACACGTGATAACTCTCGCGATATTGCAAGTCCCTTCGAGTAACCATGTTTCCAAGGGTCTATCAACATAGGGCGTTCTTCCAGAGCAGCTTTTTCTCGGTTTTTCCAGAAATTACCTGGGCAAGCCTCTAAAACAAAAATAACAAGATCGTCTGGAATAATTTCACTCACTTCTACATACTGTCTATCACCGATAACAAAGGTATCAGTGGTTTCTCCCAAAGAGAAATGAGGGTACCGCATGTGTGCGATAGGAATCTGGAGGGAATCCTTCATAGGATTGAGATACGACTCCTCATGTCTCATATATGGCACAGTAATTAAAAACAACGATTCGTCATAATTCATTCTCCTAATGTATTCCACCTTTTCCAAGCTATCTAATGTGGTGGCAGATACTTCTGTCGAAAAATAAGCGCAACATCTAAATATGCTTTCTGTCGAATCGTCCCATGAGGACGAAAAGTATGACCACCAAATATTGTCAGTTGCCACTATGGGAGGGAAGAAATCTATA
>JAEEIS010000092.1 GCA_016281475.1 Bacteroidales bacterium
CGGGTGATTCGTAATTGCACTTGAAATTGCTTTCTTTCATGTTTCTAGGTATTATGTTACTGCCCCAAGTCTCCAACAGGCAGCAAATAAAAAAGGCATGAGACTTATGTGCTCATGTCCGTCTTTAACCAGGTATCGCCAAACACCTTTGAGGAAACGGGGTCTATGAAACATATCTCACGCCTGAGGATATGCCTCGGCGTGAGAGCCTATAGCATACACAACAAGCGAAAGCATTAATGCTCGTCCTTCCTCATGAATTTTGGCGAATTCGGTTAAAGGGACAATCTTGCCATGCTTTTCTTGCAAGCTGCTTACTTCTCTCTCGTAAGCGGATGCAAAAGTACGAAGAAAAATCAAACTGGCAAAATTTTATTTCTAACGTGTAGAATAACAGTTATATCACTATGTCTTTAATTGCTGCAATACACTTAAATTGTATCTCGTGACCTGTGAAACGAGTGCTTTCGTATCACAGGTCAATAATCTCCACCTTTCAATTAAGGTGGATGGGCTTTAATGTGAATTTTAGATTAGAGGGAGTAGGTCGGCGAAGTCGTTGATGAGATGGTCGGTGCCGGCGGAGAGGAGGTCGGCAGGGGTGCCGTTGCCATAGGTGACACCGCAGGTGCGGGTGCCGGCGTTGCGTCCCATGAGGATGTCGACGGGCATGTCGCCTACTACTAGGGCTTGGGCGGGAGAGGCATGCAGTTTGTCTAATATATGGAGCACAGGCATGGGCGAGGGCTTGGGCTGGCTGACATCTTCGGCACCAACGACTAGCTTGAAGTAGTGGGCAATGCCCATGTCTTCGAGGAATGCCCAAAGGGAGGTGGATGTGCGCGAGGAGGCGATGGCCATGGGGATGCCACGCTGTTTTAGGCGGTCGAGGGTTTCAAGAACGTGGGGGAAGAGCTGCGGGACGAGTTGTCGGCGGTTGGCTTCAAAGAGTTGGCGGTAAGTAGAGGTGCAGAGGTCAGCATCGGCTTCGGTGGCTTGGGGGATGAGGCGCAGGAAGGCATCGCGGAGGGGTATGCCGATGGTGGCGGCACAGGCATCGTCGTCCGCCACAGGATGGCCCAGCTGGCACATCACCTGCTGCAGGGTCATAACGATGTTGCGTCGGGTGTCGGCAAGGGTGCCGTCGAAGTCGAGAATGAGCATTTTAATACGTTAATTCGTTAATGTGTTAATTCGTTAATCAAAAAGACTAACACATTCACACGTTAACACATTCACACATTCAAGCATTCAATTAGTAAAGACATATTGCAGGATGTTTTCGCCCATGCGGAAGGCTTTCTGGCGGGTGGCCTGGCTGTCGTTGTGCACGTCGGGGTCTTCCCAGCCGTCGCCGAGGTCGCACTCCCAAGTGAAGAAGCAGACTAGCCGTCCTTCCCAGATGAGGCCGTAGCCACGTGGGGGTAGGTTGTCGTGTTCGTGTATCTTGGGCAGCCCGTTGGGGAAGTGGTAGCGTTGGTGGTAGATGGGGTGGGTGAAGGGAAGCTCCACAAAGTCGAGTTCGGGAAACACCTGTTTCATGGCGGGGATGACGAACTGGCGGAGGCCATAGTTGTCGTCGATATGCAGGAAGCCGCCGCCGACAAGGTAGTTGCGGAGGTTCTGTGCCTCTTGGGGGGTGAAGACGACGTTGCCGTGGCCAGTCATGTGGACGAAGGGGTAGTTGAATAGTTCGGCACTGCCTACGTCGACAACGGCATACTGGGTGGCGAGGTTCATCTGGGCATCGGCATTGCAAAAGGCTATGAGGTTGGTGAGCGAGGTGGGGTTGGCGTACCAGTCGCCGCCGCCACCGTATTTGAGCAGGGCGATGGGGGGCTGAGCGTTGAGGGAATTGAAAATTGAAAATTGAGAATTGAGAATTAGGAGTATCAGTAGTATTTTTTTCATGGATGATATTTCTGTGGGCGGACACGGGGGTACGCATAAGGACGTACACGGGGGTACGCTCCTACGTTAATTCATAAAATTGAGCACTGTGGTGGCGTATAGGGCGGCGGTTTCGGTGCGCAGGCGGCTGTCGCCCAGTGTGACGGGCTGGAAGCCCTGCTGGAGGGCGGTGGTGATTTCACGGTCGCTGAAGTCGCCTTCGGGACCAATGAGTACGAGGGCATTGCTGCCGGGGGTATAGAGCTGGCGCAGGGTATGGCGGTCGTCGCCAGAGCAATAGCAGACAAAGCGTTGTACACTAGGGTCGGCATCGCCTAGCTGATGGAGGAAGTCGACCAGCTTCACAGGCATGTCGATAACGGGACGCAGGGCACGGAGCGACTGCTTCATGGCACTGAGTGCCAGTTTGTCGAGCCGGTCGGTCTTGAGGGAAGGACGCTCGGAGTGGTCGCAGATGATGGGGGTGATGCGGTCGATGCCTATCTCTACTGCCTTTTCCACAAACCATTCTAGCCGTGCGTTGTTCTTGGTGGGAGCCACCGCCACATGCAAATGGAAGGGTCGGGGCTGGTACCCCTCTATGCGTTCGATGATTTCCACCTCGCAGCCTTTGTCGTCAGGGTCGGTGATGCGGGCGCGACACATAGTGCCGTCGCCTGAGGTGACCCATAGCTCGTCGCCTACCGCCATACGGAGCACTCGCACGCAGTGGCGCGAATCGTCGGGCAGGAGGGTGACATAGGGGGTGGTGGTGTTGTCGGAGAGAAAGAGATGCACTTTGTAGAATTGAGAATTGAAAATTGAGAATTGAAAATTTGGTTGCCGCCTTCCTTCTTAGTTCTTACTTTAGTTATTTGCAGTTTGTGGTGCGGTTTTCGAGCATGTTGTAGGAGTGCTGCACCATGCCGAACACTTTGCGGCGCATGGCGGCAGTGAGGTCGGGATGCAGGGCGGACTGGTCGCCAGGGGTGGAGTCGCTGTAGTGGAAGAGGTGCTCGATGTTTTCTGCCACTTGGCAGACGTAGAGATAGGCGGTGTCGAGTACGCTGAGTTTGTCGTCGCTGCCGAAATAGGCATATTGTCGGCGTTGGCGCAGGAGGTCGAGCCCGAAAGTATTGTTGTCGTACTCGTAGGGCAGCATGCCCATAAGGGTGGGGAAGAGGTCGAGCTGAAGTGCCAGCCGGTCGCACCGTTGGGAGGCAATGTGTTTAGGACAGTAGAAGAGCATGGGCACATGGTGGTAAGAGAGGGCAATGTCGTAGAGGCTAGAGGATGCAGCCCCGTGGTCGGCAATGAAGACGAAGAGGGTGCTGTCGAACCAAGGCTGTTGAGCGGCCTGCTGCATGAAGTGTCCAATAGACCAGTCGGCATATTCTGTCATCTTGTCTGCCATAGCCTTGCTGCGGGGAGTGAAGGGGATGCCTTCGGGCAGGATATAGGGCACATGGTCGCTGCAGGTCATGATGGTGGTGAAGAATGGACCTTGTTCTGATACCTTGGTGCAGTGTGCGATAGCATGTTCAAAAAGGATGTGATCTGGCACTCCCCATGTGCCTACCCATTCGTCGGCAGGGTAGCTGTGCTGACCTATCACACTGTCGAACCCGTTGGCATGGAGAAATCCCCGCATGTTGTCGTAGTCCTCGTCGTGGGTCATCATATAGGTGGTCTGGTAGCCGTTGGCCTGCAGCTGGTGAGGCAGCCCGCACATGGAGGGAATGAAAGTATGCTTTAATGTGTGGCGTGCCAAGAGGCCTGGGTGGGAGTAGAGGGTGGAGTAGATACCGTTGTAGGTGTGTATGCCTGCCGAATAGCAGTGGGTGAACACCAGTCCTCGGCGCATAAGACTGTCGAGGCAGGGGGTGTGGGTATTCTGTGGATTGAAAAGCCCCGTTTTGTCCACCGTCATCGACTCCATGATGACCAGCACCACGTTGGTGCCTTCAGGAAGTTGAGAATTGAGAATTGAGAATTGAGAATTGGCTGCCGCACTCGGATAATTTTCAATTATTTCCACGGGCGTAGCGCGCTCTTCTTCATACACCAGTCTTGCCTCTTCCGCGTCCATGAGGGTCAGGGGTTGGTTGGCGTTCTTGTTCATCTCCTCGATGCTTTTGACATAGGTGAACACGGGGTTCAGTCCCAGCTTGTTGAGGAAAGCATTGCCGCAGAAGTAGGCAGTGCCCACGCGGATAGGACTCTTCTTGCTCAGTCGGCCACGCATACCCACAAAGGTGCCGAACACCAGCACCACCGCCAGCACTATCGCCCAACCCGTAGGGAGAAATTTGAATTGAGAATTGAGAATTTCTTCGAGACATTGCTTAGGCTCGGAATAGTGCAAATCTTGGGATTTGCCCTCTTCACTCACTTTTCGCAATGTTGAGAATTGAGAATTATCTGGGTGCGGCAGCGTCCCCTCTTTAGAGGGGTGGTCGAAGACCGGGGTATGTTTATTTTCAATTTCATAAAACAGCCTTCGAAAAATCCATCTCATCAAAAAAGCATAGCCCACTGCCAGCAGCACAAACGCCAGCAACCCCAGCAGGTAGACGGGTTCGCTCAGTATCATGTCGGCGATAAGCCCAAACGAGTCAATCTCGTTTGCCGCCACCGCGTTCAGTCGGGTGAAGAAGTAGCTGAAGAAAGGCACGTCGACCGTGCAGGCAAAGAAGGCGACAATGTAGAGCGTCATCAATATGATGTGTGCCGTCCGATAGTAGCCTCTGGCTCTGATGTGTGCCAGCTCGCCCACAATCATCATCAGCAGGGGTAAGGTGAGCAGGTAGCAGCTGACCACCGTGTCGAACCGCCATCCCATCACCAACGCATGGAGATATTGTCCTTCAAAGTCGGGTGGCACTGCAGCATTATGACAATACACCAACGTGTTCAGCAGTCTAAATAGCGTGAACACCACAATACCCACCGCGTATGCGGCCAAGATGTATCTGTACCGAGCTCCTCTCAATTGTTGATATGTTTTATAAGTTGATAAGTTGTGCGCCAGCCGTCCCCTCTTTAGAGGGGTGCCACGTTAGTGGCGGGGTATGTCACAAATTTCCTCAACCCAGCGACTCCTTCATCTTCTCCGCGTTCTCTGCCAGCTGCAGGGCGTCAATCAGGTCCTCGATGTCACCGTCCATAAAGGCGGGCAGGTTGTACATCGTGTAGCCGATACGGTGGTCTGTCACGCGGCTCTGAGGATAGTTATAGGTGCGCACCTTCTCGCTGCGGTCGCCGGTGGCGACCATCGTCTTGCGCTTGCTCGACAGTTCCTCCATATATTTGTTATACTCTCTCTCATAGAGTCGTGTACGCAGGATGGCCAATGCTTTCTCCATGTTCTTGATTTGCGACTTCTGGTCCTGCATCGACACCACGATACCCGTGGGTATATGCGTCAGGCGCACTGCCGAATAGGTGGTGTTCACGCACTGGCCTCCAGGACCCGAGGCGCAGAAGGTCTCCTTCTTCACGTCCGACATGTTCAGCTCCACGTCCAGCTCCTCGGCTTCGGGCAGCACTACCACGCCTGCCGCCGACGTGTGCACACGTCCCTGGGTCTCAGTGGCGGGCACTCGCTGCACACGGTGCACACCGCTCTCGTACTTCAACATGCCGTACACCTTCTCACCTGTCACGTTGAAGGTGATGTCCTTATATCCACCGGCTGTGCCTTCGTTGAAGTCTACAATGTCAATCTTCCAATGTTTTTTCTCGCAGTAGCGGCTGTACATGCGGAATAGGTCGCCAGCAAAGATGCAGGCCTCGTCGCCGCCTGTGCCGCCACGTATCTCCACCACAGCGTTCTTGCTGTCGGTGGGGTCTTCTGGGATGAGGAGGATGCGGATTTCCTCCTCCATTTTGTCGCGTTTCTCGTTGGCTTCGGTCAGCTCCATTTTTGCCATCTCGCGCAACTCCTCGTCCTTTTCGGTGCTGAGCAACTCCTTGCATTCGGCAATAGTGTCGAGCAGGTTCTTATAGTCGTGATAAGCCTTCACCACAGGCTGCATGTCCTTGTAGTCCTTGCTCAGTTTCACGTAGCGTTTCAGGTCGCTGGTCACCTCTGGGTCGTTCATCTGCTGCTCAATCTCTTGGTAGCGGGCATAAATGGCTTCTAATTTGTCTAGCATCGTTTAAATTGAAAGTTGAAAATTGAAAATTGAAAATATCGTGGTGCGGTAGCCGTCCCCTCTTGAGAGGGGTACGCCGCTAGGCGGGGGGTATGTCCTCAACGTTGCCTCCAGCATATATCCCCAACAGCCTCCTCCTAAACTCCTCTCCAAGCGGGAATTGCCTGCATGCCTCTTCCACATAAGCCTCAAATGCACGGCTCTCGGTGGATTCTTCTACTCTCTCTCCCTTCAGCATCTGCTTGGCGATGCGGTTGTTCTCCCATAGGCGGTAGCCCTCGGCAATGCGGCGGTCTATCAGTCCCGCCGCCTCTTCATAGAGGGCTTTCTCTTCTTTTGTTAGGTTTCCCCCGTTCCCTCTTGAAAGGGGTGGCCGTATGGCCGGGGTATGAATCTCTGCCAGCTCCTCAAAACTAATTGGCTTTCCTATACTGAAATGCACCCTCCCCTTAAAGTCCTTAATGCCGCTCATCACGCTCTGCATATCTTCCCCTGGGGCTTTGGTATAGCTACCTTGTTGGCTCAAACACATTTCTCTGGCTTTCCATGTGGCACAGGGCTCCCACTCATATGACACGCTCACGGGCGTGATGTTCATCGCCGCCAATGCCTCTATGGGGTTGTCTTCGTTGCCACTCTTGGCAATCATCTTCACCAGTGAAGACTCGGTGTGGTCTATGCCGTCCTTCGTTCGGCCGTTGCGCTGGGCTATCCATGCGCTCTCGCCCTGCTCCACCCACTGGCGCAGCTGTTGCGACATCTCCATCAGCCCTCGGTAGTACTCTCTGCCGTTGCCACCTCGCCCGATGCTGTACATCTTGTTCAGTCTTGCCAATAATGGCATGGTGGGAATCTCGAACAGGTTGGCACCTATCACCACATGCGTTGTCGGCAGTCCCTGGCCAACCAAGATGTATTGCAGCATCATCGCGTCAAGCACTATGTCGCGATGATTCGAGATAAACAGGCGCGGACGCTCGTCCAGATATTCCGTGCCGCTGTAGGTGAAACTGGTCATCGTCTTCTCAATGACCCATTGGCAGGCGCGGTACATAAACACGGATTGGAATTCTTCTATGCACTCCATCTCCAGCAGCCGCCTCTTTAACTCCTCCTTCGAGGTGTTGGGAAATAGGCGCGTAACAAACATATCGAACATTTCATGCCCGACAAATGCCTGTATAGTCTCTTTAAACTCCTGTGTGTTAGTGCTATGTTCTCTATTCTCCCAATCCATACAATCTGCAAAGATACGAAATAAAATTGAGAATTGAAAAAAAGGTTAGAGTAGAATTCGTTAATGTGTTAATTCGTTAATTCGTAAGTCTGACTAACACATTCACACGTTAACACATTCTCTAACCCCTAACCCTAATAGTTTCACCTTTCACTTTTCATTTTTTTTCTTATTTTTGCATTATGGTACGAAAAAGCCTTATTGTTGTTATAATCTTGACACTGTGTTCGTTGTCGGCATTTTCGCAGCGTGTTGATGACGCCAAGTCCATCCCTGCCGCTGTCGTTATCGACACCCTGCCGTCGGTGCTCAACAACACCTCCTCGCTCTTCTATTGGCAGGACTGCCTTTGGACTATCAACGACCATGGCGGACTGGTGTTTTACGAGCTCGACACCCTCACTGCCGCCGTCCTCGCCCAGTTGCCTGCTGTTGACACATTACCCCATTTCTCCGACATGGAGGAAACAGCACAAGATGACACCTATTTCTATTTTGGCGACTTTGGCAATAATCACGAGCGTCTCCGCGACGACCTCCGCATTCTCCGCCTTGCCAAGACATCCCTGCTGGCTGGTTCCTTCCACTTCGACACTATCTTCTTCACCTACGAAGGCTACGACCCTTTGCAACCTGGCAGCGACGACCTCCCCATCACCGACTACGACTGCGAAGCGATGATTGCCACTCCCGACAGCCTGTACCTCTTCACCAAGCAGTGGACCTCGCTGCGTACCACCTGCTACTCCCTTCCCAACCAGCCAGGTCGTCACATTGCCCACCCACATGGCACGGCGGAGGTCTATGGTCTCGTGACGGGTGCCTGCTACCTCCCCGCGCAGCGGTTGTTGGTATTTACTTGCTATTCTCCTTTCTGCCAACCTTTTGTCTATTTGTCTTATGACTTTCAGGGCACCGATTTCTTTAGTGGCGAACAGCTCCGCCTGCCCCTATCCAATCCTATCGGCACACAGATTGAGGCCATTGCCACCGCCGACGGGTTACACTACTACCTCACCAACGAGCACTTCTCGTACATGGGTGTCACCCAGCCCGCCCAGATGCTCAGCCTCGACCTAACCGACTATCTGAGCGAATATCTCAGTCCTCGTGTGGGAGTACCCCCAGGTACGACTTCTATGCATTCGCGTGACCTCTGTTTCTCGCTCTCGCCCAATCCTGCCACCGACCACCTTGAGGTTACCCGCCTTCGGCCGTCCCCCGATGCGCACCTCTCGTTCTACGATACGGGAGGTCGTCTTTGTTTAGAGAAGTCTTTACCTGCCCATGTCGACAATTGCCTTGTCGACCTCTCCGCCCTTGCAGCAGGCACCTATCTGATTCTTATCACCGGCGCAGACAATACCGAGAGCCATACACTCCTTGTCAAGTGAGTTTTACTTTGCCATTCTACCTATTCCATATTTCCCAGCTGAGTTGCGCCTGCCGTTGGAGCATGGCGAGGCCACCGATGGTACTGGCACCAGCGGTGGCAGCCTCGCGAAGGAAACGTGTGGGAGAAGGGTTGTAGACAAGGTCGTAGCAAAGGTGATGGCTGCTAAGCATGTTGGGGTAGGTCCAAGGGGTGCTGTCCACGTCGGGATACATGCCGACGGGGGTGGCGTTGATGATGAGTAGGTGGGTAGAGGCTAGATGGGCTGCGGTGGAGTAGGAGATTGAGAGTTTAGAATAGGGATTTCTGGAGACTGGCTGGTAGTGGATGCCTAGCAGCTGCAGGGCGTGGGCTACGGCATGGGCGGCACCGCCGGTGCCAAGCAGGAGTGCATGGGTGTGGTGGGACTGCAAGAGCGGCTGCAGGGTGGAGAGGAATGCGGGAGCGTCGGTATTGTGGCCGATGAGACGGCCGTCGTGCACTTCCACGCAGTTGACCGCGCCGATGGATTGTGCCGCTTCGTCTATGCTGTCGAGGTAGGGGATAACCGCCTGCTTGTAGGGGATGGTGACGTTGAAGCCACAGATGTGATTGTCCGCCACCCACTGCCTCAAGTCGGGTAGAGAGGGCATGGGGTAGAGGCTGTAGCAGGCATCAATGATGTCCTCGCGCTCAAACATGTCCTCGAACCAGCGTTGGGACCATGAATGCCCAAGTTGGTTGCCGATAAGTCCGTATTGTTTCATACGGTCTGTAATTCTGAGCCGATGTTGCGAACGGCCGAATAGATAAGAAACTCTGTTTCGGGGGAAGGTTTGCGCATACCGTTCAAGTATTGTCGCATCACGCCACTGTCGATGCCCAAACGACGTGCAATGGCTGCATCGTTCAGTTCGGGGTGTGAGAGGAACAGCCGCGATATGCCTTGTGGTTCGGGATTGTCGTAATCGAAGCTTTCAAAGGAGACATCCTCGTCAAGAGCTTCCCAATGAATGCCCTCGTCGTCAATTTCGTATTCGGCGTGCTGTTCGTCAGTGGCCTCACGCAGACGGCGATAATACAACAGCGACTGCCATAGGGTACGCCCGCTGTCAGTATGGATATAAAGCCTGTCGTTCTCAAACCAAAGTTTAGATATTTTCATCGCTTATGCTTTTTCCAAAATACTCATTCCATTTAGCTATTGCCAGTTAGCGATTTTCTTCTAGCACCATCTCGGCGGCCTTAATGTCCTTTGTCTTCATGCCTTCGTTTTTCACGAGCACAATCTCATTTTCCAGTATGTCGAACATTGCTCTCCCGTCGGCACTTTTTACATGCACATACATTGGTTCGTGTTCACGGGAGTAGAAATAGAAGTGCATTCCAAATATTCTGAATATCTCTGGCATAGTTGTTGCTTTTGTATGAATAACGTTGTTTCGCCAGTTTTATTGTTTTCAAACTAATTCAATTTTTTTTCGTATTTTTGCAAATTCTAGTAAAGTGAGACTATGAAGAAGTTTTTTCGTGTAATACTGCTAATAATCAATCTTGTTTTCGCCGTGGCGTTGGTGTTGTCGACGCTGGCGGGACATGTGGCACCCAGCCGTTTTGTACCAATCTCGATACTGAGCTACGGCTATTTTGTATTGTTGTTGTGCAATGTGCTGTTTGTGATTGTTTGGCTCTGCCTGTCGCGTTGGGAGTTTCTGGTGTCGGTGGCGGCGATAGTGTTGAGGCTGTCGTTTGTCCCGTTGTTTTTCCAAGTGGGGGGCAACACGGACGCAGAGCCTGCCGACGACGTGGTGAAGATAATGACGTTC
>JAEEIS010000093.1 GCA_016281475.1 Bacteroidales bacterium
GACATCACGCCATTCATCGTGTGCTCCCACCAGCTGTAGGCGGCTTTGTGTAACGTGTCGCCGTTCTCAACGAAGAGGATGTCGTCGACACCCCAGTCGCCAGTTTCGTAAGAGAAGCGGCTGTCGTCGGCGGCAATGGCGTCCATGGCATCCTGCACCGTGGCGTTGCCGTCAAAACGATAGCCCCATGCCAGAGCTGTGCCAGGCCAGTTGACCACAAAGATGAGCTGGTTCTCGCCTTCGCCCACCCAGTAGCGGATGTCGTCGGCACTGATGGTGGCACTCTGCGGTGCGGGATTGCTGACGGGATGGATGGTCTGCGTGTATGCATAGATGTATTCCCACCAGTTCCAGTCGGAATGGTAGATGCTGTCAACCACCACACCGGCGGCGGGGTCGGCCCAGCGGCTGAAATCGCCGTTGTGCATCCATTGTCCCATGCCTGCCGAGGTCGTTCCGTTCAGTAGATGGCTCCACCAGTTGCCAGGGGTGATGCGCAGGGTGTCGCCGTGTTCCACGAAGTAGATATCATTCACCATACCCTCGCCGCTATAGCTGAAACGGGGGTCGGCGGTGGCGATGTCGTCCATCACCGTGGCGAGCGTCACGCTGTCGTTGGCAAAGCGGTAGCCCCATGCCAGCGCGGTGTCGGCCCAGTTGACCACAAAGGTCAGCTCGTTGCTGCCTTCGCCCACCCAGTAGACTAGGTCGGCAGCGTTGATGGTGGCATCAGTGGGGGTAGGAGCGCTGACAGGGTAGATGGTTTGCGGATAGGCATAGGTGTACATCCAGTAGTTCCAGACCGAGTCGTAGGTGCTGTCCGCCAGCACACCCGCAGTGGGGTCGGCCCAGCGGCTGAAGTCGCCGTCGTTGAGCTGTTGGCTCAAGCCACTCGACATTGAGCCGTTCAGAGAATGCTCCCACCAACTGGATGCGCCCTTGCGCAAGGTGTCGCCGTTCTCAATGAAGAGGATATCGTCGATGCCGTAGCTGCCGAATTCAAACACCAGACGAGGGTCTTCGGCGGCAATGTCGTTCATCACGCTCTGCAGGTTGGTGCTGCGTGCGCTGAAATGGTAGCCCCATGCCAGCGCGGTATCGGGCCAGTTGACGGTGAAGATGATGTCGAAGGGGCCTTCGCCAATCCAGTAGGTGATGTCGGAAGCGTCGATGGTGGCATCTTCAGGTGCGGTAAGGTTGGGATTGGTGGCGGCTACGGCTGAGGTCATTGTCCACATGCAGCTGCTGCTCATCTCAAGAACATCGCCATTGGTCATAGGCATGTTGGGCCAAGCATACATGCCCCAGTCGCCATTGATGTAGTAGCACCATCCGCCCATGCTCGAGCCGGGGTTGATAGTCCCGTCGTTATACGACATGTTGGTCATCAGCGACCCGCTCAGCGTGTAACTGAAACGGCTGTCGTAAGCCACTATGGTGTCCAATAGGTCGGTTGCCGTGGCTGAGCCGTTCCAGTGCACGCCCCATGCGAGGGCGATATTGTTGTTGTTGGGGTCGTCGTCCCAGTCTAGAATGATGATAGCCTGATTGGTGCCGGTGCCGGTCCAGAACTGGATGTCCGAAGCGGAAAACGTGATGGTCTTAGCCCCCCCGGTATTGTGTCGGTGAAGGTCGTTGTTGCCCACTTGGGCCCACAGGCCTGCTGTCAGCAGCAGACTCAGTGTGAAAAATGTAATCTTTTTAATCATTGTATAAACTATTTTGTTGTTGTCATATTGTCACCTGCGGAGGTCTCTCCGCCCAAAATAGCTTTCTCAATGAAACAGGTGAAAAAGGGATAATTGATTGATGAATCTTGAATTGTGGTTGGCAGTGCCAGACGAATTTCAATTTTCAGTTTTCAATTTTCAATTCTTCAGCTCTTTCCTCGAAAGCTTTAAAATCATGACTTGGCAGGTCTTCTGACTTGCTCCCCACAACCCTCGACCTTCCCATGCGACTATGGCGCCGTACAGTGGTCTTTTCCTTTGAGGGCTGCAGTGGTAAATACCAGCGGAGGTTCTCCGCGAGCTCACAGCAGCGGGACTGTTCAGGATTTTCACCTGATTCCCTTTTAACGCCCAAATAACATTCTCTTATGCCGTTACAGCAAAAAAAGTCTGTTCTTTGGGTGACCAAATCGGTTGCAAAAATACGCTTTTTTTTGAAAATAAAAAGAATTTCTCGCCTCAGCAAAGCACTTTTTTTGCCAAGGCGAGAAATGAATGTGTTAACGTGTGAATCCGGATTTACGAATTAACAAATTAACGCATTATCAAATACATTTACTTGAATTCAATAATCGTGCCGTAGGCGGTCACCACTTTCTGAGTATAGATGCCTAGAACGGTTCGTGAAGAGGTGGAGTAGCTGACGTTAATGATTGTCTGGCTGCCTCTTAGGTTGGCATTCTTGTACATCTGCTGGACGGCATTCTCGCGTACGGCAGATCTGGATGTTCCGCCAAGACCGAAAATGTAAGTCACTGAATAGGACCCTTCAGCAGTGCCCACAACATTGAAGTTGTTCTGAGCCAGCACTACCTCGGTTTGACTGAGGGCGTTGTAGGTCATCCTGTTCGTTCCAAGGCATGATGAGAACATCACCACGGCAAGCATCATGCCTGCCAATAATACTAACTTCTTCATAGCGTTTGTATTTTAGTTGTTTATAATGATTACTTTCAAAGTGCAAAGATACAAATAAAATGATAATTAGAAAATAAAATCGTAGGCGTCAGCGTCCCCTCTTTAGAGGGGTGCCACGAAGTGGTGGGGTATGTTGTTCAATTCTCAATTCAAAAAGGTCTGAAGTTCACTCCGCACACCAGATGGTTGTGGAATCCCGCTTCCTGCATCCCGTTTGGGAAGCCAAATGCCCCATAGTATGCCTTGCCATAGAGGGTCAGCCATTTCAGTGGGCTATAGCCAAGACCGATGCCCAGGCCTGTGTCCAAGTCGCGCCAGTTTTTCCCTACGCGTGCGCTCAGCGATAGGTCGAAGGGGGTGCTTTCCTTGTACAGCAGGGGCAACAAATGAAACGTTGCCTCCAGCCCGAATGAGAAACTGGCCTCATTCTCTATCACCGATAATGACGAACTGCCATTCACCGGTGTGTACATCTCGTAGTCCCAGTATTCGGTGGGGCGGTACGCTCCATAATACCCCACAAAGGTGGTAAAGGTCCATTTCTTGTTCAAGTCGTACGACAGCACCACGTTGGCCGAGTTGTTGGGGTGGTTGCGGAAGATGCCTTTCCCATACCGGTAGCTCTGCTCCACGGTGTGGCAGAACTCCGCACCCACGGTGAAATTGTGCCAAAACGGTCTGTGCCAGAAGTCGGGTTTCTCCTGCCCTTGGCAGGCAATACTCAACAGCAGAGTGATTATAAAAAATGTTTTTTTCATTGTTCAAATATGTTGATATGTAGTGCGGCAGCTAATTTTCAATTTTCAATTTTCAACTTTCAATTTTTCAAAGGCTCACCTTAACGCCCATGCGGAGAGAATACACGGGCCTCAATCCGCTCTTGGAGAATGAAAATCCCCAGTTGGCGGAGTCGGGATTTCCCTGTATCATCACGCTCCATGCCCCCCAACCGATGTTGAGTCGTAGGTCTACCGTTGTGTACAGGGATATGGGTTGATGGCTATTTATCACAAATCCTTCAGTAGTATTGGATCCTTCTATCCCGTCCCATTGGCAGTAGCGGCGGTGCAGATCACCTTCGTGTATAGCAAAACTGGGTACCAGCTCCAACCCCACATGGAAACCCTTGCGGTGATTCCTGTCGGCATAGTAAGTCACCCCGATGGGAATGGCGACATACTTGGCGGTCAGTTGGCTGCTCCAGTACTGCAGCGAGTCCCCTCCACCATAAGGCGGCTCTATCGGCATAAGATAGTCTGCAGACCCCAATATTACGCCATCAATAATATCTTGGTCAAAGTGGCGAAAGTCCACATACGGATCTTTATATTTGAAACGGTTGTAGGAGTATTCCAACCCTAGGCCTACGGCAAAGTGCTTGCGGCACACGATGTCGTAGCTCAGCGTCACTTGGTAGCATCCGAGAGTGGTCTTCATGTCGGGGTAGGGAATTACCCTTTCTCGGTAGGCGTTTTCCGTCCACCCAAAGCCCGACAGGGGTTTACTGCCTGCCGACAGCAGTGCTGCGGTCAGCGACAGGTGCAGCCGCTGCGCTGGTCGGTAGCGGTACTCCATCAGCTTGTACCCGTCGGTGGTGTAGTCGAAGAGGCGGTGCTTCTTCGCCAGAGACTCGCCGTTGCGCACCCCGCCGTAGATGATGCCGTGGTCCTTAGTGTTCTCCGAGTAGCGCTCTGCCGCATAGCTGTGGTAGTAGATGGTGGAATGCTTCTCCGCAATCATTTGCACATCCTCTGCCACCAGCGGGGAGGCAATCTCCACCATGCTGTAGTCGTCCGCCTGCACGCGGATCGACCTCAGCCGCACCGTGTCGCCAGCCTTGGCAGAGTATATCCCCACATGGTTGTACAGGCGGCTGTAGACATCCAAGTTGTCGCGCTTAGTGTGTATCTCTATCATTCCTGCACGGGCATTTCCACCCACCCAGAGGGTGTAGAAGAAGTCGCTCTGAGTCAGTTCGAACAGGGGCTGGCTGGTC
>JAEEIS010000094.1 GCA_016281475.1 Bacteroidales bacterium
AGGATTGTGCAACCGCTACAGTGCCGCCTTGATACAGCGTGCCGACGGGGGTGCGGGCACGGTATTCGAGCCGATGAACGTAATGTTCGCCATCGAAGGATGGTGGAACAACCAGACTCTGCCCCAACAGTGGAACGTGGGACTGCGCTGGAGCAACTATAACGACTTTGTGATTGAGCGGGTGGCAAACTGGTTTTTCAGTGCCAAAGGGGTTTACACACTCAAGGACCAAACGGCACTATACGCCGAAGTGGGCCTACACCCTGTGGGGTCACTCAACCTAACGGCCAGCTACGACGGCTGGTTTATGCATCTGGGAGCAGTACGGAGTTTTTAATCGCGTAAGCAAATGTTAAATACCAATTTATACATACTTATCATACCCCCCGCCTTACGGCGTACCCCTCTAAAGAGGGGACGGCTGACGCGGTTTATTGCATATTGACTACTTACTATGAAAACAAAGATTTTTCTTTTCTTAACGATAGCCCTGATATTTGGGTCGTGCGACAGGCTTGACGTAAAGGGCATGCTCTTTTCGAGCGGAAGCCATACAGAAGACCGCGTGGCGGAATGGCTGGCTTGGGACGAGCAGCACGGCGAGAACATCGTCGCGGGGGCGCCAGACACCTACCGAGTGTATGTCTGCTCCGACATACACCTCGAAGGCGAGGCCACAAGGGTTGCAGCCATGCTACAACGCGAAAATTCCGACCCGTTAGGGCTGTTCAGCATCGTGCTGGGCGACATTGCCAACGAGAGCGGCGAACGTCCGTTCCGCCTGATGGACAGTGTGGCACGTGTGGGAAACGACACCTGCTTTGTGATACTGGGCAACCACGACATCTATTTCGACTGCGAGCAGCACTACAAGCGATACTTCCACACCTCTACCTACACCGTCACCGTACAGACAGTGAGCGGAGCGAAAGACCTCTTCATCTTTCTCGACAGCGGCAACGCCACCCACGGCAAACGCCAGCTGGCTTGGCTGAAAGAGGTGCTACAGCACCGCAGCGACTACCGACATGTGGTGGTGGGGACACACACCTGCCTGTTTCGCACCAGCTACAACTACAGCACCACCCCTGCCGCCAATCTGCCCGAAGAGGAATACTACGAACTGCTGAACCTGATGGATGAGAACGACGTGAGCCTTTTCCTTATGGGACACTTCCACCATCGTGAGGAACACCTGATAGGACATGTGCCCTATGTGATGCTAGATAATCTGAACGAAACCGAGGACACCCCAACCTACCTAGTGGTAACGCTAGGCAACGAAATAGAATATAAATACTGCGAACTGATATGAAACGTAAAATACCTGCCACACTAGGCTTATCGCTAACCATAATGATGTTGTTGTATGCCTGCGCCAAGCAAGCCTACCCCACCGGTGGCCCCAAAGACGAGACCCCGCCAGTGGTGCTGGGCACCACCCCACCCAACGGCTCTACACACTTCGCCGCAAAGGAGTTCCTCATCATGTTTGACGAATATGTGCAGGTGAAGAGTTCTGACGATAACATCATGGTGTCGCCCCCCATGAAGCAGAAGCCCGAATACAGCACCAAGGGTCGCGGCATATTGGTCAAGATAAAAGACACCCTGCGTGAGAACACCACCTACCTGTTTCAATTCAAAGAAGGCATCGTCGACTTCAACGAGGGCAACGCACTGAAGAGTTTCGAATATGTGTTCTCGACAGGCAACAGCATCGACAGCATGACTCTGCGAGGCAAGGTGCTAGACGCTTTTACCAACCAACCCTGGAAAGAGACTGTGACAGTGGTGGCATACCGTAGCGACACCGCCGCCAAAATGGCACCCAGCGGCGACTCGGTGACGGCAAAAGAGCAGCCTTTGTACATGACCCGCAGCGACAAGGATGGGAACTTCGAACTGAACCACCTGCGCGAGGGGAGATACCTACTGCTGGCCTATGAGGATGGCGACAAAAACCTGCGCCTGGGCACTGGCGAGGCTGTGGCATTCCTCGACACACTGGTTTTGGCACAGAAAATGCCACCACACATCGACACCACCGCCAAGGACAGCACCGCAACGGCCGACTCAACCGCCACAACAGATACCCTTGCCGTCCGCGACACCCTCCCCCCCACCGCCGACAGCACTCTGCTCGGCGAGCCCATACAACAGGTGACCATGTTGATGTCGCTCCTCAAAAAAGAGACCCAACGCGTGACCAAGAGTGAATTCAAGAAAAAAGGACAGATAGAAATCATCACCCAATGCCCGCTCACCGATAGTTTTGCCGTCAATCCCCTATACGGCAAAACTGAGGACCTCTACTACCGAGCCAACCGCACAAAAGACACCCTGCGGATATGGACAGCACTCGAGGCGTGCGATTCCATCACCCTACTGCTCACAGACACCAACCTGCGCGACACCCTAAAACTGCAATACCGCGAGAAAAAGACCACCAAGACCATGCCGCCAATGGCAGGGGTCAAGAGTTCTATACTGAAAAACCTAGTGGCAGGCACCCACCCCTATTTTGACACCCTCTGGGTCGGCTTCGAAAACCCCATTGCCGACAGCATGGCATCCGACCTTGACACTGCCGTAAGGGTATTTAACCTCGCCGACAGCAGTATAAGCCACTGCGGCATGACATTGGCACACAACCTGCACCCCTCGGGCAGCGACCGCGCCATGATAAACTTCACAGGCAAGGCTGGCACAAAATATCGCTTCACCATCCTCCCCGACCACTTCACAGACATATACAAGCACACCAACCCCGACTCCATCCACATCAACACCGAATACTCCAAAGTAGAAAGCTACGGCAATATCATCCTCGACGTAACTATCGACAGCTCCACCCATACACCGCACATACTCATCCAGCTCACCAACGACAAGGGCGACATGCTCCAGCAGCGCATCCTCATCCAGAGCCAACGGCTCACCTTCCCCAACCTCAAAGGCGGTAAATACGGTTTCCGCGCCATCGTGGACAACGACGGCAACGGCGAGTGGACCCCAGGCGACTACTGGCAAGGCCGCCAACCCGAGAAAGTCATCTACTTTGATAAGACCTTAGAACTACGCGAAAACTGGGACATGGAAGAAAAGTGGACAATACAGTAACGTTATCACGTTATCACGACAAATAGATTAGAATGATTCAAAAGAAACTGCTGTCAGGACTATTCTGGGTATTGCTGCTCAACCTGCTCATCAAGCCTTTCTGGTTTCTGGGCATCGAGGTGGGTGTGCAAAATGCCGTAGGGGTCGAACAATACGGTTTCTATTTTGGCATCTTCAATCTTGCCTACATCTTCAACATACTCCTCGACCTAGGCATCACCAACTTCAACACCCGCAACATCGCCCAAAACCCTCAACTCATCGGCAAGCATCTGCCACACCTGCTCACCATAAAACTGTTGCTGCTGGCGCTCTACGTGGTGGTGACATTCAGCACTGGGCTGCTGCTAGGCTACGGCTCGCGCCAGTTCTACCTGCTGGCATTCCTCACATTCAACCAATTCCTCAACTCCCTCATTCTCTATCTGCGCAGCAACTTCGAAGGGCTCCTGCTATTCAAGTGGGACAGCGTCATCAGCATCCTCGACCGCGTCATCATGATTCTCATCTGCGGCGCTCTGCTATGGCTGCCACGCCACCCTACGTTTAAGATAGAATACTTCGTCTACGCACAAACTGCCGCCTACCTCCTTACCGCACTGACGGCACTCACCGTGCTTATCAGCAAGACAGGATTCAGCCGACTGCATTTCTCCCGACCCTTCACCCTAGCCATACTCAAACAGAGTCTCCCATTTGCCCTGCTGGTGCTACTAATGGCCTCATACAACAGGCTCGACCCTATTCTGCTACAAAAGCTCTCACCCGCAGGTATAGGCAACCACAATGCCGGCATCTACGCATCGGCCTTCCGCCTGCTCGATGTCCTCACCATGCTCGCCTACCTGGTCAGCGTCCCCCTCCTGCCCATCTTTGCCCGCCTCACCAAGCAAGCACTCGTGAAACAAGATAAGTCAGACCATTTCAATTTTCAATTTTCAACTTTCAATTCTAATCAAGAGCTCTCCTCCACCACCCGCATCGTCACCTCGCTGATGCTCGTCTACTCCATCACCGCCGCCATCACCCTCTCCAGCATGGACACCCAGTTGATGCTTCTCCTCTACACCGACCACCCCGAAGAATCCTCCACCGTCTTCCACCTGCTCGTCTTCGGCATCATCCCCATATCCATGACCTACGTCTTCGGCACCCTGCTCACCGCCGCCGGACGACTGCGACAGCTCAACATCTTTGCCCTCTGCACCCTCGCCATCAACGTCGCTGTCAACATCCTCTGCATCCCACGTTGTGGAGCCGTAGGGTCGGCATGGGCAAGCCTCATAGCCCAAAGTTTCATGGCTATCACCCAGATATGGGCAGCATTACGAATTTTCCACCTCCGTCCATCGTGGGGCTACATACTAAAAATAGCAATCTTTACGTTATTAATAGCGAGTTGCAACCTCCTCCCACCGCCGGCACAAGCCTGGTGGCTGAGAATGGCCGTCATAGGCATCGTCGCCCTAGCCATGGCCGTGCTGCTCAAACTTATCGACATCAACGAATTAAAAACAATAATCAATAATAAAGAACAACAATGAAAAAATCCTACATCTTCCCCGGTCAGGGAGCCCAGTTCGTAGGAATGGGCAAAGACCTATATGAGGGCAACGCCCACTGCCGCGACATGTTCGAGCGCGCTAACGAGATTATCGGCTTCCGCATCACCGACCTCATGTTCGCCGGCACCCCCGACGACCTCAAACAGACCAAGGTGACTCAACCCGCCATATTCCTCCACAGCACCATCCTCGCCACCTACATGGGCAGCGACTTCCAGCCCGACATGGTGGGCGGCCACTCCCTCGGCGAGTTCAGTGCCTTAGTTGCCGCCGGTGCCATGGACTTCGAGGACGGCCTGCGTCTGGTCATAGCCCGTGCTAACGCCATGCAGAAATGCTGCGAGCTGCGCCCCTCCACCATGGCCGCCATCGTCAAGCTCGACGACAAGACTGTCGAGGATGTCTGCGCCGAGATTTCTTCCACAGGCGAAATCGTCGTCCCCGCCAACTACAACACCACTGGCCAGCTGGTCATCAGCGGCACCATCGAAGGCGTTGCCAAGGCATGCGAGAAACTGAAAGAACTCAAAGGCCGTGCCCTGCCCCTTGCCGTTGGCGGTGCATTCCACAGTCCCCTCATGGAACCCGCACGCGTCGAACTGGCTCAGGCCATCGATGCCACCCAATTCCACGCCCCCGTATGCCCCTGCTACCAGAACGTCTGCGCACTGCCCGTCACCGACCCCGAGACCATCAAGCAGAATCTCAACAAGCAACTCACCGCGCCCGTCCGCTGGACCGCCACCGTGCAGAACATGCTCGCCGACGGTGCCACCGAGTTCATCGAAGTGGGTCCTGGCACCGCCCTCCAAGGCATGGTCAAGCGCATCAACCCCAACGCCAACGCCCACTCAGCCTGAAAAAATGAGAATTGAAAATTGAGAATTGAGAATTGGCTGAGGCATCGGATAATTCTCAATTCTCAATTTAGAAGCTGTTTAAATTTGATTGATGAAATATATTATGGATATAAACGAGCTGGTTTTTCTTCTTTTCTCAATTACAATGGAGTTCCATTGTAATTGAGAAAAGAAGAAAAAGATGCCGTTTAGGTTCTTTAAGAAAATCATTGAATTATATTAAACAGCTTCTTAGAAACTGACAAGCATGAAAAAGATCATCCTACTCCTCTTAATTTTCAACTTTCAATTCTCAATTTTCAATTTCCTTCACGCCCAGCTCTACGTCGGCGTGCATGGCGGTGTCACCCTGCCCCAGGGTCTTTATGCCGAATCGCGCATGAGCGACAACGAATGGATGTTCGCCGAAGGGCACCAACTCAAAGCCGGTGCCGGACGTGGTTGGGATGCCGGGCTCGACATCAGTTTCGCCCTCCCCTTCCATCCCAATCTCGAAATAGCCCTCACTGCCGACTTCACGCAGAGCACCTCCAACCGCGACATACGCGAATACTACGAGCTCAGCTACGCCCGCCGCTACAGCCAATGCAGCCGCTACGAGATGCGCCTCCCCTACTATCGCAACATCCCCATCTTCCTCGGCCTCCGCTACTGCTACCCCGCCACCATCGGCATCGACATCTACGGCGAAGCCCTCATCGGCATCAACCGCCGCACCTTCTCCGACTGGCTGCTCACCTTCACCAAAGAACCTTGGACCCCCCAAGAGGAAATCCCTTACCCTGAATACAACAACATCGACATCCGATCCTACACCCCCGTCACTACCTTCGCCTTCCGACTAGGCGCAGGATTCATCCTCAAAAAGAAATACACCATCGGTGCCAGCTTCCAGATGCTCGGCAAGGCACCCCTCGCGTGGGATCGCACCGTCACTACCCGCTACGACGTTTACGGCAACATCAGCGAATACACCAACCGCTCCCACACCGACTACACCGACCTCCGAACCACCCTCGTCCTCGTACAGCTAGGTTACCGTCTCAACCCCTTCGCCGGTGCCCGCCACGTACAAGACTGGTAGGCAAAAACATTCCGAAATGCGACAACTTTCAATTTTCAATTTGATATGAAACACCTTTTAGTTATTAGTTTCTACCTTTTACTTTTAGCAGCCACCCCGGCCCTCGCCTGCACCAATTTCCTGCTCTCGAAAGGCAGCACCGCCGACGGCAGCACCATGATTACCTACGCTGCCGACAGCCACACCCGCTACGGCCAGCTGCGCTACCACGCCGGCGGCAGCCACCAGCCCGGCGAGACTGTCAAGCTCTACAACTACGGCAGCCTCAAGTTCCAGATTGAGATACCGCAGGTGGCCTACACCTACCGCGTCGTCGGCTTCATCAACGAGCACCAGTTCGCCATCGGCGAGACCACCTGGGGCGGCATTGAGCCCCTCTCCAAAGGCAATTCCGAAGGCATCGACTACGGCAACCTCATGTACCTCGCCCTGCAGCGCGCCCGCAACTGCCGCGAGGCCATCTGCGTCATGGCCGACCTCGTCACCACCTACGGCTATGCCGACGGCGGCGAGAGCTTCTCTTTGGCCGACCCAGACGAGGTGTGGATTTTCGAGATTACCAGCAAAGGCAGTGAGAAGGGCGCCGTGTGGGTGGCACGCCGTGTGCCCGAAGGCTATGTCTGCGCCCACGCCAACCAGGCCCGCATCACCACCTTCCCTCAAGAGCCCGCCCACTGGAAGAAGAAAGGCCCTCACCCCGCCATCAGCAGCCGCCACCTGGAATATATCAACAACCCCGAGGTCGAATGCGTCTACAGCGACGATGTCGTCACCTTCGCCAAGCGGAACGGTTATGCCGTCTATGCTCTCCCACCTAAAAACACCGATGCCGACTTCTCCTTCGCCGACACCTACAACCCCCTCACCTTCTCCGGCCTCCGCGCCTGCGAGGCACGTGTCTATGCCATGTTCAACCGCGTGGCACAAGGCATGCAGCGCTACGAAGCCTACGCCATGGGCGACCCCAAGGCCGAACGTATGCCCCTCTGGATTAAGCCCGACCACAAAATCGGCGTTCACGAGGTGATGGAGCTGATGCGCGACCACTTCGAAGGCACCCCCATGGACATGACCCAGGACGTGGGCGCAGGCCCCTTCCACTGCCCCTACCGCTGGCGGCCCATGGAGTTTGAGGTCGACGGCAAGAAATACATCCACGAACGCGCCATCTCCACCCAGCAAACCGGTTTCAGCTTCGTCGCACAATGCCGTCGCTGGCTGCCCAACCCCGTGGGCGGCATCCTCTGGTTCGGCGTCGACGACACCTACAGCACCTGCTACTGCCCCATGTTCTGCTGCATCGACAGCGTCCCCCTCTGCTTCCGCGAGGGCAACGGCTCCATGAGCCAGTACTCCCCCACCGCAGCCTTCTGGCTCTTCAACCGCGTCAGCAACTTCTGCTATCTCCGCTACGACGCCATGATACAAGATGTCCGCACCTATCAGAAATCATACGAAGAGGCATTCATCGCCACCGTCAACTATCTGAAAGACAACGCCACCCCTGCTGAGCTCACCCGTCTCAGCCACCGTCTGGCACAAGAAATGATGGACGGCTGGAATAGCCTCGACCAGCAGTTGCTCACACGCTATATCGACGGTAACATCAAGTACATGAACGACAACCGCATCGAGACCACCCCCACCGGCGTGGTGCGCTTCCCCCAGCAGCCCAAGTACCCCGACTGGTTCTACCGCGCCATCGTCGACGACCACGGCGACATCCTCCAGGTCCGCTAAAACGGGCACACCTGCCACACCTCATGCCCCAAAAAAGGGCATGAATCATGGATTACGACATCGTGTCTGAGGCGTCCTCTCTCTCGTGAGGGGAGAAAAACGGATGTTTTTTTTATTTTTAGTTTTTAATTTGAAAATTATTTGTATCTTTGCAATTTGAAATAATATTTGTCGAACCCTATAAACAATTGCATAATACCATGGGAATTAGTATTTTCGCTCTCATCATCGGTGCCATCTTTGTCAACAATGTCGTATTGGCACAATTCTTGGGCATCTGCCCCTTCCTAGGCGTTTCAAAGGACGTAAAGAGTTCGCTTGGCATGGGCGGCGCGGTGCTGTTCGTCATGCTCCTCGCCACGCTGGTGACCTACCTTATATATTATTATGTGCTGGTGCCCGCGGACCTCGGCTACCTCCAGACTATCGCCTACATCTTGGTCATCGCCGGACTGGTGCAGATGGTCGAGATAGTTCTCAAGAAAATTGCACCCGCCCTCTATCAGACCTTGGGTGTGTTCCTGCCACTAATTACCACCAACTGCGCCGTGCTAGGTGTCGCCATTCTGGTAGTCCAAAAGAACATGAACCTGCTTGAGAGCATCATCTATGCCGCCAGCATCGCCGTGGGCTTCACTCTGGCACTGGTCATCTTTGCCGGCCTGCGCGAGCAGATGGAGCTCACCGGCACCCCCAAAGGCATGAAAGGCGTGCCCATCGCACTAGTCACCGCCGGCATCCTCGCCATGGCTTTCATGGGCTTCAATGGTCTTGTTCCCCTGCCTTAAATTAGTTGAAAGTTGAAAATTGAGAGTTGAAGATTGAGAGTTCGGATTTGTCCAAATGAGGCAGCCAACTCTCCACTTTCAACACTCAATTTTCTATTTAAAAGGGGGTCAAAATTCGCAAAAACCATCGTAAAAAAGTCTGAATTTCAGGGGAAAAAGATGAATTTTCTCAAAAAAATCACTTTTTTAACATTTTGAATTTTAACATTTTGTATTGACGTTAAGATTTTTTGACATTTTTTTTCTTTTTAGTCGTAGAAAATGTAGTACTTTTGCATCCGATTTCAGACGTGAAAAAGTCTGGATCGACAGACAAAGTAAACATTTTAAAAACCTAGTATAGATAACTTTAAAAAATCAAAAAAATGAAGAAAGTAATGTTCTTTATGGCCGTCGCCGGCATGTTCGCTTTTGCAGCTTGCAACAACACCCCCGCTCAGGAGGAAACCATCGACACTCTTCCCGCTGAGGAAATGGTTGAAGAAGAGACCATCGTTGACACCCTCGCTGGTGCTGTCGAAGCTGTTGCTGAAGAAGTTGCCGCTGAGGTTGCTGAATAAGCAGAACACAGACAAAAGGATAAGGTCGGCTGCATGGCCGACCTTATTTTTTTTCATTTTTCTCATTTGTCGTTTTTTTTGTGTATCTTTGCAAATTATTCTGTACCCACCTAGGCATCGCCTAGACATGCTTTAAACTAATTATTATGACCGATACCAACAAACGAGAAACGGTATGCAGCGGCATCCGCCCCACAGGCAACCTGCACCTAGGCAACTACTTTGGCGCACTGCGCAACTTTGTACGCATGCAGGAGGAGCACGACTGCTATTTCTTCATAGCCGACTACCACTCACTGACCACCCACCCCACCCCGGGCAGCATCTACGGCGATGCCAGTAAGATTATGGCGGCATACTTGGCGGCGGGCCTCGACCCCGACAAGGCGACCATCTACCTGCAGAGCGATCTGCCCGAGACGATTGAGCTCTACCTTTTCTTCAACATGAACGCCTACCTGGGCGAACTGGAGCGCGTCACCTCGTTCAAAGACAAGGTGCGCCAGAACCCCAACAATGTGAACGCGGGCCTGCTGACCTACCCCACCTTGATGGCTGCCGACATCCTCATACACAAGGCCACCCGCGTGCCCGTAGGCAAAGACCAGGAGCAGCACTTGGAGATGACACGCACCTTCGCCGGGCGGTTCAACAATATGTATCATGCCGAGGTGTTCCCCCTGCCGCAGGCCATTGGTTCCGCCACCGGCCTAGTGAAGATTCCCGCCCTCAATGGCGCGGGCAAGATGGGCAAGAGCGAAGGCGAGGCCAGCACCATCTTCCTGACCGACGAACCTGCCGTGGTGCGCAAGAAGATTATGAAGGCCAAGAGCGACAGCGGCCCCACTGAGATGAACCAGCAGAAGCCCGAGGAGATAGAGAATCTCTTCACGTTGCTGAAGGTGGTCTCCACACCCGACACAGTAGAGTATTTCGACGACCTCTACAACCGCTGCCAGATACGCTACGGCGACCTCAAGAAGCAGCTGGCCGAAGACATGGTGGCCTTTGTGGAACCCATCCGTCAACGCATCATAGAGTTCCAAGCCGACGATGCCCGCCTGCGCAAAATAATGGACCAAGGAAAGGAGAAAGCCCACGAGAGTGCCCGCCGCACCCTCGACGAAGTGCGCCACGTAATAGGATACCGGAACTAAATAAAATTTGATTTCGTTAATTCGTTAATGTGTTAATTCGTTAGTCAAAAATTCACACATTCACCTTTCACTTTCATCATGAACACCCATATAGTCATTATGGCGGGCGGCATTGGCAGCCGTTTCTGGCCGCTGAGTACGCCCGAATATCCCAAGCAGTTTATTGACATTCTAGGCTGCGGACGCACGCTGATACAGCTGACCGTAGACCGCTTCATGGGCATCTGCCCTATGTCGAATTTCTGGGTGGTCACGAATGCCGCCTACGTCGACATCGTGCGCCGCCAGCTACCCGACATGCCCGCCCACCATATCCTTGCCGAACCCGCGGCACGCAACACCGCTCCCTGCATCGCATGGGCCTGCTGGCGCATCCGTCAGGAGACTGCCAACGCCAACGTGGTCGTCACGCCTGCCGACGCGGTGGTGATGAACCCCGAAGAGTTCCGCCGCGTGATAGCCAACGCCCTCGCATTCACCGAACAGCGCAACGCCATCGTCACCATCGGCATCAAGCCCAACCGTCCCGAGACGGGCTACGGCTATATCAAATGTGGCGGCGAAGCACAGCAAGGCGAAATCATGTCTGTCGAAGCCTTCAAGGAGAAACCCGACCTAGAGACCGCCAAGCAGTACCTTGCCGATGGCGGCTACCTGTGGAACGCCGGCATATTCGTCTGGAACGTCGCCACCATCACCAATGCCATCCGAACCTACAAACCCAACCTGGCGGACGACATGGAGCGCATGAAAACAGATGCCGACGTGCAGACAATATTCCCCCAGTGCGAAAAGATTTCCATCGACTATGCCGTCATGGAGCCTGCCGCCGCCGAAGGCAAAGTGTACACCCACCCTGCCGACTTCGGCTGGAGCGACCTCGGCAACTGGGCATCGCTGCATGAGAAGCTGGAGCTCGACCCCGACGGCAACGGCACCGTGGGCAACATCCACCTCTTCGAATGCAAGGACTGCGTGGTCCACGCTGAGGATGCCAAGAAGGTGGTTCTTCAAGGACTGGAAGGTTTTATTGTCTCCGAGAAAGGCGGGCAGATACTGGTCTGCCGCCGCAGCGAAGAGCAGAGAATCAAAGAGTTCTCTCAAAATTGAAACTCGTGAATAGTGATGTGTGAATGGTGGTTTGTGAATAGTGATGTGTGAATTGTGAATGGACAAATGTATTGTCAATTCACCATTCACAATTCACCATTCACAAAAAAAAATATCAACAGGATGTAAGATTTCGATATGTTGTGCGTCTACATAGTGTAGAATAAAAATTCAATCCCATGAAAAAACATACATTTCTCTACCTCGCCACAGCAGCCCTTTTGCTTACAGCCTGCGACCCCGGCTACAGTTTCGACTTTGCCGTCAACAACCAGACAAGCCACGCCCTCACCATCCAGTCGCTTGACACGGCCTGGCACTTCAAAACCATCACAGCCCCCGCACTGACTGACACGGTAGTATTTGCCAACGGGGGATTAGGCACTGCCGAAATATCCCAAGTATCATACGATGTGCGCGCCAACATATATGGCGACAGTGTGCAAGTGATATTCGACGACGGGCGGACGCTGAAGTACTACGCCCTCAGCGACACAGTCGGTGGCCTCTACAGCTTTGCCGACACCAACCACGCAGGTTCGCGCTACATTTATCGACCGCGCATGAACAACCTCACGTTCAAAGGCCATGCCGGCTACTGCCGCTATACCCTCGTCATCACCGACGACGACTACACCCGAGGCGAATGACCGACGACGAGTTCACCGCGCTGCTGTCGCAAAACGAATGGCTGCTGTACCACATCGGCTACACCTTCGCCAAAGGCGATGAGGAAGCCCTGCGCGACCTCTATCAGGAGATGGTGTGCAACCTGTGGAGCAGCCGCAGCCAGTATCGCGGCGACTGCTCGATGAAGAACTGGATGTACCGCGTGGCGCTCAACACCGCCATATCGCTTTGGCGCAAAGAGGTGCGACGGCCACGCGTAGTCCCCCTGCCCGAAGAGATGGAGCAGTGGCTGCGCGACGAACCCGACGACCCGCTGCGCGTGGAACTCTACCGCCTCATCGACCTGTTGCCCAAAGCCGACCAGGCACTGATATACATGTACATCGACGGTGCCACCGAGGAAGAAATGGCCGAAACGCTGGGCATAACTACCTCCGCTGTAGGTGTCCGCATCTACCGCATTAAACAAAAACTGAAGAAATGGAAGACCTTATAGACAAACTACGCGACCAACGCCTACAGCAGACAGCACCAGTGAGCGGTGCCCCGTGTATCGTGCCGCCCAAGAGCCGACGCAGCGACTACGTCTGGCTGCGCACCCGCCTGCGGGCAGGACTGGTGGGCAGCATCGTGCTCATGATTGCCGTCGCCTGCCTGGTGCCGCTCTATATCCACCGCAGCAGCTATCTAATCTGTTACATCGTGGTGCAGCTAATCACCATCGTGCGCGTGCTTATCGCCATACAGATGAACATCCCCCTGCGCCACATCGACCCCTCGCACAGCGTCAGCGAGGTGGCGGCATACGTCGACCGTCTCGAACTCATCCACCATTGGGATCGCCGCTACACCCTCTACGTCAAGGTGCCGCTGACCATCTGCGTCGTCACCCTTCTGCTGCCCCTGCTGGGACTCGACCCCTTCGCCGTCCGCTGGGTACTATACCTTTGGGTAGCACTTACCATCATAGCGATAGCACTCAACTTTGTTGTCGCCTACCGCTCATTCCTCAAATTAGAGAAATCCATCAACAACCTAAAAAACGAAATATTATGAACATCATCAGAAAACTCCTCAAAGGCATCTCGCTCACCGCCGCCATGTTCGTGTTCCAGGCCTGCTACGGCACCAACGAATGGAACAGCGATACCGACCTAACCTTCCGTGTAGTCTCCGCCGAAGACGGCAGCCCCCTACCCCATGTTAAAATACGCTCGCAACTACAATGCGGCGACTCCGCCCAGGACTGGTATCTGCTGGGTTACACCAACGACGAAGGCATCTGCTCGGTATGGGTCGCCAACAACTATAGCGGCAACACGCAAACCCTATTCCGTTTCGTAGCCGACGACCCTGCCTATGCTGTCAAAGACACCCTTTTCAACGGCTACATCAACCGTGACACCGTCAACATAGCCCTCAGCAAAGTCGACAATGCACAATAGCGTCAGCAATACCCTGTTCCGCCTGTTTCGTGCCAACGAAACAAGAGTCCACGAACTGAACTACCTCTTTTGGGAATGCACCACCCGCTGCAACCTCCACTGCCTCCATTGCGGTAGCGACTGTGCCGCCGCCACCGACGACAAGGACATGCCGCTAGAGGACTTCCTGCGTGCCTTCGACACCATCCCCAAAGACGAATTACCACGCAACTTCACCGTGGTACTGACCGGAGGCGAACCCCTCCTACGCCCCGACCTTAGCGAGATAGGCCACGCCCTACGCCGCCGCGGTGTAGGTTGGAGCATGGTCACCAACGGCTACCTCTACGACCGCGCCATGCACTCCCAGCTGATGGATGCCGGATTGGGCGCACTCACCATCAGCCTCGACGGCCTGGAAGCCGAGCACGACTGGATGCGAGGCCATCGAGGCAGCTACCAACGCACTCTCGAAGCCATAGCCATCGCGGCACAAGAACAGCACATCAACTTCGACGTAGTCACATGCGTCAACCAGCGCAACCTCCCACAGCTGCAAGACATCCACGACCTTCTTGCCTCGCTCGGCGTACCGCAATGGCGCATCTTCACCATCATCCCCATCGGCCGCGCCGTAGGCCAGCCCGACCTACACCTCACCGACCCCCAGTTTGTCCAGCTCATGGAGTTCATCAAAGCCAAACGCGAAGCCTCCACCAACGAATTCACACATTCACGAATTCACACATTCATGAACGTCACCTTCAGCTGCGAAGGCTATCTGGGCCGCTACGAACGCCATGTGCGCCAAAACCCCTACTTCTGCCACGCCGGCATCAACATCGCCTCCGTCCTCATCGACGGCACCATCTGCGCCTGCCCCAATATCGACCGCCATGCCTTTACCCAAGGCAACATCTACAGCGACAACCTGTGGCAGGTGTGGCAGACCCGTTTCCAGCCCTTCCGCGACCGCAGCTGGGCACGCCGCGGCATGTGCCAAGACTGCAAGGCCTTCCGCAACTGCCTAGGCAATGGCATGCACAACTGGCACGGCGACTGCCAAGAAGTCATCAACTGCCATTATCACAAAACCCTCACACCCCCCGACAACCCCATTAACCCCATCACACCATGAAAAAACTCATAGTTCTTAGTTCCTTCCTCCTTCTTCTTTTCGCTGCCTGCGAACCGCCTGAATACCCCACCCTCATCTCAGGCACCCTCTACACCGACAGCACCCTCGCCACCCCTGTCGCCAACGACACCGTATGGTTCTGCAACATCGACAAGGCATACCTCGGCCACGCCACAACCGACAGCCTTGGCCGCTTCGGATTCTCGTTCTGGAACTTCGATGTCACCAAAACCGAATATGAGAGGCGAAAGAACCTTTACTATACCTTCTTTACCCTCTATGGACAAGACACCCTGTTTCGAGGCCGCTATCGCGACGAATACAAGAAACTAATCCTCTTCCCCGGCCGCCGTTGGAGAATCACCCTGTAACACCTCACCGCCATGAAAAAGACACTCCTACTCATATTTATGCCCCTGCTGCTCGGCAACACGCAGGCGCAAGAACCAGACTCCCTGCTTATCGACCAGCCACTGCGGCATCATGCCATCACCATCGACCCCTTTACCTTCTACGCCGATGCCTGCCTCCTCACCTACGAATATGCCCTCCCCCACCGCGCCTCGCTCGAAGTGGAGCTGGGAGCGCAAGGGTTCCACTGGAAAAAACACCAAGGCAGTGGTGCCGCCACCCGTCCCGGTATCGCCGCCACCGTCGGCTACAAGTTCTACTTCCCTGCAGGCAAACGCAGCAAGGCGATGGCACGCGCCGGCAGCCTCCCACGTGTCGGCTACTTCGTCAAGCCACGCCTCACCTACGTGCACCAATGGAGCAGCTACGATGTCTATGTGGACAATATTGGCTGGGATATTATCACTCAACGAACCACCCTCCACGAAAACCACCTCTCCCTAGGCATCATCCTAGGGCGCCAATTCGTGTCGCGCCACGGCTTCGTCTTCACCCCCTACCTCGGCTACAACCTGCCGCTTTGGCACAAAGGCCCGTTCCACACCCATGACAATCCTGGCAGCAGTGCCGTCTACTACGGCTACATCTCTGCCGGCATGAAACTCGGCTGGGCTTTCTAACCCCACACAATAAAATTCCGCCATCGCCGTTATTATCGGCAATGAAACATACACGACGCAACATATCCCTAGCCCTGTTGGCCATCCTGCTGCTTGCCTTTGCCGCAGGCTGTAGCAGCAAGGGCGTACACATGCCCAAGCACCGCAAACGCCGCCATTGCGACTGCCCCACCTTCTCCGAAACACAAATCCCACAGCCACCACTCTATGTCGCCTGAAGAATACAAGGCCATCCTTGCCAAGTACCTGCCCGGCGATGCCGTCGAGCCCGTCTACGCCTTCATGGACCGCTACAATGTGTTCCTCCACATCACCCGCAAGCGTACCACCAAGCTGGGCGACTACCGCTGTCCGCAACCCCACCACAACTATCAGGAAATTAGCGTCAACGGCGACATGAACCCCTACCAGTTCCTCTTGGTGCTAGTGCACGAGATGGCGCACCTCAACACCCACCAACGCTATGGCAACGACGTGCAGCCCCACGGCCACGAATGGCAGGAAGAATACCGCCAGCTGATGCTCCAATACCTCGCCTGCTTCCCCGACGATGTCGCCGCGCTGATAACCCAATACACCGCCCGCATCCCTCTCAGCCGCACCATTGGAAAACAAATCGATGCCCAGCTGCGCCACTACGACCCCGACTACACCCCCTCCGACGAGCTCACGCTCGACCAGCTCGCCCCCGGCACCGCATTCCGCATCGCCACCAAGCCGCAAAAACTATTCCGCACACTCGAAAAACGCCGCACCCGCTGGCTCTGTCTCTGTCTGGACGACAACAAACGATACCTCGTCAACGGCTCTGCGCGAGTCGTCAAATGCTGATAATTGGCCTAAGCCACAGCCAATTCTCAACTATCAACTATCAATTCTCATCTTCAGAAATTTCTCCCCTCCAGCATCGGCACAAACTTAGCATCGCCGTGGTCCTCCACGCGCCACTGGCTGGGGTCGTCGCCGTCTTTAAACACGCGCAGCATCCGCTGCTCCTCCTCCCCCACCGGTACGACCATGATGCCGCCCGTCTTCAGCACCTTCATCAGCCCTGCGGGAATCTCGGGAGCCCCGCAAGTCACCAAGATACGGTCGTAGGTAACCCCCGCCATCTCCGGCACACCGTTAAAGCTGTCGCCAAGAAAACACTTGGCCGTGTAATGGAGTTTCGACAGCAGCTCCTTGGTCTTCCTATAGAGCGCATTCTGCCGCTCCACCGTGTGCACCCACGCGCCCATCTCGCACAATATCGCCGTCTGGTAGCCACTGCCCGTGCCCACCTCCAGCACCGTCATTTTTTTCTTTAGCTCCAACAGCTGCGTCTGCCACGCCACCGTATAGGGCTTCGAGATGGTCTGCTCGCAGTCGATAACCAACGCCCTGTCGATGTCGTAAAGGAAATTGTCCAACACCGAGTCGCTGACAAACCAATGCCGTGGTAGCCTCTCCATGGCCTTCAGCAACTCCTTGTCATGAATGCCGCGCTCGCGCAACTGTTCCACCATGCGCATGCGCCAAGAAAGATATTTCGTATTGTCGGGAGTCATTTATATCAATTTGTATTGCTAAACAGGTTCTAATTCTTATGCCACCCCTGCGCCCGCAGCTCAATGGTGCTGTTCTGCGGCGTCACCATCACGGCAGGCGTGCCCTCCTCGGTGATATGCCCGATAACGTGCACCTCCTTGCTCTCCTTCACCTTGTCGTAGTCCTTCAGGTCCACGGTAAACAGCAGCTCGTAATCCTCGCCGCCGTTCAAGGCGTTGCTCACAGGCAGCATATTCTGGCTCATCTCCGAGCACACGCGCGTGGTCTGGTAGTCGATAGGCAGCCTCTCCTCATACACCTCGCAGCCGCACCTGCTCTGCTTGCAAATATGCAGCAGCTCGCTCGCCAGCCCGTCGCTCACGTCGATCATCGATGTCGGCACAATCCCCTTCTCCTCCAGCCACTTCACAATGTCGCAACGCGGCTCGGGCTTCAGATAACGCTCCAGCACATAGTCGTAGCTGTCCAAATCCGGCTGGAAATTGGGGTCGGCCTGATAGGTCACCTTCTCGCGCTCCAGCACCAGCAGCCCGCTGTAGGCGCTGCCCAAGTCGCCACTCACACAGATAAGGTCGTGCAGCTTGGCACCGCTGCGGTAGGTAATCCTGTCGCTGTCCACCTCGCCGATGGCCGTAACGCTGATCACCATCCCCACGCGGCTCGACGACGTGTCGCCGCCCACCAAATCCACATCATACCGCTCGCAGCAGAGCCGTATGCCCGCATACAGCTCCTCCAACGCCTCCACCGAAAACCTATTGCTCACCGCCACACTCACCAGCACCTGGCGCGGCGTGGCATTCATGGCGCAAATATCGCTCAAATTAATCGCCACCGCCTTATAACCTAAATGCCGCAGCGGCGTATACGTCATATCGAAGTGGATGCCCTCCACCAGCATGTCGGTCGTCACCACCGTCTTCTTCTTGCCCGTGCCCAGCACCGCACAATCATCCCCCACACCCTTCACAGTGCTCTTGTTCACGCGCCCAAAACCATCCGTAAGACGCTCTATCAGCGCAAATTCGCCCAAGGTCTCCAACTCGGTGCGACCCTCTTGATACTCCAAATGCTCCATTGTTAATAATATTAAAATCTTTGCAAAAGTACACAATTTTTTCCACACAACCGACGTTATCCAAAAAATATTTTCAATAACACATTGTTTAATTCACTCCTTAAACAACAATAACACTATGAAAAAGACACTCTTCACCCTTATGACCCTCGCCGCCCTCGTCATGTGCGGCTGTGAAAAAGACCCCAATAACCCCAACGGAGGCCCCAACGGCAACACCGATCCAGAACAACCCGTCATCGATATCACCCCCTACCTCGGCAAATACCTGATGACACGCCACTCCGACCTCACCATCACCCTCATGAACATGTTCGCATTCCCGCTCGACCGCGACCTCGACGTTGAAACCGTCACCGTCGTCAGCGACCCCAAAGTCGAACACGGCATCATCATGACCAGCAACGACGGCCTCTACCTCCACGGCGTGGTCGACACCGCCGGTCTGCACCTGCAGAACGACACCATCACCCTCGCCATCGACACCACCTACAACACCTACCCCATCAAGTTCACCGTCAGCGTCAGCATGACCCACCCCGTCATCCATGCACCCGTCGATGGCAAGATGGAATGGACCAGCGTGGCCGAAGGCACCGCCTCCACCAGCATCTTTGGCATGCCCATCACCGCCACCATCACCGGCAACATGCGCTACCGCACCATCCTCAGCAAATAAACTACCGTTTCAATTTTTCCTCCCAGGCGCCCCACTCCAGTGAGGCGCCTTTCTTTTACTCACCCCAGCACCCCTCCGCCATTTATACTATATTTATACTTTAGTTATACTTCAGTTATACTATGCAAAATAGTATAACTGAAGTATAACTAAAGTATAACTGTAGGATAAATACTGGAACAGAGGGGAGGGTGAAGGCGGGTATGGGGAACAAAAAAAGCAGGTCGCTTGACCTGCTTCCTTGGGTGGGAGGTGGGGCTCGAACCCACGACCTCCAGATCCACAATCTGGCGCTCTAACCAGCTGAACTACGCCCACCGTGCTGATTCGAAAATCGGGTGCAAAATTACTAACTTTTTCCGACATAGCAAAAATATTTTCAAAAAAAATTGTACCTTTGCAACATGATATCTAAGGCAAAATTGAAGGAACTCGCTGTGTATAAGCAGCAAAAAGCATGTGACGAGCAGTCGGTTTTTGTTGTCGAAGGAGTGAAGATGTGCGGTGAGGCACTGGCTGCAAAATGGCCTGTGAAGGTGGTTTGCGCGACAAATTTGTGGCTTTCGCAGCACACGGAACTGCCGTCTGAAGCGGAAGTGTTTGAGGTTGACGATGCTGCGCTCGACCGGCTCAGCAGCCTGCGCACACCCAACGAGGTGTGGATGCTACTGCAACGCCCTGCCACACAGATGCCTACTAGAACGGGGCTGGTGCTTGCCATCGACCACCTGCAGGACCCCGGCAACCTAGGCACCATCATCCGCACTGCCGACTGGTTCGGCGTGCGACATATAGTCTGCTCGGAAGGCACGGTGTCGTGTTTCAACCCCAAGGTGGTGCAGGCCACAATGGGTGGCGTGTTCCGCACAAAGGTTGTCTACACCTCGCTGCCCGACTATCTGCAAAATTGCGGCGTGCCGGTGTACGGGGCCATGCTCAACGGAGAGGACATCTGGGGCGAAAGCCAACCCCTACGGCTACCCGCCGGCGGGGCGGTGCTGGTGATTGGCAACGAGTCGCGCGGCATCACGCCCGATGTGCAGCAGTGTGTCACCCACCGCGTTGCAATTCCTAATTTGGGCGGTACTGCCGAATCGCTCAACGCTTCCGTGGCGTGCGCCATACTCATGGCCGAACTATTCAGGAATGGGAGGATGTGTTAAGGTGGGAGTCATTGATTAACGAAATTACGAATTCACACATTAACGAATTACAAAATTTTCACCTTTCAATTCCCTTGGTGTGATACATGCCGAAGATGCCACGGCGGAGGGTAAGGCTGACGGTGTCGCCGATGCGGAGGGTGCCGTCGCCATGCATGCGGAAGTAGATGGTGCCTTTGACGGGGGCGGTGACGTCGATGTAGTAGCTGTTAGAGCCTTTGTTCTCAATATGCCGAGTGACTACGCCTTGCCCCACGACGGGGTCGGCGGCGGGTATGAGACGATTGGTGGAAAAAACGGCGACCATCAGCAGCCCCGTCACAATGGCTGTGGCGATGGTGCTGTAGACGAAACGTCCCCATAAGTTGTAGTTTTTGAACGTCACGTTGAGCAGGGCGAGAATCAGACCGACAGCGGCGAAGCAGACGAACGGCGCAAGGTCGGGGATGGAGAGGGGAAGCACGGTTTCGGAAAAATCCCAGGCACCCAAGATGGCAATGATGATGAGGGCGAAAAAGGCGACGATGTAAAGGATCGATACGAGGCCCACTATCCACTCGGAGTCACTTTCCCACATCTTCTCGTATAGGCGGCGGAGGCGTTTGAACGGGCGTCGTTCGCCTACGGCGATGCGGGTGATGGGCTGCAGCTGCAGCTTGGGACGGGGATGGTAGGGGGCGGTGCCTTCCTGCTGGGCTTGGACGTAGTCGCTGCCGCTCTCCTCATCAGTGTAGAGGTAGTACACGTAGCAGTTGCCGTCGGGGTCGGTTATGACCAGCTCGTCGGGCGAGGGGTGGTCAAAGCCGATGTAGAGCATCTGATGGGCTGGGAGGCCGTTCATGGTGTCGCCGCGGAGCTGGAGCCACGCCTGTATGGTTATGCCCTGCGTGTCGGCCAAGGCGGCCTTGAGGTGGGTGCATAGGTCGGAGAAGTCCCAGCCTTCACATAGACGGTTGGGGCAGACGGCGAAGGTGTCGGTGCGGCGGGTAGCGCTAAGTTGCAACGAGGTGATGGAGGCCTCGGGGTCGAGGTCTTTGGCCACTTTGTGCAGTATCTGTTCCAGCACGGCACGGCTGATGCCCTGTATGACGATGAGTTCTTTCATTTACGGTGTATAACGCGGCGGCGGCGCATTTATTGCTTGGAGGACACACAATAATATGGCAAATGCAGCGTTTATTGGGATATGTTGATTTATTATCTTTTGGCCATAAATGTGCTGACGTTCATTGTCTACGGTGTGGACAAATGGAAAGCGCGCCGTGGACGCTGGCGTGTGCCCGAGGCCATGTTGCTGGGGTTGGCGGCATTGGGCGGCAGCGTGGGCGCATGGCTGGCGATGCAGTTCTTCCGCCACAAGACCCAGAAGAAGAAGTTCCGCTACGGAGTGCCGCTACTATTTGTGCTGCAGGTGGCAGCGGTGGTGTTGCTTGTGAATATGCTGATACGGCATTAGTATTGCCAATTCATCGAAGTTTTGTATCTTTGTAAAGCGGTACTATTGATAAAGCATAGTGCAATGAGGTGATTCTTAAAGCAATAGCAGCTAAATTGAGGTAAATAGATGGAAAAAGTTCAGATATTTCAAGACAAGAAAGTACGTACCCACTGGGATGCGGAAAAAGAGGAATGGTATTTCTCGGTAGTGGATGTTGTCGGGGTGTTGACGGATTCTATAAATCCGACGGATTACCTGAAGAAGATGCGCAAGCGTGACCCTGAACTTGCAGCGTTCATGGGGACAAATTGTCCC
The DNA here is from genome assembly GCA_016281475.1 of Bacteroidales bacterium. Next base: position 22,432 of record JAEEIS010000094.1, read on the forward strand.
CAGATAGAAATGATGACAGAAACAAGCAAACGTCGAAAGACACTTGCAGCTGATAGCAAGGCGGTATTCCGTATCATACAATCTATTCCATCGCCTAAGGCAGAGCCGTTCAAGCAGTGGTTGGCAACAATAGTGCGTGGTTGTCGATGCAACATTTCCACCTCAAAACACAGCATAAGAAATTCTGCTATGGGGTATCGATTCTTTATCGGTTACAATTGGCAGCGATGGTGTTCTTTGTGAATAAGCTTATAGAACATTAAATGCTGTTAATAATTCAAAATAAAGTTGTATTTTTGCAAAGAAAAATAAAACAGATGGACAACAAATTATACGTTTTGCAGTAAGAAATAATGACTAAGTAAAAATTGACCAATGTTACTATTAATATACAAATGAGTGCTTAAAAAAATAAATTAACTTCAATAAATCAATATTAGAAATGGAATCACAACAAGATACTAATAGAATAAAAATCGTATTGAGTAGAATAGAAAACAGACATTCATATTATGTTGATTCAAATGGATTATTAAAAGGAGAGTGGGAAGGATTTGAGAAACTATCGGAAAGAGGCCCCAATGGAGAGACCGAATATAGCCTTTATTGTTCAAATATCAAGGAAGATGTTATTATCAATGAATTTGGCCTCTTCTATGATAGGTTTTCATGCAAAAAATACGATGTGGTTATAGCGATATGGGAACATAATTTGTTTAAATGTGAGAAGAATGGCAAATATGGATTAATTGATAATAATGGTAAAGAAGTATTTCATACTTGTTATAATGAAATAAGACATTTAACAGATTCCCCTGCATTTATCATTACTTGCGAGACGGGATCTTTTCTCTATAATGCATTATTAGAAGTGCAGTCGAATGTATATGATTCTATTGAAGTTATTTGTCATGACTGCTTGGTTTTCGGGGAAGATGGTAAATATGGATTGTTGGATTATTGTGGAAATGTAATTCTAAGTGCCAAATATGAAGAGATCCTTTATAGCCATTGTGATGATTGTCAAAAGTACCTAATATTTAAAGAGAATGACCATTATGGGCTATTAAGTAGTACTGGAGATGTTATTCTAAGAGCCAATTACGAAAAAAGAATTCCCCATTTTAAGACAGATACTAATTGCAAGCTACAAGTTGATTTCCATGGTATAAAGATTCCAGTTTCATATAAAAATTCACGTCTCTTCAAACATCAAGATAGTCATTCAGCGCACATATTAAAGTGTATGCAGAAATATGATCAATTTTTTGAAATAAGACACCGTGATGTTGGCAGGATGTTTTCTTATTACGTAATTAAACAAAATGGGAAATATGGGATATTAAACCTAGGCCTAAAACTGGTTTCTGACCCAATTCTAGATGATATCTTAATACCCGACGTATTGCCTCGAGGAGGAGGTCGGTTTATTATAGGAAAAATTGATGGAAAATATTGGTTATACGACCATCATAAAAGCAATTGCATATTGGGGAATTGTAATAAGATGTATTATTGCCTAAACTATCATGGAGATAATATTATTTATGGACACATATCATCATGGTGTAAAAGTGTAACCGGATTTGAAATGGATTTCATAGAATATGAAAAAAATGGGGAAATTGGATATGTCACATGCAATGGTCAAATATTAAATCATGAAAAATATGAATCCATTGAACTATTCAAGGGTTACTATCTCGTTTCAAAGAATGGTTTATTCGGCCTGTTGTATGGATCTGGGGACGAATTAACTTGCTGTGAATATGATGAAATAATGTATGATATAGACGGAATTGTCGCCATCAAGAATGGCGAAAGAATACGCTTGATAGACTACACTCGTTCAAAACGCCGATACTCACAATATGAGCCACAGCATTATTCAGATTATTCAGGAAGTTATGCACAAGAGGAAATGGGGTATTCAGATGAAGATATTGACACAATTTTTGATGGCGACCCAAGTGCATATTGGAATATTGATTAAAAAAAGTTAAAATATCACGATTTTTTCTTGCAATAGTGAAAAATGGCCTATATTTGCGTTCGAAAATATCCAATATCATCGGAAACAGTATTATACAGGTGATGGAACAAATAAAAGTTTGATTAAAAATAATTGTTATGTTTACAGAAGAAACTATACAAGAAGTATGGAATAATGCAAAAGAAGTTCTAAATCAAGATCCATCAAAAGTTAGAATGGATAAATGTAATGCTATTATATGGCGTAAAGAATATGGGAATCGTGATAGTGAATATGGTTGGGAAATAGATCATATTATTCCTGTTTCAAAAGGTGGTAGTGATAACATTTCTAATCTTCAAGCTTTACATTGGGAGAATAATGTTGCAAAAGGAGATGGTGTGTTACAGTGTAAGATTACATCTAAAGATAATCGCAATGTTAGAGTTCCATATGGGGATATATTATTCGAATAGGTACTACCGGGTCATTCATAGTAAAGAGTTTATCAATAATGTTAATTTATTAAACGTTTAAGCAAATATGGCAAAGGGGGTAGTTATGAACAGAAGGTACACAATAGCAGAACTAAAAACAATGCGTGAGTCAGAAGACCACGTTGAGTTCAAGAAAGGCGAAGGCGGAAACGTCTCTTATAATGGTAGTGGGAAAGAGAGACCCAAAGACAGACGTCGATGTATCTTGGGGTATGTTGTTGCCTTGTGTAATGAGGGTGGTGGTCGGTTGGTGATAGGGATGCATGATAAATATCCGCACAAGGTCATAGGGACAAAACAATGTGAAAATGCTATTGGTGAATTAGAAAGCGACATATATCATGACCTTGGCATAAGAACGTGTGTGTACGAATTGTTTGAAGATGAAGAACACAAGACGGGGAGAGTGCTGGTAATTGAGGTGCCCCCACGACCTATTGGAAAACTTTTCAAATATGAGGATGTTCCATTGATGAGGGTTGGCGAGGAACTGTTACTGATGGATGACCAGACATATCTTTCCATCATTCAAGAACAGGAGCCTGATTTCTCAGAGCAGATTTGCGATGAGGCAACAATTGATGATCTTGACCCCGACGCAATTCGAATAATGAAGGAGCAATATGCGAGGAAACAGAATAATCCCTCATTTTTGACAATTAGCGACGAACAGGCACTATCTGATTTGCATTTGATACACGAAGGCAAAGTGACCAATGCTGCGGTGCTTCTTGTTGGCAGAGAGAAATCACTTGATAGGGTATTCCCCCAAGCGAAGGTTATGCTCGAGTACCGAAATACCGAGAATCAGATAGATTTCAATAACAGAGTACAGTTTGGTCAACCTTTCTTTATTCTGATTGATAAACTTTGGGGGGTAATCAATCAAAGAAATGGATCATTCCCAATCCGTGAGGGTGCTTATATCTTCGATATTCAGTTTTTCAATCAAGATGTTGTTCGCGAATTAATCAATAATGCTTTTGCACATAGAGATTACCGCAAGGCCAGCGAGATAGTTATCAAACAATCCCCGTCTTCACTTATGGTAATTAATGCGGGTGGATTCCCCAATGGTGTGACATTGGATAATCTACTGAAAGTCCCAAGCACTCCGAGAAACAGATTGTTAGCAGACGTTCTTTCAAAGACTGGAATTGTAGAACGTTCCGGGCAGGGAATTGACAAGATATTTTTATACACCCTCTCCGAAGGCAAACCGTTGCCTGACTATTCCCATAGTGATAACTTCTCTGTCACAGCGACTCTTTTTGCAACAGTGAAAGATAAGGCTTTTGCCATGTTTATACAAGCGGTTCAACAGGAGAATGACGATGAGCACAAATTGTCTGTATTTGATGTGCTGGATTTAAGTTACCTTCGTGATGGAGGTAAGCGGTTGAGAGATAGACGTCAGGAAGAGAAACTTGCACAAATGGGGTTGATAGAGAAACGAGGAAAGACAAATGCCACATATTTTATCCTATCTCGTCGTTACTATGAATTGGCAGGTGATATGGTTTCATACTCTAAAGCAACAGATTGGGATATAAACCAAATTTGGGCAGTTCTCTTTCCATACTTGCAAAAGTATGGTAAAGCAAAACGGTCAGAGATTAACAACATTATAGGGAACCATCTGTCGGATAAACAGATTCGCAGATATATCGACCAATTAAAGGCTGGAGGGTTACTGAAAACAGAGGGTGATAGAGGACAACGTGTATATATGATTGGTGATTCCTTTAAAGAAAGCAATACTATTATTCAGGAAGCACTTAGTATTGGAATGGAAGAACTGAAGAAGAAAGGTAAAATTTGAAAGGGCGAATGAAAGGGCAGATAGAAAGGTAGAAATAAACGTATTATTCATACTAATATTACTGAATAATAGTATCTTAAAAGGGCTAATAAAAGGGCAGATAGAAATGAATATTCTTGTGACAGCTTAAACGAATGAAGAATGTATACCCATTCGTGGTTATCTTGGGCGTAACGCTGTAAAAAGCCACCGATAGGGTAAAGATGATAATACAGGTGGAGATATGGATCAAAACAGACATAGACTGACTCGTTGGCTGATTGCAGTGGCGGCAATCGGGGTGGCGGTTGTGTTGCTGCTGTTGCGGACGGGAGTTGGGGAGAGTGTGAAGCGGGAGAGTGCGCGGCTGTTTGATTATGAGTATATCCCGAACCAGAATGTGGATATAGACCGGTGCGAGGCGGCGGGGATGGCGGACTCGATATACAAGGACTTTCGCAAGAAGTATCGCTTCCATTATCAGGGCATAGGGATGGCATCGTTCCCAGATAGCAGCCGCATGATTTTGCTGAGCGACATACCACCGCATTTCGAGACAGATTCCATCGCGCCTATCTTTGCAGAGTTCACACACAAGACAGAGCAACGCAAGCACCCCATCGGCTATGACGGTTACACAACAGATGTGCTTATACTGCTGGGCAACGCCACACGGGAGAACTGCGACCGACTGCTCAAGCGGCTGAACAAAGAGCTCTTCTTTTCGGAATACAAGCCCACGGTGATGGCGCTGCCCGCAGAGGAGAAACGTCGATATTTTGCCAAGGAAAACATTGACTACCAGATTACGCTGAACGAGTTCAACACCTGGTTCATTGAGGAGGGCGAGGGGTTTATCCACCTCGACGACACCAGCAAGGTGATGACCGTCAGCGACCTCTTTGCATCGAAGGCACGGGGTGTATATTTCAGCCAACAGCCGGGCTTTGTGGCTTGGGCGGTGGCGAAGAATGAGGACATTGCCGCACAGATGGGCGACATACGGCAGTTCACCTTGGATGCCGACCTAATACTGGGAGCCTTGGCCGACAGCAACACGTTGGTAATCATTGGCCGAGAACGCCAGTCACCACTAAATGAGTTGCCTCCGTTGCAGATAGAGAGCATCCTGCTGCTGGCCTCGACCACCGAGAAGGAGCTGTCGCAGAGTCTGGACATCAACGACCTGATGGCCGGGAAGATGAACAATGGGCGCGACTGGTGCCCCACCTACTTGAGCCGTGAGCTGGAGAACACCGAGTTTGGCGACCTGATGACCATCACCGACGTACTGCTGAAAGACTGGTCGGAACGCGGCACCATACAGGAGGGCTACTACCGCTACCCCGAACCGGGCTACTACCCCTTCGACAAGCCCCTGTTCCGTAAGTTGGGACTGAACGAATTAGTCTATAATTGGAACACCGCCGGAGCCATGTACGCCATAGACCGTGAGGGTTACACCATCTACACATTAGGGCGCACGGGCTCGCTGCCGGTGAGCTACTTTAATTCGCAGGAGCGAAGCCAGTCGATAGGCTACCGCTACGAGAGTCAGGCGTATCACTATTTCGCCACCCTCGGCAACACCGACTTGGCTCGTGTGGTGCAGTACACAGCATTGTACCAGCTGTTTATCGACAACAACATCACCTATTCGGGCAACACCTACCCTTCGTTCCCAAAGAACAAACCGTTCTTGCTGTACAAACCGACGATGGAGTTGCTTGATAAGATTCGTCAGCTGAACAGCGACGAGATTGCCTTGCTGGCCGACAGCCTGTCGCAACGCAGTTTCAGACACTTTCAGAAAGAGCAAATCGACAAGCATCTGCGGGAGAACGAGCAGAAGCACAATGTTTCGTACAATGAGGAGCATATCGATGCCATCTATCGGAATGTAAACCGTGACACCAAGGCGGGCATCGGCCGGAGCCTGCAAGAGGTGAAGGATATGCTGTGCGGCCTCAACGAGGAACAGTTCAAGCAGTTGGCGCGATACCTCTCCTACCCTCGCGGTGTGAAAATACGCGACCGCGAGAGTTACAACACCATGCTGCGCGGACGGCGGGTGAACATGCTAATGCGCGAAGTGGGCAAGAACAATTTGGACTTGATGGAGATGGACTTGAAGGATGTAAAGAACTGGTTCGCCGCCAACCTGAAGGGCAACGCGGGACGATACATGAAGACTTCGTCGCTCATTATCACCTATGCCGACCTGCTGACCACTGGTGGGCATAACCTGTCGTCGAAAATCAGCAGGGTCAACTCTATGACCAACTACAAGCGGAATCGTGGCAACTATACCCCGACAGAATACGAACGGCCTGCCAAGCCGGTGGCAAAAGAAGAGAGTCCATCTGTATCGACTCCGACCAACAACAAGCCTGCCGCCAGCAAGCCGGTAAAAACGGCGAAAACCGCCCCACAGAAGTCTAGCCGTCCAAGCACACAATCAGTCAAACAATCAAGCAATAACTCAGTCCGTCCCCGCAGTGCTGTCATCTCTTCTGCCCCTAGACGGACACGAGGATTATAACAAAAGATATACAATGACAATACAGGAAGCAATCGTTGCACGTCATTCTGTGCGGCAGTATCAAGAGAAGCCACTTGAGGCTAGTATTATCAACCGCCTCAAAGAGGAGGTGGCACTATGTAATCAGGAGAGCGGGTTGCACATCCAACTTGTAGTGGATGAGCCTAAGGCTTTCAACGGTTCCGGCAGGTTTAGCAGCTATGGCAAGTTCAATGGGGTGAGCAATTACCTTGTCATGGTCGGGCAAAAAGGTGCTGACGAGGCAGTGGGCTATTATGGCGAGCGGCTGGTGTTGCTGGCACAGACGCTAGGACTTAACAGCTGCTGGGTAGGGCTTACTTATCACAAACAGCCCGACAGGTATCAAATTGATACTGGGGAGAAATTGCACTGCGTTATAGCTCTCGGCTACGGGGTTAACCAAGGTGTGCAGCACCCTATGCGGCCGATGGAACAGTTTGTGAAAGTGAACGGAACAACGGTGCCCGATTGGTTTAAACGCGGTATGGAAGCGGCTCTGCTGGCTCCCACGGCGGTGAATCAGCAGAAGTTCGAGTTTACGTTGGTAAACAACCACACCGTTGCGGCTCGAGCCCGGTTCACACTGATAGGCTACGGCAAGATGGACCTCGGCATCGTCAAATACCACTTCGAAGTGGCCGCTGGGAAAGAGAACTTCTCGTGGATACCTTAGACAATTCTTTCAGAAAAAAAACACTATCTTTGCAAAAATAATTCACCATGAAAAAAACAGCTTTAATCATCCTTATGCTTACAATGTCAGTTTTTGGTTTTTCACAAGAAGATTGGTTCGGGTTCAATAGATACAAGGCAGACAATAAGCGTATTATCAAGAGCGAGGAATTCCCCGAGGTGGTATTTATGGGGAATTCTATCACCGAACTATGGGCTACATACCATCCTGATTTTTTCAGCAGCCACAACTATTGCGGCAGAGGCATCGGCGGACAGACCTCGGCGCAGATGCTGGCTCGATTCACGGCTGACGTTATCAACCTTCGTCCCAAGGCTGTTGTCATCATGGCGGGCACCAATGATGTGGCACAAAATATCTATTGGGTGGAGCCCGACAAGGTGGTCGATAACGTTGTGGCGATGTGCCTTCTGGCACGTGCCAACGATATTGTGCCTATCATCAGTTCTATCCCTCCGTGTGCCGCCTTTCGGTGGAATCCCGAAATCGAAAATGCTGCCTGGACTATTGTTGACATCAACAAGCACCTAAAGGCATACGCCGAGGCCAACAGCATCGTGTATGTCGACTACCACGTTGCCCTCGCAGACAGTTACAACGGATTCATAAAGAAACTGAGCGACGACGGCTGCCACCCCAACCCCGACACCTACTACATCATGGAGAGTCTGGTGCTGAAAGCGATAAGCGAGGCGGTGAAGTAGTGTAAAGCTACTCTTTGCCAATTAGGATTTATTTCGTACTTTTGTAAATTAGACGATAGAACGATTTTTTTGAAATTGGATTTGTTATCAATTAATTACATTCCACCCCAATGGAGAGCGAGAAAGTAATAACCACCCAAATGACCTCAGAAGTCGAGGTCATCAAGCATCGCATCTACGAAGTGCGACGCTTGCGTGTGATGCTCGACCGCGACTTGGCGGAGCTGTATGGGGTGGAAACACGTGCCTTGAATCAGGCTGTCAAACGTAATATCGACCGTTTTCCCGATGACTTTTTGTTTCGACTGAATAAGAATGAGTGGACATTTTTGAAATCACAAATTGTGATCTCAAATACTGATGCTACTACTGCTGATAATAAAGATGTTGTTACTAATGGCGATAGTTTGAAATCACAAATTGTGATTTCAAACAGAGGTGGTGATAGAGCACTTCCTTATGCTTTTACCGAATTGGGCATTGCAATGTTGAGTTCGGTCCTGCGGTCAGAGACGGCAATTCAAGTCAACATCAACATCATGCGGGCGTTTGTGGCGATACGCCATGCAGTGAGTGCATGGCAAGGGGTGAACCTGAAGGTAGAGCAACTGTCGCACAAAGTGGACCAGCTCAACAACTATGTGGAGGAAATCCTGCACGACCAGAACGACATCAACCGCATGCAGGAAGAGACTAACACAGAGATATCACTTCAAATAGAGGCCATCAACGATGCCCTCGACCAACTGAGAGAGAAATCATCAACCCCACGGAAACGTATAGGCTATAAAACAGAAAAACAATAAGATATACGATTTGCGGTCGAAAATTTCGACCGCAAAATGAGTTAGAAGAGCTAAAAAAAGGAAACTGCTGAAATAAAACTGTTATAGAAATGAACGCCGGTAAACAGAGCATAAATGGCATTTTTAATGGCAATAGAATATTGCGAATACCCTATTTTCAACGTTCCTATGTATGGAATGAAGAACAATGGGAAAGAATGTTGCAGGACATTGAAGGGGTGAGTGCGGGACAGAGTCCATATTTTATGGGGTCGGTAATTCTTAAGCAAGAAAATACAGCACTTGGCAGCACCGTAGGTGATATAAGAACTATTATTGATGGCCAACAGAGATTAACCACATTGTGTATTTTTTTCAAGGTATTAGGTCTAAAAAACAATCAAGATGGTTTAACAAACCGCTTGTTTTGGACAATGGGCGGGCAATTAGCAGTAGAACACAATCGAAATGACATTATGTCTTTTAACCACATAATGAACCTATCAAATCTTGATGACCTTTCGGATAAAAACGATCGCTTATCTCAATGTTATACCTATTTTAAAAACAACATAAAAAAAACTCTTAATTACCAAAACATTCTTAACCAAATTGTTTTGATAGGCATCGAGGTTGACGCTCAAGAAAACGAACAGCAGATTTTTGATACCATTAACTCATTGGGTGTTTCATTAACAACTGCAGAGTTACTGAAGAATTATCTTTTCAACAGAGATGAAGCTGCATACATGAAATATTGGTATCCCGTTTTTGAAGTGGACAAAGAGACAAAAGACTATTGGGACAAAACCATCGTAACAGGTCGATTTAAAAGAACACTTATTGACATTTTCTTTTATTCGTTTTTACAAATAAAAATCCAAGAAAAACAGGTGGGCAATGGGAATGTGAGTGCTGTGGACAAAGATGAATTTTCAAAAGTAGAAAACCTTTACGAATCATACAAAAAATACATTACAAATTATAATGTTGACTTGCACATTTTACTCAATGAGGTTAATGAATATGCAAGTATTTTTCATGAAACATTTGACCTGGGCATTTTGGAACAAGAATTACCCAAAGAAGCTGGCATTGAAAGAATAAATGCACTCATTTTTGGGATGGACAATTCCACAATCATTCCATATGTTCTTTACATAATGAAAAAGCAGCAGAATATTGTAGAAAGGAATCTTCTTTTCGACTATATTGAAAGCTACTTAATTCGTAGAATAATTGTGCGTGCCACCAATAAAAATTACAATCAATTTTTTACCGAGCAATGCATAGGCAAATCATTCTTGTCCAAAAACGATTTGAAAAACAATATTGAACAAGTGCAGAATAGCACAGTAAACTATATGCCCAACGATCAGGATGTCTCCATTGCATTATCCACCCAAGTTTACACTAACCACACTGCTGCCAATTTGCTATATTTTGTTGAGTCGAAACTAAGAGATCGTAGTAAACAATCAACACAACTCTTAGGAATGACAAAATATAGTTTAGAACATCTCATGCCTAAAAAATGGAGAAATCATTGGACAATCCCACCAAAACAAGAAGACCAAGAGAAAAGAGACTATATACTTAAAACCATAGGGAATCTAACTATCATAACACAACCATTGAATTCATCAATTAGAGATTCTGAATGGAATGTGAAACTTAATGGTCGAAATGGAAAGGAAGGCTTAATCAAGTATGCTGCAGGAATTGAGATTTGTGGCGAGGTTCTTAAATGCCCTGAATGGAACGAGGTTGAAATTGATTTACGAAAAGATAAACTGGTTAAAATGGTAAATGGTTTTTGGTCAACCAAATGAATAAGTGTTGAGTAATTAAAATAATAACTTACAAATAATTAATCCTTAAACGTTTAAGCTTATGGCAAAAGAAAAAAAGTTTATGACATGTGACGGCAACTGCGCTGCAGCCCACGTGGCTTATATGTTCAGCGAGGTAGCAGCTATCTACCCCATCACCCCCTCCAGCCCTATGGCCGAGTATATCGACGAGTGGGCCGCCGGCGGTCGTAAGAACCTCTTCGGCGAGACC
>JAEEIS010000095.1 GCA_016281475.1 Bacteroidales bacterium
ATGCAACCAATGCTACGATAGCAACTACGGTCAGTACTTTTTTCATGGTATTTTGTTATCATTTGGCAGACCGCTAGTGATGTTTATTTCGGGGGCTTTGGTGTTCTAGTGGGTCTGCAATACTGATACCACCAAAGCCAATTCCCGATGCAAAAGTACTATTTTTTTACGATAAATGACGTTTTTTCTACGCATATTTAGGGGGCGGGTGGTGGTAAATAGTTGTATTACAGTTATATATTAAATGTTAAATTGTTTTTTTACTCCTATTTCTGAGTTAAATGTTAGACAAAAAACACGCACTTTCTCCTAAAATTTGGGGGAGTCGTACTCCGTTCATTTCACGATATTCTTGGGGTGAGGCTTGCGAGCGCTTTTGCCTTTGCTTTTAGCGTTTTTGCTCTTCTCTTTGGAGGGTTTGTCGTGAGCCTTCCTACTACGCTCAGGTTTGTCGGGACGGGATTTGCCTTTGCGCGAATTAGTGTGTCGGGGTTGCTCAAGGTCTACATCCACTAGGTCGAAGTCGATGATTTTCTTGGTCATGTCCACCCCTTTGACGCGGATAGTGATGGGGTCGCCTAGCTTGTAGCATCGGCCATAGCGGCGACCGATTACTTGGTAGTTGTCCTCGTCGAGCATGTAGTAGTCGCCGTGCAGGCTGCCGATAGGTATCATGCCTTCGCATTTGTTGCCTTCGATTTCGGCATAGATACCCCATTTGCTGACCCCCGAAATGAGGGCGGGGAATGATTGACCTATTTTGTCGCTAAGGAATTCTGCCTGTTTGTATTTGATGCTGGCTCGTTCGGCATCGGCGGCACGTTTCTCCATTTGTGAGCAGTGGCGACAATACTCTTCGTATTCGTCGGCACTGACGGAGGGTCCGCCTTGCAGGTACTGTTGCAGCAGTCGGTGCACCATGAGGTCGGGATAGCGGCGGATGGGGGAGGTGAAGTGGGTGTAAAAACGGAATCCTAGGCCGTAGTGGCCGATGTTCTCGGTGCTATAGTAGGCTCGCGACATGGTACGTATGGCGATGGAGTCAATCATATACTCCTCGCCACGTCCGGCAATGCTCTCGAAAAGGCTGTTGTAGCTGTGGGCGAGAGCCTGCCGCGAAGAGGTCTTTATCTTATAGCCTAGCTTGGCTACAAATTCGACAAAGGTGTTGAGCTTTTCGGGGTTGGGTTCGTCGTGAACGCGATAGACGAAGGTTTTGGGAGAAATCTTCTTGGCTCCCTCGCCACCGCGATTGGCACCGATGCGTTCGGCCACTCGGCGGTTGGCAAGCAACATAAACTCTTCAATAAGCCAGTTGGCCTCCTTGTCCTCTTTGATATAGACTCCGATGGGTTTTGCATTTTCGTCAAGCTTGAACTTGACCTCTTGGCTCTCGAAGTTGATGGCACCGTCCTTGTAGCGCTCGTTGCGCAGTATGGTGGCTAGCTTGTGCAGTTCCAAGATGGCCGTGTCGGTGGGGGTGAGGTTCTCAGCTTTGGTGCCTTCGATTATCTCTTGTGCCTCTTCGTAGGCGTAGCGGCAGTTGGAGTTGATAACCGTCTTGCCGAACCAAGCTTTGAACACATGTGCCTCATCGTCCATCTCCATCACCACGCTGAAGCAGAGCTTGTCCTCGTGCGGACGGAGCGAGCAGACCCCGTTACACAGCTTTTCAGGCAGCATGGGTATGGTGCGGTCCACCAGATAGACACTGGTGCCGCGGGCGAATGCCTCGCGGTCGATATGTGTGCCGGGCTTGACATAGTGAGATACATCGGCAATGTGCACGCCCACTTCGTAGTGCCCGTTCTTCATACGGCGATACGAGATGGCGTCGTCGAAGTCTTTTGCGTCGGCAGGGTCGATGGTAAATGTGGTGGTATTGCGGAAATCCTTGCGGCCTTCGTAGTCCTTCTCGGTGGGTTCGGCAATATGTTCAGCCTCGTGTTCGGCTTCTGGAGGGAATTCGAGGGGGAAGTCGTATTCGGCTAGAATCGACTGCATTTCCACGTTGTTGTCACCGGGGTGTCCGAGTCGTTTGATGACGCGTCCCACAGGATTGTTCATTCGTTTGGGCCAGTCGGTCATTTCCACCAGAGCCTTCTCGCCGTCCTCGGCACCGCCCAGGTCGGTGAGGGGGATGAATATGTCTACCACCATGGTGCGGCTGTCGCTGACTAGGAATGCGAAGCGGTCCTGCCGTTGGATAATGCCGACAAAACGGGTCTTGGCACGTTTGATAATCTCTACCACCTGTCCCTCGGGCTTGCGCATCTTGCGTTGGGGGAACATGAGCACCTTCACCGTGTCGCCGTGTAGGGCGTGGTTGGTATTGTTGGGCGAAATCTGCACATCCTCGCGACCTTCTTCCTGTGGTATGACGTAGGCCTTGCCCGTCTGCTTCATGTCGATGGTGCCGATAAGATAATTCTTTGGCAGCAGGTCGTCGTTGATGTTCTTTGGGTTAATCTTAAATTTGCCACGGGCATTCTCGTCTTCCACCAGTATCTTAGCCTCGGCAAGTTCCTGAATGGTGGCAAGCACCAACTGGCGCGTACCCTTGTCGTGGGCACCCACTCGTGAGGCTATCTGTTTGTGGTTGAATGTGTCGAATGGATTGTTGGCAAATATTTTTAGTATCTGTTTTGCGTAAATATCATTCATTTTGTATTTTGTTTGGTGTCAGGCTGAATTTTGGCCTGAATAAAGATAATTACTCAAAGACGGTTTTGATTTCCTCTTCAAAACCACATCTAATGAGTAGGGCATGGATGTTGGGGTCGCGCCCCATAAAGTTGCGGAACAGAACGGCAGGGTGCTCAGTGCCGCCCTTTGATAGTATTTCTTGACGGAAACGGGTGGCCGTGGTCCTGTCGAAGATGCCATTCTGTTTGAATTGCGAGAATACGTCTGCATCCAATACTTCCGCCCATTTGTAACCATAGTAGCCCGAGGCATATCCTCCTGCAAAGATATGGGTGAAGGCCGTGCTGGTGTTGGCCCCCTCGACGGCGGGCAGCAACTCTACCATATACCGCCGTTCAAATTTTTCCATAGGGCCTTCGATGGGGCTTGTGATGGTGTGGTAGGCGAAATCCACCATACCCAGGCTTAGCTGGCGCACACACAGCCAGCCCGCCAGGTACTTTTCGGCAGACTTGATTTTTTGGATATACTCGCCCGGGATAGTGTCGCCCGTTTGGTAGTGGCGGGCAAAGGTGTTGAGAAACTGCGACTCGTAGCACCAATTCTCCATAACCTGCGAGGGCAGTTCCACAAAGTCGCGCTTCACGCTGGTGCCGCTGATGCTGGGATAGGTGCAGTCGGTGAGCATTCCGTGCATGGCGTGGCCAAACTCATGCATAAAAGTCTCCACTTCGCTGAAACTGAGCAGGGCGGGCTTGTCTCCGACAGGCTTTGAAAAGTTGCACACCACCTGTATCAATGGGCGCACCTGGTTGCCGTCGATGTTGCTCTGTTCGCGGAACGAAGTCATCCATGCGCCGCTGCGCTTGCTGGCACGGGGGTGCATGTCCATATACAGCACTCCCATCAGTCGCTTGCCGTCAAACACTTCATACACCTTCACATCTGGATGGTACACGTCGATGTCGGTAGCCTCCACGAAACGGAGCCCATAGAGCCTGCCATACAAATCGAAAATACCTTGGCGCACACGCTCCAGCTGGAAGTAGGGGCGCAATAGCTCCTCGTCAAAATCATATTTCTCCTGTTTCAACTTCTCGCTGTAGTAGGAGAAATCCCAACGCTGCAAAGGCATCGGAGCCCCCAGTTTCTGGGCGTATTTGCTGACTTCGAAAAGGTCGTGTTTCGCAAACGGCAAGGCGGCATTCAGCAGTTGGTTGAAAAAGTCTGCCAGTTGTTTGGGTGTTTCGCACATTCGGTTGCCCAATACATACTCACTATAGTTCTTAAATCCCAGCAACTGGGCCTGCCTGTATCGTAGCAGCGTCATCTCGCGAATCACCTCGTTGTTGTCGTTCTCGTTGCCACGGTTGCCCCTGCTGTTGTAGGCACGCCACAGCTGTTCCCGCAGGTTGCGGTTGTCGGCGTAGGTGATGAACGGGCCGAACGAAGGGTAGGCAAGCGTGAACACCCATCCGTCGAGATTGCGTTCCTGCGCCTCCTGCCGGGCGGCGGCTACCACATTCTCGGGCAGGCCCGACAAATCCTTTTCCTCGGTGACGTGGAGGATATAGTTGTTGTTGTCCGCCAGCACATGCTGGTTCATCAGCTGCGACAGCTCGGCCAGCCGTTCGCTGTTCTTGGCAAAGGTGCGCCTCTCCTTGCCAGTCAGGTTCACGCCGTTGCGCACAAAACCCTTGTATGTCTCCTCCAGCAGGGTGCGTTGCTCGGTGGTGAGGTTGAGCCGCTCGCGCTGCTCATACACCGCCTTGACGCGGGCAAACAGTCTCTCGTTCATGTTCACGCTGTTCGAGTAGCGTGTCAGCTCGGGCGTCAGCTTCATCACGATGCCCTGCAGCTCCGGGTCGGTGTTGCACTCATTGATGTTGAACATCACCGACGTGATGCGGTCCAACCTCTCGCTGGCCGTCTGTAGGGCTACGATGGTGTTCTCAAATGTTGGGGCAGCCTTCTGTTTGATGATTTTCTGTATGTTGGCTTCAGCCTCCTTGATGGCTTCTTTGACTGCAGGCGCATAATGCTCGTTGCGAATTTGGCTGAACGGCGGAGTCTGGTGCGGGGTCTTCCATTCTTGCAGCAAGGGGTTGTCCGTCCCCTCTTTAGAAGGGTACGACGAAGTCGGGTGATACGTATTGCCCATTGATGGCGTTGTGGTGGCTATGATGGTCATAAAGAGTAGTGTTTTTGCTAGTTTGGTCATATTTTTAAGGTTTATTAATAATCTTTGTGTGTAAAGTGTGCAATAAATAAAACACATCTTCGTTTTAAGCAATAACGTAAACTACGAAATTTATTGTTTGAACTAATAAAAATAATCATTAAAAGAACCTAACATGAGAAAAATAGTATTAACCCTTAGTTTGGCACTTGTGGCCGTCGCCTTTGCCGCATGCAACAATCATCAGGAAGAACTCGATGCCGCCATCCGTCAGAACGATTCTCTTTCCATGATTATCAGCAACAAGGATGCCGAACTCGACTCCCTGTTCACCACCCTCAACGAGATTGAGGAAAACCTCGCTGCCGTCAATTCCCGCTACACTGCCGTGCAGGAGCTGCGTCGTGCCAACCTCGAAGGTCAGCCAAATGTCAAGAATCAGATCAACGAGCAAATCAAGAGCATCGAGAACCTCATGGCTGCCAACAAGCAGAAACTCGCCAACCTGCAGGCTAAAATCAATAACGAAGGCAAAGAGAGTGCCCGCCTGCAAGAACTTGTGAACCGTCAGGAAGAGCGCATTGCCGCTCAGGAGTCGCAGATTGCCCAACTCCTCACCGAGTTGGAAAGCAACAAGGTGCTTATCAAGAAACTCAACCAGGATGTGAGCGACCTCACCGCCTCCAACGAGGAGAAAGACCTCCACATCCAGCGTCAGACCGTCGAGGCCAACCGTGCCTACTATGTGGTGGGAACCTATACCGACCTCAATGAGGCGGGCATCGTTGCCAAGACTGGCGGATTCATTGGCATTGGCCGCCATCAGGGCACCAACAGCGAGATGCCTCTTGACCGCTTCACCCAGATCGACCGCACCAAAGTCACCACTATCCCTGTAAACATGAAGAAGGCCGTGGTCGTCTCCAACCACCCCGAGAACAGCTACGAACTGGTGATGGACGAGAACGACCCCAAGCAGGTTTCCTACCTCCGCATCCTCAATCCCGCCAAATTCTGGGAGCAGACCCGTTTCCTGGTCATATCCACGAAATAGTCGAGAGAAGCAAACATCCGTGAATGTTTGCCGAAGTGGCGGGGTATGTCGCCATCCAAGGCCTACTGGCATCCAATGTGTGAAAAATACCTTGGATGCCAGTTGTTTTATATTAAATCACATTGCTGCTCATCACGAGGGCGACGGCCTCGTTGATGCTTTCAACACCTAGTTTGCGGAAGAGTTTCTTGCGGTGATACTTCATTGTGTCGGTGGATCGGAAGAGCCGCTCGGCTATTTCCTCGGTGGTGTAGCCCTGCGCCGACATCATCAGTAGGCTCTGCTCTGTCTCGTTCAGCGCGATGGGTTCACATTTGTGCCACTTGCCATCCATCAACGAATACTCACGCACCTCACGATTGCCCACGATACCATTGCCGCTCTCCTTCACGCGCCACATACGCACATTGCCGAATTCCTTGCGCGACGAGAGCGAGAAGGAGCAGAGGGCAAGCCACAGCTGCCCTTTGGCGTTGAGAGCCAACGGTGTGAGGCGGTGGTTGACCATACGGCAACGGCCATTCTGCACAAAATGAAAATCATAGCTGATGACGAAATCCATCTTCTCCTCCAAATCTATTCGCGAGAACTCTTCGAAACCGACACGGTTTATTTCGAGTAGCATAGCCTGCTCCTCCTTGGGTACAAAGTTGAGATACAGGGCATAACCCATTTCCTTCAATCCCACTGGTGCCAGCATCGGGTTCTCAGAGGCGTATAGGAAATTGCGCTTGTGGTAGTCGATAACGTAGATGCTGTTGGTCGTAGTGCGTGCGGCAGCGGCCACCGCCTCAATCTTAGGCCTCACCTGCTCATAGTCATCCTCGGTGATGCCGTCCACACGGTTTTTGTCGATAAAGAAGTCGTTAATCTGAGGCATGAGTCATTCTCTTTCTCAATTCGTCTTCCAGCAGTGAGTATACATATCCAGAACTCTGAAAATAAAGGCCTGAGATGGGACGTAACAGAGCTCTATAAATGTTAGACCCGTACACAGTTTCCACCGCAAGAGGCAATGTGTAGTGCCGACGATTCATCAACAGCTGTATCAAGTCAGACGTGATACTCTCTATCAAGAATTTAAATTCTTGTTCACTCAATTTCATACGGTTTCAATTCTTTTATAGCATGCATGGTGCAAAAAGCATACTGATAAGTAATTCCCTTCATATACATCAATCTCCGAAGAAGCACTTTCTTGTCAATATTACCCAAACGGTAATTTCGAATCTAGAACCCCACACGATCATTGGCTATCGGTCCGTACACCACATCGTACGAGTGCATGTATGGCGGTTCATTCGTTTCGTCACGATTCTGGTAGACGAAGTCTGCCCACTCTTCGGTATATTTATCGAACGATTTAAACAAAAGAGTCCCATCCAAAAGCTTCCGCTCATCAAAATAGTAGACATTGATTACTGGTTCTCCTCCAAAGATATCAACCCTCGCAAGAGCCACATCCATGGCTTGTTCCTTCTCCGTAGTTAGGTAGAATGCTTGGACAAAGTCCTTGTATGGATTGCATTGGCCTTGGTCAATCTCAGTTATCCGAATGTTGGATCCGTGATATTGTGTAATCATAGTGTACCCCCCATTCTGCGACAGTAAGCTGAAAGGTCACGCACATTTGAGGCGAATGACTGAGTATGCAAATAGCCATACTGCCGGTCGTAGAGCTCCAAGGCCTTATATTGGCTTAGATACTCCACTGCCTGTGTTGTTGAGAGTCCGTAATGCTCTGCAAACTCTGCAATAAGCGCTACCACATATTGTGCCTTGTCAGATGCCATAATCATTCATTTATTATTTTTATATAACGCCAGCGTGCCATTCTTATTGTGTCGTCTCACGTTTTTCTTGTGTTTTTGCACTACCCTTTCGGGTAGTTTTTCAATTGGCGAATATTTTTTACCCTTTCGTGTAGCAGTTGATTGTGTGCGTATTAGTACCTTTGCACCGCCAAATCAAGAATTGGACTCCCTCTGCAATGCTGTAGTATTTAGCCGACTTAGGCGTTTATATGATAAATCAAAACGAGAAATATAATGACAAAGAAGACTATTTTGATGACTATTCTGGTGGCGTGTGCCATCGGTGGGACGAAAGCCCAGCAACTGACAACAGGAGGAACCCTGAAAGATGCCACTTCGGGCGAGGCGCTGCCCTTCACCAACTGCGTGCTGCTGCGGCAACAGGACAGCACTTTCGTACAAGGAACCACAACCGATGCCTTTGGCGTATTCCGTTTCAGCCCTGTGGACACTGGCATCTATCTGTTGCGTATCTCTTCCATCGGCTATGAACCCTATTGGCAGCAAATCAGCCTGCCACCCGACACGGCATTGGGCACAATCAGCCTATTCCATAGTGCCACAAACCTGCAAGCAGTGAGCGTCACCGCGCAGCGTCCGCTCTACTCCGCCGACGGCGAAAAGACCTTCTATCATGTGGAAGACGACCCCAGCGTGCAGACAGGCACCGCCAGCGACGCCCTCCAGAACGCCCCGGGCGTGGAGGTGGATGCCGAGGGCAACATCACCTACCGTGGCAAGACCGCCGTGGAGGTATGGATCAACAACCGCCCTTCGAATATGGACGGCGAGGCTCTGAAGCAATATATCAAGACGCTCCCCGCCTCCAGTATCAAGCGCATCGAGGTGTTGAGCAACCCTTCGGCACGCTACGGCACCAGCGGCAGCATCATCAATATTGTCACCGATGGCCGCAATCCCCTTAACCAGCTGCTGTCTGTCGGCTTCAAAGCCAGCACGGGTCCGCGCTTCTCGCCGTGGGTGAGCTATGTTTACAACAACGACAAGTTGAGTCTTAACCTCTATGGCAGCGCCTATATTAACGACTTCAAGGTTGCTACGGAGATGCACTCGCGACTGCTGACCGACGACAGCCTGCTTTCCTCAACAAATGACTACACAGGCAACGAGTTGCAACGGTCAAGAAACTACAACATTGGTGGCAAACTTGATTACCACTTCGACGACAGAAACACCTTCTCGGCGTGGGCGTGGTTCTATCCCTCGTTCTTTAATATGGATGTGGACTTTGACGTGAGCCGAATAGAGTACATCAGCCATCCCGGCGACTACAGCTACCGCTCCAATGTGGATGCGCATCAGTATTACATCAGCGGCAACGTGGGTGCCTACTATCAGCACAAATTCGACACCGCAGGGCGCGAGATTGAGTTCAACTGGAACGGCGGCCTGACCAGCGGGCTCAACGACCGCACACGACAACGTCAGTATGTCAACTTCCCAGCATTGGACTTCACTCGTCATAGCAATCTTGACCAGTGGGGAAGTAGAAACGACCTTTATGTCGACTATACTCACCCCTATAGTAAGAAGGGCAAGATTGAGGCTGGCGCGGAATTCCATTATAAGCCGCAGAACCGGACCCATCACCTTGACACCCTTGTCGATGGCATCTACCAGCGCGATTCTGTGCGTAGCTACATCTTTAACGACCGCGAGACCGACCTGACTTTCTACCTCACCGTGCAGCAGAAGATTGGTCGGCTGACCCTCAAAGGCGGCTTGCGTGGCGAGAACCAGTGGCTGCAACGCAAACACAACATCGCGTCGTGCGACTTCGACAAGTACTATTTCGGCCTAGTCCCTTCCATCCACGCCAGCTACTCCACCGAGAAGAACCACAACTTCACCCTGAGCTACACGCGCCGTTTCGACACACCCGACATTGCCAAACTCAGCCCCTTCATCATCTATGCCGACGACAGTTACACCGTCGGCAACCCCGACCTGTGTTTAGACTACACCCATAAAGCCGAGGCGGGTTGGACTCACTACACCGACTGGGGTTCCATCGGTGTGGATGGCTACCTTAACCTTAGCACTGGCAATATCGACAACGTCAGCGATGTGTCCTATAGTCCGTTCTTCGGACGCGTTGTCCAGATGGACACAGCCGTCAATGCAGGCAACGTGCGCACGAGCGGTGCCGAATTGAACCTCACTTGGCGACCGCGCAAGTTTATGAACATCCGGCTCTATGTCAACGGCGGCGAAGTCTGGTACCGTATGCAGGTGCGTCCCGGCAAGTGGGTGGAAGATGAAGTTTGGAGCTACATTGTGCGACTCAATATGAATGCAAAACTG
>JAEEIS010000096.1 GCA_016281475.1 Bacteroidales bacterium
CTTGAGGAATTTACCGAATTCATCGGATTCCCGAACAAGGAACTTGTACAGAAATTCCTATCTGATAAAGACTTACTTATGAAAATCCGAAACTCTAACTGCCTCAGACTGCGCGTCTGATTTTACTTGTCAAACTTTAGTTAGTCACAATATTGACATAATGGTGACTGATACGTTCGGTATTGGACGTGGCAAAGGTGATGGAGGAGAAACGCTGCTCGATAGGGTGTATGACGGTGCAGGAAGGGTCGCCGAGATTGCCTGCACAGCCGACATCTTTCAGGTAGAGCAAGACACTCAGCGGCTTGGATCCCTCGAGGTAGAAGCCTTCCTCATCCAACGGTCGAATGATGTTCAACGTGCGGCTTTCGCGCTCATTAAGGAGAAATGTGTTTGTGTCGTACTTGACCACTGTACTATCCTGTAAGGCGGTGACTTTGAGCGATACATAACACTATCTATATCAAACGCTGACAGATTGAAATACACTACCGTGCTATCCTCTATGGCAACCACACAAAACTCGTTGTCCCACTCGTTGCCGTCCACCGTTTGCAAGAGATAATGACTACGCAGCGTATTGGCAGGCAGCACATTCGTATTGTCGTAGGAGGCTTGCAAAAAGTTAGAAGCATAAAGGGAAACATTCGCATCGGTGGTCACGTGAATACCCTTGTTGGTGACCCTCCTTAGGGTCGTGTCGAGCTCCTATCTGCTCGGAACCGTCACGTTCGTCACCACTCCCGGCATCACAGTGAATGCTTCCGACCAACTGCCGTCGGTTGAAACGGCTGTGCCAGTTGCCATTTGGTCGCTGGAAATGATGAGAGTCAAAGCACCTTGACGGTGATTGGGAAGAAAGGCCAGCCAAAAACGTTGCCCTCCGTTGTGAGCACCTACGCACTGCCTATATCGCAGAGCGACAGCAACAATGCTCCTATGACGAGCAACCGTTTCATATTGCCTATATCATCTTGCGGAAGATTGCGCGCTTGATCATGGGGGTCGACTGATAAGTGGTCTCCCAGATGCGCTGTGCCTCGTTGCCGATAATCTGCGGGTTGCTATAGGCCCAGCGCACGTTGTGCTTGATGGCGTTCTTGTTCATCTCGGCATAGTAGATGGAATGCACACCGCGTTTCTGCCAGTCGGGGTGTACGCCGTTGAGCAGTGCGTCGATGTCGGTGAACTTATGCAAAGCCCTCAGAATGTGTATCCACCCGAATGGGAAGAGATGCCCGTTGGCTTTCTTATATGCTGCGTTGAGGTCGGGAATGCTCAGGCCGAAAGCCACCAGATTGTCGTCCTTATCGACCACAAAGTTGGCAAACTCAAGATTGATAAAGGGGAAATATTCCTTGATGTAGACGTCTATCTCCTTGTCGGTCAAGGGGACAAAGTCGTATAAATCCTTGAAGGCCGCATTGATGGCGAGGAAGAACTTGCGCGCGTAGGGGTAGACCTCCTTGCGCGACTTGAAGCGCAACAGCTTCAGTTGGTATTTCTGCAATATGAGCTCGTTGAGACGCGCCACCTTGTCGGGAACTGGTTGCGAGGCGGGTATCTGGTATTGCGCCCACTGGCAGGTGATCTCATAGCCTGCCCGCTCGATAAAGTCGATATAATATTTGGGGTTATACAGGGTGCTGATATTCTGCCTCTGGTCGAAACCCTCTATCACCCAGCACTCTTTGTCCATGTCGGTAAAGCCGAATGGGCCTTCCACCTGGTCCATCCCCTTTGCCTTGCCCCACTCCAAAACGGTGTTCAGCAGCTTGGAAAAGACATCGTAATCCTCCACAAAGTCGAACCATCCGAAACGTGCAGCCTTTTTGCTCCAACGCTCATTGACCGAATGGTTTATAATGCCTGCCACACGTCCCACAACATCCTTGCCGCGATAAGCCAGCCAAAGTTGCAAGTCGCAGTGGTCCAACGACGGGTTCTTAGCAGTCAGCAGTCCCAGTTCGTCGCCCATCAAAGGTGGGATATAGGTAGACACATTCTTGAACAGTTTGTTCGGAAACTTGATAAATTTGCGCAACTCGCAACGTCCCGAAACTTTTTTGATTACAATGTTTTCCATCGTTCAATTGTTTTATTGTTTAATGTTTAAGCTGACGCAATAGTTTTAAACATTAAACTAAATCACATTATTTGCAATTCCTTGAAACACTTATAAATCTTATCCACCGCGTAGTCGATTTGCTGGTGCGTATGTGTCGCCATTAAGGCGAAACGTATCAACGTATCCTCCGACGGCACTGCGGGAGGTATCACCGGGGTAACGAACACACCCTCCTCAAACAGCATGTGCGTCAGCACAAATGTCTTCTCGGCGTTGCGCACAAACAGCGGAATGATAGGCGACTTGGTATGTCCAATCTCGAAACCTAAATCCTTGAAAGCCTTCATGGCATAGTTGGTGTTGTCCCACAGAGCCACATTGCGTTCCGGCTCCGTGCGCATGATGTGCAGTGCCGCCAGCACCGATGCCGTTGCCGAGGGTGGGATAGAGGCAGTGAAAATATAGGGTCGTACGCTGTGTTTCATATAGTTAATGGTCTCCTTGTCGGCAGCGATAAAGCCACCCACCGATGCCAGGGACTTCGAGAAGGTGCCCATCACCAACTCCACTTGTGGCAGTTTGCCGTAGTGGTCGCATGTGCCGCGACCTTCACGGCCGAAAACACCCAATCCATGGGCCTCGTCAACCATCAGTGTTGCCTGATATTTGTCGCAGAGTTCCACCATCTTATCAATAGGTGCCACATCACCCTCCATTGAGAAGACACCATCTGTTACCACCAGCTTCGAAGCTTCAATAGGGCATTTCTGCAACACACGCTCCAGGTCCTCCATATTGCAGTGCTTATACTTCAAGGTGGTGGCAAACGTAATCTGCTTTCCCTCCATGATGGAGGCGTGATCCAACTCATCGTAAATAAGATAGTCGTTCCTACCCAAGACACAGGGAATGGTGCCCGAATTGGCTTGGAAACCAGCCGAAAACAGCATCACGCCGTCCTTACCCATAAACTCTGCCAACTCGTCCTGCAGCTGGATGTGGATGTCCAGTGTGCCATTCAGGAATGGCGACCCCGCACAGCCGGTGCCATACTTGTCGATGGCAGCCTTCGCTGCCTCCTTGATTTTAGGATGGTTGGTAAGGCCAAGATATGAATTGGAGCCGAACATCAACACCCGCTTGTCACCCACCAGCACCTCGGTATTCTGCTCTGACGAAATAGGAGTAAAATAAGGATATATGCCCTTAGCCTTCGCCTCTTGCGGCGCGGTATAACGGGCCATTTTAGCTTGAAGTGGTTTCATTTATTATATTAATTGTAATTAACATTAAGATTGCAAAATAACAAAAAAAAATCCACTTTAAAAAAAACTATTGTGTTAAAAATGCAAACAATCGGTCCGTCAAACGGCTGGCACCGATTCTAAAAAACTGGTTTGTAATCTGTTTTTCGCCTACAATACGTTCTGCCAGCTGTGCATATTTTAACACTTCGTCGGGTGTAGAAATACCTCCTGCAGCCTTAAAACCCACCCACTTTCCGGTGAGTTGATGATGTTTTTTAATCACTCGCAGCATCACTTCGGCCGCTTCGAGAGTGGCATTCACGGCTATCTTGCCCGTCGAAGTCTTGATAAAGTCGGCTCCACCTTCAATTGCCAGCTCCGAGGCTTTCTCAATATGTTCCGCCGTCGGCAATTCGCCAGTCTCCAATATCACTTTCAGCGTCTGGTTAGCGCATAGATTTTTAATGGCAGCCACCTCGTCGCGCACCCTGCAGTAGTCGCCTTCTAGCAATGCACCGCGCGAAATGACCATATCTATTTCGTCAGCACCCTCATCCAGCGCATATCGCACCTCATGTAGCTTCACTGCCAGAGGGGACTGCCCTGCTGGGAAGGCTCCCGCCACCGATACCACTTTGATGCCACTACCGCACAGCAGCTCACGCGCCTGACGCACAAACACAGGATAAACACACACCGCCGCCACATGGCCTATGCCACGCGCCGAATCTTGCAACTCTATCGACTTGCGACATAATGCCTCCACTTTTTCATGTGTGTCGCTACCCTCTAGCGTAGTGTTGTCGATACAGGTGAAAACCCGTTTCAAAGCTTCGCTAGTTTCCATGACCTGAATGTATTAGTTCAATAATTGATTGATTTTCTCAACCCTTCTCCGGTGACGGCCACCTTCGAAAGGAGTGTCCAAAAACTCATCCACAATCTGCAGGGCAGTCTCCTGTGGAATGAAGCGAGCTGGCATCGACACCACGTTGCAGTCGTTGTGTTGCCGTCCCAGATGTGCAATCTCGGCCGTCCAGCAAAGCGCGCAGCGCACATTGGGATACTTGTTCACCGTCATCTGCACCCCGTTGCCGCTGCCACAAATCACGATGCCGCGCTTCAGCTCACCATTGTTGATAACTCTGCCAACCTGATGGGCATAATCTGGATAATCAACACTTTCTGTGCTGTTTGTGCCGTAGTCGCGCACATCATAACCTCTCTCTATAAGATGATTTTTCACCACCTCTTTCAGTTCGTAGCCCGCGTGGTCGCAGGCAATAGCAATAATTTCTTTCATAAACAAGAATGTTTAAAACTTATTTCAATTGCAAAGATACAAAAAAAGTACAAACCACTCTCTTTTTTTGAATTACAAAGTCCTATATTCATCAACCAATAAAGCACAAACATTTTAAATCCAGCCTAATATAAAATATCAACAATGCATGTTAAAAAGCCTCTGACAACCCTGTCGATAAAAAATGAAAAACAAAACAGCACATCGAAAAGTTGAAAAAGACCCATTTTTTCATCCATTTTCAACATCGCAACGAGACCATAACACATCTTTTTCAGTATTGACAATAGGTTGTCAGAAGTACTGTGAACAACCTGTTGAAAACAATGCAGAAATCTAGATTCAAACAGATTGGAATTAAATAAGATGTTCAAAGATGTTGATAACAAAAAAGACGAACTGAATAAAAAAATCAACTTAGCCACTTATCAACAAAATTGACAACAATAGAAAGAACAAATAAATTTAAAAAGAAATAAAACTACTATTATTTTATAGCATGGCCACAATTGAAAAAAATGTGTATATTACCATATACTCTGATTTCACTTTTCATATACAAGTTTGAAAAATGATGGCAAACATCCTCAATTTGAAAGTCTTTCTTATCTTTTTCATAGAGTATATTTGGCTTCGTCATGCCTTCAGTTAATTATTATTAAAAGAGCGAACCTACAGCGAACCTACAGCGAACCTACAGCGAACCTACAGCGAATCTACAGCGAACCTACAGTGGAGGTACATAGAAGTCACTACGGAGCCACTTATGCGCTGCAAATAGAAAAAAAATGATTCGGCAATCATGACTCGTGTCTTATTTTCGATGTTTTTGAGCATTAATTTTTGATTATTTGTCTATTTTGCTTTTTTTTTCGTATTTTTGCACTTTAAAATAATCTGTCACGACAGAAAATATTAATTTACTACACTATAAATCTGTAAAATATGGACAACGAGCAATTGAAGCAGGAGATAGTGAGGCTGAAAAAAGAGAAGAATGCCGTCATTTTAGGGCATTACTACCAGCGCAACGAGATACAAGACCTCTCGGACTATATAGGCGACAGTCTGGCATTGGCTCAAAAGGCACAGCAATGCGACAACGACATCATCGTCTTTTGCGGAGTTCATTTTATGGCTGAGACTGCCAAGATACTCAATCCTTCGCGTAAGGTGTTGCTTCCGGACATGGAGGCGAGCTGCTCGTTGGCTGAGTCGTGCGAGGGTAGTGCCTTTGCGCAGTTCAAGGCAGAGCACCCCGACCACATGGTTATCTCATACATCAACTGTTCGGCAGACATAAAGGCATTGTCCGATTTGATTTGCACATCGGGCAACGCTGAAAAGCTGGTTCATGCGTTGCCTGAGGAGCAAAAAATCATTTTTGCTCCCGATAAGAACTTGGGTGGCTACATCAATAGCGTGACGGGCCGCAACATGTTGTTATGGAATGGTGTTTGTATGGTTCATGATGCCATGCATGCAGAGAGTGTTCTGAAGTTGAAAGTTGAGCATCCTGATGCAGCTGTTATTGCCCATCCCGAGTGCAATGGTGCGCTGCTGAAGGTTGCGGACTTTGTGGGTAGCACCAAGGCTATGCTCAACTATATTGAGCAGTCGGGCAAAAAGAAATTCATTGTGGCGACCGAGACGGGCATTTTGTACGAGATGCGCAAGAATAATCCTGACAAGGAGTTTATCGTTGTGCCGTCAGGCGACAGTTGTAATTGTGCCGATTGTTCGTACATGAAATTGAACACTCTCGAGAAACTGTATCTCTGTCTGCGTGACGAGACTCCCGAGATTGTTATGTCGGAGGAATTGATAGAGCGGGCTAAAAAGCCCATAGTGCGGATGCTCGACATGTCGAAACAGCTGGGCATTATCAAATGAGAGGACAGCAGCAAGTATACGACTATTTGTCGCAGCAAGGGATAGCTTTCGACTATTACGAGCATCCTGAAGCCCCAACGATTGAAATAGCTTCGCAGTTTTACCGAGGCGAAGGTACAGTATTGTGTAAGAATCTCTTTTTTCGTAACCATAAAGGAAATCGCCATTATTTGGTGATTATGGATTCACGGCACAGTATGGATATACACGATATCGAGCACAGGTTGCATCAAGGCAAACTGACCTTTGCGTCGCCCGAGCGCATGATGAAATATTTGGGAGTGCGTCCAGGTTCTGTGTCGCTGTTTGCGTTGGTTAATGATTTGAACCATGAGGTGACGCTGTTTGTGGACAATGAACTTCGTAAAGCCGAAAAAGTGAGTTTTCATCCTAACGACAATACGGCTTCGCTGGTGATAAGCAATGCCGATATGATGAAATTCATAGAAGGTATAGGCAACGCATACGAGTTTTTAGACCTATATGATGACAAGTGAAATGGTGGTGGAAAACCTGTTGAAAAAAGAACCGAAATTGTTGATAACGTAGAAAAATAAATGTTTCACGTGAAACAAATAGAATATAGAGTTAATGAGGGTTGCGAGTTGTTGCAATTCCTGATTGAGCAGATGCCCGACAGCAGTCGGTCGAAGGTGAAAGAGTTGTTGGCCCATAGTGTTTGTGTGGATGGGAGACGCGTTTCGCAGTACAATTATCCATTGCAACCAGGGATGGTTGTAACAATAGAAAAGGTGGGATATAAGGAGCGGCTGAAACCGCACGACCTTGACATTGTGTATGAAGACGAGCATCTGTTTGTGATTAATAAGCACGAAGGATTGCTATCGTATAGTAAGAAACCAGGCGACAGAACGGTCATAACGGTGCTGAACAGATATTTGCACATGACACGCCAGAGCTATAATGCGCATATCGTACATCGTCTCGACCGCGACACGTCGGGATTGATGGTGGTGGCGAAGTCGAAACAGGTGTCGCAACGGTTCGAAGCCGATTGGAAAGGACTGGTCGACGACAGAGCCTATGTGGCAGTGGCATGGGGGAGACTCGAACCGGCTGAAGGCACCATCAAGTCGTGGTTGACGGATGGGCAGTATTGTGTGCTTTCGTCGCCCACGGACAATGGGGGTAAGCTGGCAGTGACGCATTATAAGACGGTGCGCACCAGCAGGAGGTATTCGTTACTGGAACTGCGACTCGAGACAGGTCGACGTAACCAAATTAGAGTCCATCTGCGTGAGGAGAAACACCCTGTGGTGCATGATCCCATGTATGGGTATAAGGATGATGTTTCGCCTATTAACAGATTGGCACTTCATGCCTTTAGACTGGGATTCACCCATCCCGTCACGGGTAAGAAACTTAAGTTTGAGACACCCTATCCGAAGGCCTTTGAAAAATTAATGGAGCTATGACCACAATATTTTTTATATACGCGCGTTATACTACTTTAAAATAAAAAAGAATATGACCACATTTAGATATATGATGGCGGCTTTGATGGTATGCTTGGTGTCGGCAGGCACGGTGCAAGCCCAGTGGAAGAGTGATGCTGACACAGTGAAGCTGTCGCGTTGGGAACCGCATCTGTCGGTAGGCACGGGATTTTTCGGCACCAGTTATGGCGACAACCGTCTTTTTACTACTGTCGCTCCATCGCTGACGTTTCGTCCCAACAGTCGTTGGACGGTGAATGCCGGATTCCGTATCACCACCGACATGGGTTTGAATCCTAATTATGCCTATGGCTCATCGACCCAAGATTTGGCACCTTACAAACACCGTAATGGTGGTACGGGTATGGCATCGGCACATGTGGCAGCACAGTATCAGGTAAACGACCGTTTATGGTTGGCGGCGGCATTGTATCATTTGGGTGGTACATACGCACCGATATATGGTTTTGGCAATGGGAATGTGTTTGACGTTTCTGCTACGGCGGTGTCGGCTGCAGCCACCTACCGGTTCAAGAATGATAGCTTCTTGCATCTGGCCGTCACATACGTTCGCGATGAACAGGGCACTTTGCCATATCTGTGGCACGATGCATGGATGCACGGTTATGGCTCGTGGGGGATGTACCATATGGGAACACCCTGTAGCCAGATGTTTCTTGGAGGGTGGTATTGATAAAGCATGAATTACTTGCGTTATGAAGGCTTGAGTGGCTTGCGCATCAAATATTCAAACAATTAAGCAATAATAAACTCAAAAAACTACACTGAACGGTTTAGAAAGTTGAACCGGTGTTGACAAAAGTAAAAATAATATAGATTTGTAAATTTGTAAGATGGAATATAATACACAGCGTCCCCAACTGAAGATTAGCGACTACGGGCGGAATATATACAAGTTGATAGAGTATGCCAAAACGGTGGAAGATCGTGACAAACGTAATCGGATGGCATCAGCGATAGTAGACATTATGTCGCGCGTGAGTACAGACGAGAAGGTGGGGGAGGATTACAAACGTAAGTATTGGGTCCATTTGATGATATTGGCTAATTGGGAGCTGGATGTGGATGTGCCCTACGATATTTCGCGTGAGGAAACTGTGGAGTTTACGCCACATCCGCTGCAATATAATCAGGGGAAGACTCATTACCGCCATTATGGGTCGGTGATGGAGAGTATGATAAAGCGTGTGGCAGAGTATCCCGAAGGGGAAGAGCGCAACGAGTTGGTGAGTTTGATGGCCCACGCGATGAAGCGTGACTATCTGCTTTGGAACCGCGACACAGTGGAGGATGACCTGATTAACCTTCAACTGAGTACTATCTCGGGAGGCAAGTTGGAAGTACCAGAAGACTTCCAGTATAAGGAGAGCCGTGAGTATCTCAAAGGCCTTGACGAGGAGCGTCGCGCCAACTTGACCAACAAAAAGAAAAAAAAGAAGAAAAAGAAGAAGAATAAAACCCAGGAGGGATTTTGATATGTCGTCGTTTGAGATAGAAGGAGGCTACAAGCTGCATGGCGAGATATACCCGCAGGGCGCCAAGAACGAGGCGTTGCAGGTGCTGTGTGCTGTGCTGTTGACCAGCGAAAAGGTGGTTATTGAGAATATCCCCGACATTCGCGATGTGAACAAGTTGATAAACTTGTTGGAACTGCTGGGTGTGAAGGTGCGTCGGCTTAACGATGACAGCGCATTGCTCACGGAAGGAAGAAGCTACGAATTTCAAGCCGACGAGGTCAATCTAGACATTCTGGAGAGTGAGGATTTTGCACGTGAGGCAGGCGCGTTGCGCGGTTCCATCATGATGGTGGGTCCGCTGCTGTCGCGCTATGGTCGCGCCCGTGTGCCCCAGCCCGGTGGTGACAAGATTGGGCGCCGCCGTCTCGATACCCATTTCCTAGGCATGGAGAAGTTGGGCGCGACAGTCGACTACTGTCGTGGAGGATACCAGGTGGCGGCACAGCAGCTGAAGGGCTGCTACATGTTGCTTGATGAGGCTTCGGTGACCGGTACCGCCAACATCGTCATGGCGGCAGTGCTGGCCGAGGGTACGAGCATGATAATGAATGCTGCGTGCGAGCCGTATGTGTATCAGCTCTGCACTATGCTCAACAGCATGGGTGCTGAGATTGAGGGAGTGGGGTCGAACCTGCTCACCATCCATGGGGTGAAGGAACTGCGCGGCTGCCAACACCGACTTCTGCCCGACATGATTGAGGTGGGGTCGTTCATAGGGATGGCTGCAATGACGCAGAGCGACCTGACGATATGCCATGTGGGTATGCAGCATCTGGGTCTGATACCGCAGGTGTTTCGCAGGTTGGGCATTGAGGTGTGGCAGCGTGGCGACGACCTGTATGTGCCAGCCCGCGAACATTACGAGATTGAGCGTTTCATGGACGGCTCGATTATGACGGTGGCAGATGCGCCGTGGCCGGGATTCACGCCCGACCTCATCAGCATCGCCCTTGTTGTGGCTACGCAGGCAAAGGGCAGTGTGTTGATACACCAGAAAATGTTCGAGAGCCGCCTCTTCTTTGTGGACAAACTGATAGACATGGGTGCGCAGATAATATTGTGCGACCCCCACCGCGCCACCGTTATCGGACTGGACCACGAGCATCGGCTGAGAGGTGTGCGCATGTCGTCTCCCGACATTCGCGCCGGTGTGGCATTGCTGATTGCAGCCCTTTCCGCCGAAGGGAAGAGCCGCATCGACAACATCGAACAGATAGACCGTGGCTACCAGCATATCGACAAAAGATTGCGTATGCTCGGAGCCGAAATTGTACGAATTGGATAACCTCCATAGGTGATAAATAAGTAGATAATAATTAATAAATTGAATATTATGGGTCTTTTTAAATCAAAACCAAAGACGGCGCGCCCGATTTTTGCTCCTCTGGTAACTGATATGCACTGCCATCTGCTCCCTCGCGTGGATGACGGTTCGAAAAGTGAGGAGGAGTCGGTGACTTGTCTGCGTGTGATGAAGGCAGCGGGTTTCGAGAGCGTCTGCCTGACTCCCCATTACACGATTCCGCGTTTCCCCAATGTGGAAGAGGATATTTTGAGAAGGTTCGAGGACTTGAAATTGGATATTGCCACCCATGGTGGCTACGATGGTCCGCAGCTGTTGGGCATTGCGGGCGAGTATCGTGTGGATCCAGGTTTCAACGAGAGGATTGAGAAGCAGAAGTTTCTGCTTGTAGGTGGTAAGTATCTGCTGATGGAGTTTTCGCTGCACCAGCAGGTGATGGGTTTAGACCAAGTGCTGTTCGATTTGCAGATGAAGAACTACGACATCATCCTTGCCCATCCCGAGAGGTATCCCTACTACAGCTCCTCGTCGCACGTGCTGCAGCATTTTAAAGATATGGGTGTGTTCTTCCAAATCAACATCCTGTCACTGTCGGGTTTCTACGGCGAAGGACCACGGCGCAAGGCGTTTGAGATGATTGAGAACGGCTGGGTTGAATTTCTTGGCACTGATATGCACAACACCCTGTATGCGCAAGCCCTTATCGATGCCACTCACGACCGCAAGATTGAGAAGTTGGTGGAGAAGCACACGTTTATGAACCGCCTGTTCACCCATCCCGAGGAGGTGAAGGAGAAGAAGTTTTAATAATTGAAAATTGAAAGGTGATAATTGTAAATCCGCAGCAGCGGGTATTTAGTCGCTCCCGCGAGATTTCATTTTTCAATTTTCACCTTTTTAAATTATAATACTATGAATAGTCTTAATGCCATATCGCCAATTGACGGACGCTACCGTAGCAAGGTGGAGCCGCTGGCGGATTTTTTTTCTGAGGGTGCGCTGATACGCTATCGTGTGCGCGTGGAGGTGGAGTATTTTATCGCCTTGGGGCAGTTGGAGCAGCTGCCGCTGAAAGGGCTGTTCGACGCCTGCCCGCAGCTGGTGGAGCAGTTGAGGGACGTGTATCGCAATTTCTCTGAGCAGGATGCCCTCGAGATTAAGGAGATTGAGAAGACTACCAACCACGACGTGAAGGCGGTGGAGTATTTCCTCAAACGCCAGTTCGACCGTCTGGGGTTGGAGCAGTATAAGGAGTTTATCCACTTCGGCCTCACGTCGCAGGATGTGAACAACACGGCAGTACCTCTGACGATTAAGGAGTGCCACGAGCAGGTGTTGATGCCGCAGTATACGGCGGTGTTGGAAGATTTGGAGCGTAGGGCGCAGGAGTGGAAGGATGTACCGATGCTGGCGCACACCCACGGTCAGCCTGCCTCGCCTACGTCGCTGGGCAAGGAGGTGATGGTGTTTGCCTACCGTATGCGCAGGCAGCTGGACTATTTTGCGCAGATTCCTTTCGGTGCCAAGTTTGGCGGGGCGACGGGCAATTTCAATGCCCACCGCGCTGCCTATCCCGAAGTGGACTGGCAGGCATTTGCCAACGACTTTGTGGCCAACCACCTGGGGCTGGAGCGTCAGCAGTATACCACCCAAATTGAGAACTACGACAATATGGCCGCCTATTTCGACAATTGCAAGCGCATCAACGTGGTGCTGATGGATTTGTGCCGCGATGTGTGGTCGTATGTGTCGATGGAGTATTTTAAACAGAAAATCAAGGCTGGAGAGGTGGGTTCCTCTGCCATGCCCCACAAGGTGAATCCTATCGACTTCGAGAACGCGGAAGGCAACCTTGGGCTGGCTAATGCCATTTTTGAGCATCTGAGCCACAAACTGCCCATCTCGCGCCTGCAACGCGACTTGACCGACTCAACAGTGAGCCGCAACGTGGGTGTGCCTGTCGCGCATACGCTGATTGCGCTGGCATCGCTGCAGAAGGGCATGGGCAAGCTGCTGCTCAACGAGCAGGCACTCTATGCCGACCTTGAGAACAACTGGGTGGTGGTGGCCGAAGCGATTCAGACCATCCTGCGGTCGGTGGGCTACCCCAACCCCTACGAGGCGTTGAAGCAGCTGACCCGCACCAACCAGAAGGTGACCGCGGAGACGATTGCCGACTTTGTCGAGACTCTCGATGTGGAGCCCGCCGTCAAGGAGCGCATCCGCCAGATAACGCCGCACAACTATTTGGGATATACTTTAAACTAAAAGGTTAGAGGTTAGGGGTTAGAGTTGAGAGTAGCTGCCGCACCCAGATAACCCCTAACCTCTAACCCCTAACCTTTACCCCCCCCCGACATGCGCTTCACCCTGCACTATATGAAACCGTATGCTGCCCGACTGGTGGCATACGGTTTTTTTGTGGTACTGTCGGTGCTCTTCACTATGGCTACGGCATTGTCGGTGGCGGACTTCCTGAAGATTCTTTTCCCGCCGGCAGAGGGGGCAGCGGCCGCGCCGCAGGCGGCCAGCCTGTTGTCGCAGGGCCTGCAGGTGCTGTATGAGTGGCTGGCCTCGTTCGGCGCACGGCGGGCGTTGGTCTATTTCTCGCTAGTGCTACTGGGGCTCTATGCCTGCAAAAACGTCTTTGGCTACCTCTCGCTGGTGCAGATGGCATCGGTGCGCAGCCGTGTGGTGCGCGACATCCGCGCCGACCTCTTCCACAAGGCCATGCATCTGCCCATGACGTATTACGACGGCAGCCGCAAGGGCGATATGTTGGCGCGTTTCGGGGGCGACATGGTGGAATACGACGAGAGTACCCTCGCCTCGGTGCAGCAACTGGTGGTGGCGGTGGTAAGTATGGCTCTGTATATTGCCATGCTGTTCTATATCAGCCCTAAGCTTACGCTGTTTGTCTTCGTCATGCTGCTCGTCATCGTGTTTGTCATTTCGGGCATCACGCACCGCCTCCGCCGCAATTCGCTGCAGCTGCAGGGGATGGGCTCGTTCCTCACTTCGCTGATGGAGGAGACCATCATGGGGCTGAAGGTTATCAAGGCGTATACGGCCATCGATTTCTCCAACCACCGTTTCCGCGAGGCAAGCGGAGCTTACGCTCGTCTGCGCACCAAGGTATTGCGGCGCATCGACCTATCGTCGCCAGTGAGCGACTTCCTAGGCAATTGTGTGGTAGTGGGCATCCTGCTCTTTGGGTCGCGTATGGTGATAGGGGGCGACGCGCAGCTTACGCCCGAACTGTTTGTGTCCTACATCATGATGTTTGTGCTGATGATACCGCCGTCGAAAGAGCTGACTACCGCCCTCTCGCAGATGAAGAAAGGCCGTGCCTGCGTCGACCGCCTGCAAGCCGTACTGGAACTGGAGGACGAGGAAGAGGAAAGTGGAACCTGTAAAGTGGAACCACATACCCCGATCAACGGCCATCCCTCTCAAGAGGAAAAGCGGCATTCAGTGAATGTCTCGCCTGACGCAACAAATAATTCTCAATTCTCAATTCTCAATTCTCAATTTATAGAGTTTCGTCACGTGGGCTTCCACTACACGCCCGGCACAGAGGTGCTGCACGACATCTGTCTCTCCATCCCCCGTGGCAGCACGGTGGCGCTAGTGGGTGGCTCTGGGTCGGGCAAGTCTACTATTGCCGACCTGCTGTTGCGCTTCTACGATTGTACCAGCGGCGAGATTCTGTTCGACGGCCAGCCCATCAACCAGATGCCGCTTGCGCAGCTTCGTCGCCGCATCGGCGTGGTAGCGCAGGATACTCTTCTTTTCAACGACACCATCCGTGCCAATATCGCCTTCGGAGCACCTGATGCCACCATGGAGCAGATTGTCGAAGCGGCCCAGCTGGCACACGCCCACGACTTTATCCTCCAGCAGCCCGAAGGCTACGACACCAACATCGGCGACGGTGGCAGCCTCCTCAGTGGGGGACAGCGGCAGCGCATCAGCATAGCACGTGCCTTGCTGCGCAAACCCGACCTGCTGATTTTCGACGAGGCCACCAGTGCCCTCGACACCGAGAGCGAACGCCAGGTGCAGCAGGCTCTCGACCACCTTCTGAGGGTTGATAATTATTCTTTTAACACTAGCGACAGCTCCCCCTCATTCCTTATCATCGCCCATCGTCTCTCCACCATCCGCCATGCCGACCTCATTGTGGTGCTCGAGCAGGGGCGCATCGTGGAGCAGGGCACCCACGAGGAGCTGCTGGCTCTCAAAGGGCGCTATCACCAACTAGTAGAAATGCAGTCTATCCAATGAAGCGTCTGTTCATAACACTGCTGTTGCTGCTGCCCGTCCTATTGTCGGCGCAGCCGCTTCGGTTTGTCCAAACCGCCGTGGTCGGCAATCAGGTGGGAATGCTCAGTTGGAACCGATTGGACGACACCTCCGCCTACAGCCTCTTCCGCCTGTTCCCCAACGAGGAGGAGTACACCCGCATCGCCACCCTCTCCGACACCATCTACTTCGATACCCTCCACCGCACC
>JAEEIS010000097.1 GCA_016281475.1 Bacteroidales bacterium
ATCCACACTAAAACTACCAACAGAGGACTCTCTTTCCTCTAACTCTAGTTCTATTCCAATAGTGTCACCTAATTGTAAAAGATTATCTTCTTCTGCCAACCATTTAGTAAAGTCGTTAGCTTCGTGAGGCCAAACCGATCTCAAATCGGTAATTCTTGTCATCTTACCTAACTTATCCATCGCATCTAATTTGCTTTATTACACGAATATTATATATATATTACTAATTCTGTAAAATACACTCTTTTATACTGGATTCAACTCTCTTTTTCGGATTTCGAGGTTGAAATAGGTGCCAGGCTTGGCAATGCCTTTCTCTTCGTCGAAGAGGTAGACGCGGCATTCCACCTCGGTCTTGATATGTAGTACTGATGTTCCCATATTATCTACTGATATTATTATTACCCTACAATTTTACATTTTTTCGGATGAACTTTCTATGCAAAACTACATTTTTTCGGACATATCTCTTATTACATACCCCCCGCCTTGCGGCGTACCCCTCTCAATAGGGGACGGCTGACGCAGTTTTTGCCTACCATTACTTACACATAAGATTGCGAACGCAGGCGTTCGCAATCTTATAATGTACAGAGTCTCATATCTTATCAACCCAAAGCCTCAATCTGGGCTTTGAGGGCGGCTATCTTGCTTTCGGCATCGGCTTTCTTCTGGCGTTCGACGGCGACCACCTTCTCTGGGGCTCCGTTGACGAATTTCTCGTTGCTCAGTTTCTTCATCACCGTGGCAAGGAAGCCTTCGGCATATGCCAATTCCTCTTGCAGTTTCTTCAGTTCCGCATCCTTGTCGATGTTGAGGCTGACGGGCACGAAGCATTCCGTGGTGCCAATCATGAAACTCAGCGCACCTTCCACCTTGTCGGTGACGCTCTCAATCTTGCCCACATTGCCCAACTTGCAGATGATGCCGTTGAACATGGCAGGGCAGTTGCCCTTGATATAGAGGTCCAATGCCTCCTTGGGCGAAAGGCCCTTGCTGTTGCGCAGGTTACGCACGCCGGCAATAATCTCGCATGTCAGCTCGAAATCGTCGAGCATCCGCTGGTCGTAGAACACGCTGTGCGGCATGTGTTGCACCATGATGCTAGTTCCTTCGGGGCGCTCCGCCAATGTGTGCCAAATTTCCTCA
Source organism: Bacteroidales bacterium (assembly GCA_016281475.1). Next base: position 1,150 of record JAEEIS010000097.1, read on the forward strand.
GTGACAAAGGGCATAAACGGATGCAGTATACGCATCAGTCGGTCGAAGATACCGATGGTGGCCTCGTAGGTCTCCCGGTCGATAGGCGTGCCGTAGGCCGGCTTTATCATCTCTAAGTACCACGAGCAGAAGTCGTCCCACACCAGTTTGTAGCTCTTCATCAGTGCCTCACTTAGGCGGAACTCATCGAAGTCCTTTTCTATCTCCTCCAACACCTGTGCCATGCGCATCTCCATCCACTGCACGCTGACGCTATTGTTGTAAAGAATGTCAGACTGGCCGGACTTATCCGACTTGTCGGAACCGTCCGACACTTCCCAACCCTTCACCAAGCGCAGGGCGTTCCAAATCTTATTGGAGAAGTTGCGGCCTTGCTCGCAGATGCTCTCGTCGAAGGGGATGTCGTTGCCCGCAGGGGCGGTGAGCAACATACCCATACGCACACCGTCGGCACCAAACTTCTCAATCAGTCCGATGGGGTCGGGGCTGTTGCCAAGGCTCTTCGACATCTTGCGCCCCAGTTTGTCGCGCACGATACCTGTGAAATAGACATGGTGGAAAGGCACCTCGTTGCGATACTCCTCGCCCGCCATAATCATACGCGCCACCCAGAAGAAGATGATGTCGGGCGCGGTGATAAGCGTGTCGGTGGGATAGTAATACTTAATCTCCTCGTTGTCGGGGTTGCGGATGCCGTCGAACAGGCTTATCGGCCACAGCCAGCTGCTGAACCATGTGTCGAGCACATCCTCGTCCTGCCGCAGGTCGTCGGCACTCTTCAGCGCACCGGGATGTTTCTCACATGCCAGGCGGAAGGCCTCTTCCTTCGTGGCGGCCACAACCACCTCGCTCTTGCCCTCCACATCGTAGTAGTAGGCCGGGATGCGGTGACCCCACCACAACTGGCGGCTGATGCACCAGTCCTTGATGTTCTCCAGCCAGTGGCGATAGGTGTTCTTAAACTTGGCGGGATGGAACTGGATGGTATCGTCCTCCACCACCTCGAGGGCCTTCTTCGCCACGTCGCTCATGTGCATGAACCACTGCGCGCTGAGTTTCGGCTCGATGACCGCGTCGGTACGCTCCGAATGGCCCACATTGTTGGTGTAATCCTCAATCTTCTCAATCAGTCCGGCCTCTTCGAGGTCCTTGACAATCTGCTTGCGGCAGGCAAAGCGGTCCATGCCCGCATACTGCAGGCCGTGCTCGTTGAGCGTGCCGTTGTCGTTAAAGATGTCGATGGTCTCGAGGCTGTACTTCAGGCCGAGATTGTAGTCGTTGATGTCGTGTGCTGGAGTGATTTTCAACGCACCCGTACCAAACTCGCGATCCACATACTCGTCCATGATAATCTTCACCGAGCGTCCCACGCCGGGAACCACCACACGCTTGCCCTTCAGGGCAGTGTAGCGCGGGTCCTCGGGATGCACACACACGGCGGTATCGCCCAAGATGGTCTCGGGACGCGTGGTTGCCACCACGATATACAATCCCTTCTCATCCTTCTTGATACCCGACTCCTCAGACACTTCCGACAATTCCGACACCTCCGAGTCAAGATAATATCTCAGGTAGAACAACTTGCCGTGGCTCTCCTTGTATATCACCTCCTCGTCGCTGACGGCAGTCAGGGCCTTAGGGTCCCAGTTCACCATACGCACTCCGCGATAGATGAGTCCCTTGTTGTAGAGGTCCACAAACACACGGATAACGCTCTCATATCGCACCTCGTCCATTGTGAAGGCAGTACGGTCCCAGTCGCACGAGGCACCCAATTTCCTCAACTGCTGCAGGATGATGCCTCCGTACTTCTCCTTCCACTCCCACGCATACTCCAAAAACTGGTCACGGCTCAGGTCGCGTTTCTCGATGCCACGCTCTTTGAGCATCGCCACCACCTTCGCTTCGGTGGAGATGCTGGCATGGTCGGTACCCGGTACCCAGCAGGCGTTAAAGCCCAGCATTCGGGCACGGCGTATCAGTACATCCTGAATGGTGTTGTTCAGCATGTGGCCCATGTGCAGCACGCCCGTCACGTTGGGCGGCGGGATGACTATAGTATAAACCTTGCGGTTATCGGGTTCGGAATGAAAAAGTTTTTTCTCCAGCCAGAAGGAATACCATTTCTCTTCTACTATGCGGGGATCGTATTTCGGTGCGATAGACATTTAAATTGAAAATTGAGAATTGAATAATAATTATTGAACAATTAAGAATTAAAAATTAAAAATTAAGACGGCTTCCGCCTCAATTTTTAATTTTTAATTCTTAATTTTTAATTGACTCAGACTTCCCAAGTGTCGCCGGAGTTCAGCAGGTCGTCAACGCATTTGTACTTGCTGTTGGCCATACACTCGTCCATCTGGTCTTCGTACAGTTCGGTATAGGAAGGCTTGGTGACATTGCGGATAACGCCCAGAGCCACAGGCAGGTCGCCGCTCATGCGGGCCAGCATCATGTGGATGCCTGTATCCTCGGTGTCCTCATGGTGAATCATGATATCGTCGATGGTGACACCGTTCTCACCGATAGTGACGGCCTCAAGGCAACGTCCGTTGAAACGGATGCCCTTGTTCTTCTCCTTGCCGAAAATCATGGGCTTGCCATTCTCCAGCACGATGGTGCGGTCGTCGCGCACAGCACGGTCGGTAATGGCGGCGTGGGTCTTATCGTTAAATATCATGCAGTTCTGCAGCACTTCCACCACACTGGTGCCATCGTGCTTGGCAGCGGCCTCCATCACCTGCGAGGTCAGCGGAGGTACGCAGTCGAGCGAACGGGCGAAGAAAGTGCCCTGTGCACCCATCACCAGCTCACCGGGGTTGAACGGGTAGTCGATGGTGCCGAACGGCGAGGTCTTGGTAATCTGTCCAAACTTGGTAGTGGGGCTGTACTGGCCCTTGGTCAGACCGTAGATCTCATTGTTGAAAATGGTAATGTTGAAGTCCTGGTTACGACGCACGGCATGAATCAGGTGGTTGCCACCGATAGCCATCGAGTCGCCGTCGCCCATGTTCACCCACACGCTCAGCGCGGGATTGGCGAGCTTCACGCCCGTGGCGATAGCGCAGGCACGACCGTGGATGCTGTGGAAGCCATAGGTGTCCACATAATAAGGAATACGCGATGAGCATCCGATACCGGACACCATGCAGATATTCTCCTTCTTATGCCCAGTCTTGGGGAAGGTGTTCAACAGCGAGGAGAGGATGGCGTGGTCGCCGCAGCCCGGGCACCACTTCACCATCTGGTCGCTGGTAAAGTCAGCCTTTGTATAATCTTTGTCCGCTTTGGGAACGAAATGTCTCTTTGCCATGACTTATTCTCCTAAAATTTTGGTGAAACATTCTTTTAACTCGCCAACCTCGAAGGGCAGACCCATAATCTTGTTGTACTGATGCATGGGGCAGTCGGGGAACTGTGTGCGGAGGTAGCCGAGGAACTGGCCGTTGTTCAGCTCGCAAACCACAATCTTCTTGTACTTGCGGAGGATGTCGCCGGTGTTCTTAGGCAGCGGGCAGATATAGTTGAAGTGCGTGTAGGCGACCTTCTTGCCCTCGTTGTTCATCTCCTCGACGGCGAGGGTGAGTGCGCCGGCAGTGCCGCCCCAACCCACCACCAGCAGGTCGGCATCGGGATTGCCCGTCACCTCCTGGTCGGGGATGTAGTTGGCCACGCGGTTCACCTTCTCCTGACGGTTGTAGGTCATCAAGGCGTGGTTCTCTGGGTCGGTGCTCAGAGGCCCGTCGGGGCATTTCTCCAAACCGCCCACGCGGTGGCGCAGGCCTTCCATTCCGGGCAGTGCCCATTCGCGTGCGAACGTCTCGGGGTCGCGACGGAACGGACGGTAGTCCGGGTCATTCGGCTTGGCCAGACGCGGCGTGATGCTCGGCAGGTCAGCCACCTTCGGGATGCGGAACAGCTGCGAGCCGTTGCCCAGATAGCCGTCGGTCAGCAGGATGACGGGGGTCATGTGCTCCAGAGCCAGCTTGGCAGCGGTATAGGCCCAGTAGAAGCAGTTCGCGCTGCTGCTGGCAGCCACCACGATAAGGGGAGCCTCGCCGTTGCGGCCATACAAGGCCTGGTTCAGGTCGCTCTGCTCGGTCTTGGTGGGCAGACCCGTGGAGGGACCGCCACGCTGCACATCAACAACAACCAGAGGCAGCTCGGTCATCACCGCCAGACCCAAGGCCTCGCTCTTCAGCGACAGACCGGGACCAGACGTGCTGGTGCATGCCAGCGCGCCGGCATAGCTCGCGCCGATGGCGGAGCAGATGCCCGCGATTTCGTCCTCAGCTTGGAACACTCTTGCGCCCAAGCCCTTGTTCTTAGCCAGCTCAACCATCACATCCGTGGCGGGAGTGATAGGATAGCTGCCCAGGAACAGGCGGCGGCCGCTGCGCTCAGCTGCGGCCAGCAGACCCCATGCCGTGGCAACGTTACCGGTAATGTTGCGGTAGCGTCCCTTGGGCATCTCGGAAGCCTTGGCAACCTCGAAGATGTGGCCGTGCACCACCTCCAGCTTGTCGGCATATTCGTAACCCTCGGTCAGCACAGCCTTGTTCAGCTTCACCACGTCGGGCTTCTTGGCAAACTTACGCTCCAGATAGGCAAACGTCTGGTCGAGCGTCTTGTGCGTCATATAGAAGATGATGCCGAGGGCAAACATGTTGCGGCACTTGTCGGCAGTCTTCTTGTCGGCACCCTGCTCCTGGCCGATACGGGCGGTGAACGAAGTGACGGGAGCCTTGACGATGGTATAGTCGCGCTCCATCTCGTCGCTGAAGGGGTTGTCCTTGTAGCCAGCCTTCTCCAGAGCCTCGTCGGTGAAGGTGTCGATATCCACTATCACTGTGGCACCTTTCTTGGCCCACTTCATGTTCGACTTGAGGGAGGCGGGGTTCATGGCGACCAAGATGTCGCACTTGTCGCCCGAGCTGTAGATGTGGTTGCCCACATGCACCTGGTAGCCCGAAACGCCCGCGATGGTGTTGTGCGGAGCGCGGATTTCGGCAGGATAGTCCGGGAACGTGGCAATGTCGTTACCCGTGAGGGCTGAAGCGTCCGAGAACAGCGTTCCCGACAGCTGCATACCGTCACCAGAATCGCCAGCAAAGCGGACAACGATGTCGTCCTTTTTAACTATCTGATTTGTAGACATATTGTTATGTTTTAATTATTAAATTACACAATGTGTTGAGAATGCAAAGATACTAATTTTATTCCAAATAATTAAATTAAACAAAAAAAGATGCAAAAAATGTCTGTTGAAACAACCACAACAATATAACCCACAACCTCTTGCAGCGTTCAAAACTTTCGCACCCCTCCACCCCCCTCTCTTCCTTCGCACCTCCCCTGCCGTCTCCCCCTAGTAACTCCCTCCAAACTTCGCTCCTTCTTCACTCCATAGTTGCTCCTTCATTGCTATACCAGCGACAAACACACCCCTGATAGGAGTAAAGCGAATGATTTTAACTGGGAGTTTCGCACATCGGAGGGGCTGTGCCGTGAGGACTGCAGCGTAGCCCGGTGAGTAAAAAAAATATTATAACAAGAAAAAAAATAGTGCCCATTTTTATCTTGAAACAGTTTTTTTGTGTATCTTTGCAAAAAAATAATATCCACTTATGAATACAAAACTATCATTTGTACTACTACTTACTGCGCTATTTATTAGCCAGTTGGGCTACGCACAGAAAGTGCGTTCCATGAAATACCGTAATGGAAATGTGTATACGGGCGAGTTCGACGAGCGCACCCGACAGTCGGGCTACGGCACCATGATCTACGCCAACGGCGACATCTACGAGGGCCACTGGGTGAAAGGCAAGCAGAAAGGCGAAGGCGTATACAAGTATGCCTCCGGCGGCCGCTACGAGGGCAACTGGGATGATGGCAAGATTGTAGGCAACGGCACCTTCTACTATGCCAACGGCGACGTCTTCAAGGGCGTATTCACTGACGGCGACAACCAGACTGGTCGCGGCACCTACACCTACGCCAAAGGCGGCAAATACGAGGGCGACATGGTCAACGGCATGCCCGACGGCGAGGGCACACGCGTGTGGCCCAACGGCGCCACCTACTCCGGGCAGTGGAAAGAAGGCAAGATGTCAGGCCAGGGCGAATACACCTATGCCAGCGGCGCACGCTATGTGGGCGCATGGCTCAATGGCAAGCAGCACGGCGAGGGCGCCTACACCGACTCCGAAGGACAGACCACCCACGCCATCTACGAGAACGGCAAGGTGGTGAAAGACCTGGATGTCGTCGAGGAACCTGCAATGCCCTGATAGAAGGAATAAATCCAACTGATTAATATATATATTATGAAGAGAATAATACTATTGGCCCTTATGCTGGTGAGCATAACGGCAATGGCACAGACCGTGCGGCTCGATGCCAACGGCAAAAGCGACGCCTCCACCCAGGTCGCACTGAGAAAGGCCAGCCGGCAGACCAAGGCTGGCGTGAACAAAGAGATTAGGATGCTCGCCAAGGTGAGCAAGCATTTCGATGCGCAGAAGCTGAAAGCCCAAGGCATCGTGGTCGGGTCGCAGGCTGGCGACATCGTCACCCTGCGCCTGTCGCCCGACAAGGCGGCCCTGCTCGACGAGAATGCCGACATACTGCAATACAGCGTGGCCTTCGACGTGTTCCCCACCATGAACCGCACCCGCACCGACACCCGCACCGACAGCGTGCAGGCCGGACTCGGCCTGCCCCAGGCCTATACGGGCGAGGGCGTGATTGTGGGCATCACCGACTGGGGCTTCGACTACACGAACCCCAACTACAACAACAACGGAGAGAGCAACCGCCGCCTGCTGCGCGCTTGGGACCAGTTCAGGCTGGCAGGACCTGCGCCCGAAGGCTTCGACTACGGCACCGAGATAGACAACCGTCACGACCTGTTGCAGGCCAAATGCGACACCTTCGGCCTCTACGGCTATGCCACCCACGGCACCCATGTGGCGGGCATTTCCGCCGGTCGCGGCATTGACGGCAACTACACCGGCCAGGCCCCCTACGCCAACCTGCTCTTTGCCTCGTTCCACCTCAACGGCGCGGCATGGATCGACGCTGTCAACTGGATGAAGAACGTGGCAAAAGAAGAAGGCAAGCGTCTGGTTATAAACAACAGCTGGGGCATGTACACGCTGGGACCCATCGACGGCACCTCGTTGGTGAGCCAGGCCATCAACAACCTGTCGGACAGCGGCATCGTGTTTGTCACCAGCGGTGGCAACTGCGGCGACGACAAGTTCCACCTCTCTAAAACCTTCGTGCCCGGCACGAGCGACACCCTGCGCTCGCTGGCAAAATACTACGGCTCGCAAGAAATCGGACAAGCCATCATCATGTGGGGCGAGCCGGGCAAGTCCTTCACGGGCTCGTTTGCCATGGTGAATGGCGAGGATTCGGCATGTTTCCGTTGGGTGAACACCACCGACGGCTCTTTCTACCTCGACAGCGCACTGACTTGTGGCAACGACACCCTGCCCTTCGACATCACCGTGGAGTCGGCCAACACCTTTAACGACCGTCCCCATATACAAATTAATGTAGCCAAGAACAGAAACTACGAAATCCACATCGCCGTCACCGCCGAAGAGGGTACGGTGCATGTGTGGAATATGACCAACCTTGCCAACGGAGCCGGCAACATGGGTGCCGAATTCACCCGCGGACGCTCGCTTGCCTACACTAAAGGCGACAATGCCTGCGGCATAGGCGAACCTGCATGTGCCGAGAGCTGCATCACCGTGGCGGCGCACGCCGCCGACCGCACTCGTCCCAACGGCGAACTCGAAGCTGGAATACTGGCCGATTTCTCAAGCAAGGGACCCGTCATCGACGGCCGTCGCAAACCCGATATCTCAGCACCCGGAACCGACGTGGTGTCGTCAATCAACTATTACACTACCGAAGTCTATACTGCGGTGATGACCTATTCCTACGTCAACCGCCAATATATCTGGGCGCGAATGTCGGGTACATCCATGAGCTGCCCCGCCGTCACGGGCATAGTGGCCCTCATGCTGGAAGCCAACCCCAACATGTCGCCTCGCCACGTACGCGAAATACTGTGCCGCACTTCCCGCAACGACGAGCAGACCGGCCCGCTGCACGAGCGCGACAGCATGAGCGATGCCTGGGGATGGGGCAAGGTGAACGCACTGGCCGCCGTCAACGAAGCTTTGGCGCATGTGGACATAAACAACGCCGACGAAAAATGGTTTGCCAAGTCGCTCCAGCTGTACCCCAATCCTGCCGAGAGCCAGGTGACCGTCCTCACGGGCAGCCATTCGCCTGAGCGCGTGACGGTGTACAGCATCGACGGACGTACCATTATGACCAAGGAGGTGGTGATGGAAGGAACGCTGGATGTGGCACGGCTGCCGCACGGCGTGTATATCGTCAAATGCGGAGCCCGCACGGCAAGATTGGTACATTAATAAATGGTTAGAGGTTAGGGGTTAGATTTGAGAGAAGCTGCCGCCCCTAACCTCTACCCCCTTAACCCCTTTTCAGATGCTGAAGATATTCCGTACCGACATATTCATGCAGGCCATCATCATACTGATAGTGTCAGCAGTGATGTGGATGGGCGTTTTTATCGACCCGCAACCGATGCCTATGGTTGGAGGCGGGCAGCTATACTATTGGCTGACGGGACTACTGTCGCCACTGTGGGGGACAATAATAGCATACCTGTTGGTGCTGGTGGAGGGATTCCTGCTCAATGGGATATTGTACCGCCACAAGATGATATCCCAAAGCACGTTGATGCCCATGCTGTTCTATGTGATAGCCATGAGTCTGGGCACCCCTACCCTCACCCCCATCGTTCTCGGAAGCCTGATGCTCCTGCTGGCGATAGACCAGCTGATGCTGACCACCACCCTGCTGTCGCTGCCGCTGGACAAGGTGTTCGGAGCTGCAAGCTGCATCGCGCTAGGCACATTGTTCTGCCCCGCCATGGCGGTATTCTTTATCCCACTGGTGACCAGCATGTTCAACTACAGCCTGTATGGTTGGCGCGATTGGACAATGCTGCTGCTTGGCATCATGGCCCCGTATCTGATAATGGAGACCATCTTCTTTGTCGGCAATCAGATGTTCTATCGTAACTATTTGATACTATATAGCTTCACCGATACGCATTGGGTGGCGAAAGGCAATTGGCTGGAATGGGTGGGCAGCAGCCTGTTCATACTGACACTGCTCATGGGCATAGGCGCGGCATTTGTCAACAGCCAGAGCCATAACATCAATTTCAAGAAGAACATCACCACCCTGCTGCTATTCCTATTGGGCAGCCTGGCATATATGCTGTACACCAGCATCATCCCCGTACCCACACAGGCGTTTGCACTGCCATTTGCCTGCTGCTGCACATCGCTGTTTATCGAGTCTCGTCGCAAAGAGTTTGGTGCCAACCTCCTCTTTGTGACGCTTATTCTTTTGTTTGTCATTTGGAGAATACTATCGTAATGCTACTGTCTCAACATACACCCGACCTGATAGAATGCGGCTGCGACGAAGCCGGACGTGGCTGCCTTGCGGGAGCAGTGTATGCCGCGGCGGTGGTGCTGCCCAAAGACTACCACAACGAGAGGTTGAACGACTCGAAGCAGCTGACCGAACGCCAACGCTATCTGCTGCGCGACGAGATAGAACGCGATGCAGTGGCATGGGCGGTGTCATCGGTATCGGCAGAAGAGATTGACAAGATTAACATCCTCCGTGCATCGATGCACGCTATGAACCTTGCCGTGGCACAACTATCTGTCACCCCCGAGCTGCTGCTCATCGACGGCAACCGTTTCTACAACGAAAGCCTTATCCCTTACTACACCATCGTCAAGGGCGACGGCAAGTATCTCTCCATCGCGGCGGCATCCATCCTCGCCAAGACCTACCGCGACGACTACATGAACCAACTACACCAACAATACCCGCAGTATGGCTGGGACGGCAACAAAGGCTATCCCACCGCCGCCCACTATGCCGCGCTAGCACAATACGGAGCCACACCCGTGCACAGAAAGTCGTTTAAACTAAAAAAGTGTTGAGAGAAAGCTGCAGTCCCTAACTCCTAACCCAATTTTCCATCATCAATGAATCCTGTAGAGAAAATACGCGACCAACATCGGACCTCCATACTGCAACAGCTGGCGGCGAAGCCTCACCGTACGCGCATTATGCACCTACACGACATCCGCAACATAGGCCTCATCACACTCCCTCCCACCAAAGACGAAGAGATAACCATCGCACAGTTTCTGCGCCACATGGATAAAAATGGCTCGACTGTGAAAATAATTGAGATGCCGACCAACATGGAGGAGCATCTGGACAAATACGGGCTGCCCAAAGACACACTCACAAAGGATTTTACCAGCTATCACTACGACCTGCTTATCAACGCCACCCCCACCGACAACCTATTTGGGAAATATGTCACCCTCGCATCCTCGTCCAGTCTGCGCGTCGCCTATCAGGACACCACCCTACCCACTCACGACGCTACCCTCTCAACATACGACCTCATCATCCGGGGCAACGGTCCCATGGTCCTCTCCCAATACCTTCCCGACCTACTCAACATTCTCATGAAGATACGAAAGACTCCATCGTAAACGTAAAAAAAGGTTAGAGGTTAGCGTTGAGAGAAAACCAAACCCCTATCCTCCAAAAAATATAAACATTGCGATAAGATATAGAATTATGAAGAATCCATTTATCGGAACCGGCGTCGCGCTGGTGACACCATTCAGAAAACCCGTCTCCATCGACTTTAGCAAGCTGGAGGCCTTAATCAACAACATCATAGCCAACGGCGTGGACTACATTGTGGCACTGGGCACCACCAGCGAAGCCGCCACCATGACCGACACCGAACGCCACGCCCTTCAGGACTTTATCATCGAGACCGTGGCAGGCCGCTGCCCCATCATGCTGGGGCTGGGTGGCAACAACACGCTGGCGGTCACCGATGCCATCGCCAACACTAATTTCGACGGCATCAGTGGCATACTCTCCGTGGCCCCCTACTACAACAAGCCCAACCAGCGCGGACTGGCACAGCACTTTAAGCAAATAGCCGAGTCGTCGCCTGTGCCGGTGGTGATATACAATGTGCCAGGGCGCACAGGCGTGAACATCGCCGCCGACACCACTCTGCAACTGGCAGAGGAATGCCCCAACATCATCGGCATCAAGGAGGCCTCGGGCAACATCGCCCAAGTGATGCAAATATTGAGAAACAAACCCGAAAAATTCCTTGTTATTTCAGGCGATGACTCGCTCACCTACCCCATGATTACGTTGGGTGCGGCGGGCGTTATCTCGGTTATAGCCAACGCGCTGCCCAAAGAGATGTCGTCCATGGTGAAGTATGCGTTGAAAGGCGACCTGAAGAAGGCCCTGCCCCTGCACTACCGCATGCTGCCACTGATGAATGCCATCTTCGAGGAGGGCAACCCGTCGGGCATCAAGGCGTTGCTAGAGATTCAGGGCATGATAGCCAACAACCTGCGCATGCCGCTGGTGAAGGTGTCCAAGCCGCTCTACAACAAACTGTCGCAGTACTATGACGAATTTAACGCATAAGGCACAGGAGCGTTTCGCCCACGACCGCTACGCCACCGAAGTGACAGGCATACGCATCGAGGCTGCCGAAGAGGGGTACGCCCGCTGCTCATTGACGCTCACACCCCTGCACCGCAATGCTATGGGCGCTGTGATGGGCGGTGTGCCGTTCACCCTTGCCGACCTTGCCTTTGCCATTGCTGCCAACAGCCACTGCCTTGCAGACGAAGAACCGCTGCAATGGGTGTCGCTCAACAGCAACATACAATACCTTGGACAAACAGGAGGTGGCACCCTGGTGGCAGAAACCCACTGTGTGAAACAAGGTATCAGCACATGTGTCTACTCCATATCAATCCATGACGAACACAACAAGCCTATCGCACTAGTCACCACCACAGGAATACACTTAAACTGACCCCATGACACTCACCGAACTCATACAACCCGCACAGCCCCACTTCGACCTGTTCCAAGAGGAATATCAGCGTCGCACACACAGTACAGTGCCGCTGCTCAAAGAGGTTGAAGAATACCTGAGCCAAACCCCAGGTAAGAGGCTGCGACCCCTCTTGGTGTTGCTGGCTGCAAAAGCCTGTGGCACGACGACTAACAGCCACATCCTCATTGCGACAATCGTTGAAATGCTACACAACGCCACCTTGATGCACGACGACGTGGTGGACGAATCCCCCCTACGTCGCGGTAACGACTCGGTGCGCCACCGCTGGGGCAACCAAGTGGCGGTGCTCTGCGGCGACTACTATTTATCGCAAACCATGTCGGCACTGCACGAAATAAACGACAGCAACACAACCCGCATAGTCAACAATGCGGTTCGCACCATGTGCGAAGGCGAGCTGAAACAATTGGCATCAGCCAACCGCCCGCTGGACACAGAGACATATATCGACATCATCGGCAGCAAGACCGCCTCGCTGCTGTCGGCGTGTTGTGAATTGGGTGCCTGCCACATCGGATGCCAGACACAACCACCCCATAGGCAGGCTCTGCGCGACTTCGGCTACCACTACGGCATCGTGTTCCAGATACGCGACGACATGCACGACACCGATGCCCGCCATGATGCCACCCTGCAGAGCACCACCAACCCACAACAGCTCATCGACCGCCACACCCAGCTGGCCATTGAGGCACTGAGCACCCTACCCGACACACCCGCCCATCGGTCGTTACGCTCGTTGCTGCTCCCCGACGCTCCCCAGCCCACAAACCAACAGTAGTTTTTTTCTACATCACTACAAGAATAATACAAAAAATAATACCAAAGCAATAAACAATCATTATTACCATGAAAAAGTTAATCCTAACACTTACATGTATTGCACTCGGCGGCATCGCACTGGCACAGAATGCCCAGCTGCCCCAAAACATCACCATCAAGGCGTTGGACGGCACCTCGGTGCAGACCTCGGCCATCCAAAACGACGGCAAGCCCATGATCATCAGCTTCTGGGCCACATGGTGCAAACCCTGCAACCGCGAGCTCAACACCATCAAGGAGGTCTACGAGGAATGGCAGGAGGAGACCGGCGTGAAGCTGGTTGCCATCTCCATCGACGACGCCCGCAGCGCGGCACGCGTGAAACCCCATGTGGACGGCAACGGCTGGGAATACGAGGTGTATCTCGACCAGAACCAAGATTTCAAGCGCGCCATGAACGTGGTGAACGTGCCCCACACCTTTGTGGTCAACGGCAAGGGCGAGATTGTGTGGCAGCACACCTCGTTTGTCGAAGGCAGCGAAGAGGAACTGCTCGAAGTGGTCAAGAAGGCAATGACAGTTGAAAATTGAAAATTGAAACCTCGCAGGGGCGAATAATATGTCAAATAATTTCAATTTTCACCTTTCAATTTTCAATTTCCTAACCTCTATTTTACCCCCTATTGTTATGAAAAAGCCAATTATTATCATTCTATTTCTCATTTTTCAATTATCGGTTTACAATTCGCTATCGGCCCAGGGTATCATGGGCGGGCATGTGACGGGCAACGTTCAGTTGGACGGTCAATTGTCCCGTGCCGACAGTGTCATCGGCGCACAGGATGTACCCGAGAAGCTGCTGATGAACGCCCGCGCCGACATACTCTACACCAACGGTGACTTCAGCGCTGGCCTGCGCTTCGAGGCCTATCAGAACCCCATGCTGGGCTTCGACAACCTGTATCAAGGCGAAGGCATTGCCAACTATTTTGTCAGTTACCAAGGCGACATTATTAGCGTTACGGCAGGTAACTTCTATGAGCAGTTCGGCAGCGGCATGATTCTCCGCGCCTACGAGGACCGCTACCTGGGGCTTGACAACTCTCTGCGCGGCCTCAATGTGGCACTGCGCCCCTTCAAGGGCATCACCATCAAGGCCCTTGCTGGCAAACAGCGTTACTATTGGAACTACAGCAACAGCCTGGTCCGTGGCATCGACGGCGAAGTGAACCTCAACAGCATCATCACCTCGATGGCCGACAGTAAGTTGCGTGCCACCTTGGGTGCTGGGTTTGTGAGCAAATACGAGGATTATGAGAATATCTATGTCGACCAAAGCCACACCTACAACCTCCCACTCAACGTAGGTGCCGGTTCGGTGCGCATGGACCTCGCCTACGGCAACTGGGGCCTGCAGACCGAATATGCCCGCAAGGGTCAGGACCCCAGCATCATCAACGACTTCATCTACCGCAATGGCGAAGCCCTGATGGTCAACGCCACCTACTCACAGAAGGGCTTCAGCGCCAACCTTCAGGCCAAGCGGGTGGACAATATGTGCTACAAGTCGGAACGGCTTGAAACGGGCGAGATGCTCTATATCAACTATATCCCCGCCATCACCAAGCAGCACACCTACGCCTTCCTGAGCATGTATCCCTACGCCACTCAGACCACCGGCGAGATGGGCCTGCAGGGCGACGTGATGTATAAGATTAAGAAAGAGACCCTGCTCGGCGGCAAATACGGCACCGACATCCACCTCAACGCCTCCGTCATCACCGCCATCGACACCGTCCAGGTCCCCGGCGTGGGTATCGGCTACCAGTCCGACTGGTTCAAGACGGGCGACCTCTATTATGCCGACGCCTCGGTCGAGGTGGCAAAGAAACTCAGCAAGGACCTCAAGCTCACCTGCACCTACGGCTACCAGATTTTCAACCCCGTGGTGGAAGGTCACAACGGCCCCCTGCACCACAACCACGTGGTTGTGGGCGACCTCACTTGGAAAATCAACAAGAAGAATGTCGTCCGTTTCGAAGCCGAGTGGATGGGCAGCGACAGCAAGTACGACCCCAACGTGGACGACAAGCGTTGCGGCGACTGGATTATGGGGCTGGTGGAATACAACTTCACCAGCGCGTGGTTCGTCTCGGTCAGCGACCAGTATGCCTACCGCGACGGCGTGGGCAACTACTACAACGTGAGCGTGGGCTACAACCACGGTGCCACCCGCCTGCAGCTGGGCTACGGCAAGCAGCGCGAGGGTCTGCTGTGCATCGGCGGCGTGTGCCGTCAGGTGCCAGCCAGCAACGGCCTTACATTCAGCTTGACAACTTCATTTTAAATTTTAAATTGAAAAGGTTAGAGTTGAGGAGACATACCCCCCGCTTCGCGATTTCCCTCTCAAGAGGGGACGGCTGCCGCCCCTAACCTCTAACCCCTAACCCATAACCCCTAACCTCAATCAACATGAAACATTTCTCAATACTATCCCTTTTAGCTGCCAGCCTCTTGCTATTCACCGCCTGCGACAAGATTGCCGAAGACGAATATGTGGTCTTTGCCGGTGCCTCCGGCACCTGGTACGACAGCGAGGCGACCATCCCCAACACTCCGCGTGCCTTTGTGGAGAAGTATACCGGCGTGCGCTGTGTCAACTGTCCGAACGCCGATGTGGTGCTCCACGAACTTGGCGAAAAGTATGGCGACCAGCTAATCCTTGCCGCCGTGCATGTGCCCAACAATTTCGGCAAGCCCCTCCACGGCGAGCAGGACCTCCGCACCGAAGACGGAAGCACCTGGTTCAACGCATTCTTCTCCCCTTCGCAGAACCTCCCCTCCGCCCTGCTCAACCGCAATAAGGCCGACGCTGACCATTTCGACATTCTCGACCCCCAGGCCCGTTTCGACGACAAGATTGACGCCATCCTCGCTTCCACGCCTAAGATAAGCATGACCGTTGCCTGTGCCCAAGACGGCGACACCTACAACGCCGAGGTGCACATACAGTTCAACCAAACCGTTGCCACCCCTCTGACGCTGACCCTGCTGGTAGTCGAAGACAAAATCTACACCAGCCAGGAGAGCAAGACCTCAGACGGCATCATCGAGATTGAGAACTACGAGCAGAATCACGTGCTACGCGATGTGGTGACCAACGCTTGGGGGCTCGACGTGGATGCCGACGGCAACCAGGGCACCAAGCGCATGATTGTGCTCCCCTTCAGCATAGACGAAGCCTGGAACCCCGCCAACTGCCACCTCATCGCCTTCGTCTCCAACAAGGCCACGCAGGAAATCATCAACGCCGCCCAGTGCGAGCTACAATGACAATTCATTAGTTGAAAGTTGAATTGTCGTGAATCGTGAATGGTGAATTGACATTACCTTTCACCAAATCCATTCACAACTCACACATCACAATTCACAAAACTAATTCAACTTTCAACTTTCCACTCCCAACTATGAACAAGCGCATCCTAGGCCTCGCACTGCCCAACATCATCACCAACATCACCGTCCCCCTGCTGGGCATGGTGGATATGGCTATTGTGGGCACCCTCAGCGTTGCCCATCTGGGTGCCATCGCCATCGGGACACAGATATTCAATCTGATTTATTGGAACTTCGGCTTCCTGCGTATGGGCACCAGCGGATTCACCGCACAAGCCTACGGAGCCAACGACATGCGCGAGGCAGTGCGCATCTTTGTGCGTGCCATCACCATCGCGCTGGCGGTGGCACTGCTGCTGATTGTCTTGCAATGGTCCCTCAGCCGGCTGTCGCTGCTCATCTTCCAGGTCAGCGACGGGCCCGAAGTGCTACAGCTGGCACTCTCCTACTTCTTTGTGCGCATCTGGGCAGCTCCCGCCACACTGGGGCTCTACGCCGTCAAAGGCTGGTTCATCGGCATGCAGAACGCCAAGTTGCCCATGTGGATAGCCATCTTCCTCAACATCGTCAATATCGCCTGCAGCCTGCTTTTCGTGCTGGTGCTGCATTGGGACATCTGGGGCGTGGCTCTCGGCACCGTCATAGCACAATACAGCGGCCTGGCGGTGGGCATCTTCTTCATAGTGAAAAAATACGACTGGGTGTTCGCACAATACGGAGCCACAGCCAAAGCCGTCCTCACTGAATCGCTGCATTGGAACGAGATGCGCCGCTTCTTCAAGGTCAACGGCGACATATTCCTGCGCACCGTATGCCTCGCCACCGTGTTTACCTTCATCACCGCCGCCAGCGGCCACATCAGCAAGGAGGTCCTCGCCATCGACGCCCTGCTCATGCAGTTCTTCACCCTCTTCAGCTACATCATGGACGGCTTCGCCTACGCAGGCGAGTCGCTGGTGGGGCGCTACATCGGGGCCCGCGACAGCCGCTCGCTGCGCCTCTCCGTCCGTCTGCTGCTCCTTTGGGGGCTCGCGCTCACCGTGGTCTTCACCCTCCTCTATGCCGTCGGAGGGACAGGGTTCCTCCGCATCTTCAGCCGCGCCCCCTCCATCATCCTCGGGGCCAAGACCTACATGTTCTGGACCCTCGTCATCCCCGTCTGCGGCTTTGCCGCCTTCCTCTTCGACGGCATCTTCGTCGGAGCCACCGCCTCGCGCGCCATGCGCAACTGTATGTTCGTGGCCACAATGGCATTCTTCGCCATCTATTTCCTTGGCACACGGCTCCTTATAGGCGACACCACCGTCACCCCGCAAATCCAAATCCTTTGGAACAACATCCTCTGGACCGCCTTCATGGCCTATCTGGCTCTGCGCGGCATCCTGCAGGCATTGTGCCTAAAAAAATCGGTCTACCAACTCGTCGATAAAAAGCAATAACCACATATCAATTTCAACCCATCAACCATGAGACAAAAAACGCTGCTCTCCCTTTTCATTTTCAGCTTATCGTTCCTACTATCCCCATCCGCCCATGCCGTATACGTAAAGAGCATGCCCGTCAACCAAATCCAACCATCGGGCGACACGCTCCACTTCTTCGTCACCGGCGACGAATGCTACCACCGCTTCCACGATGCCGACGGCTACACCATAGTGCAAGACCATGCCGGCTACTGGGTCTATGCCGTCCCCTCCCCCTCGGGCGGCATCCAACCCTCCACCCATCGCGTGGGCACCATCAGCCCCGCAACCCTCGGCATACAGCCCGGCCTGCAAATCACAAAGGCCGAATGGCTCGAGCGCCGCAAGGCATGGGACATCCCCGAGCAATACCGCATTGCGCAGCCCAAGACCAGCGGCCGCAACCACGGCGACTACTGCAACCTGGTCATCTTCATCCGCTTTGCCGACGACACCGCCTACACCCGCTCCTTCGCCTCCATCGACCAGATGTGGAGCGACTCGTCGCGGGCCAACGTCACCTCGGTCTACAACTACTTCAAGCACGTCTCCTACAACAAACTATTCGTCCGCACCTACTACGCCCCCACGCCCGACAGCAACACCATCCTCTCCTACCAGTCGCCGCACCCGCGCGGCTACTTCATGCCCTACAACGAAGCCAACACCATCGGCTACACCAACTACAGCGAACGCACCGACCGTGAATTCGAGCTGCTGGTAGGAGCCGTCAACTACATCAACGACTCCGCCCCCGTGCCCGCCCACTACAACCTCGACTGCGACAACGACGGCTATGTCGACAACGTCAACTTCGTCGTCAAAGGCTCCTACACCGGATGGAACGACCTCCTCTGGCCCCACAAATGGAACCTCTACGGCCACGAAACATTCATCAACGGCAAGCAAGTCAGCACCTTCAACTTCGCACTCGAAGGGTCGGGCGCCGACTACTTCGGCCCCAGCACCTTCTGCCACGAAATGTTCCACTCCCTAGGTGCCCCCGACCTCTACCGCTACAACACCGGCACCGACATAAGCCCCGTAGGCGATTGGGACCTGATGGCCTCCAACTCCAAACCCCCACAAAACATGAGCGCCTACATGAAATACAAATACGGCAACTGGCTCGACAGCATCCCCCTCATCACCTCCCCCGGCACCTACACCCTCCACTCCGTCTCCGACTCAGTCCCCGGCACCAACATCTACCGATTCCCCAGCTCCGACCCCGACCAATTCTACGTCGTTGAATATCGCGACAACACCGAGCTCTTCGACAAGACCCTGTCCGGCAAGGGACTCCTCGTCTACCGCATCGACACCCGCTTCAACGGCAACGCCGGCTACGACGGCATAGACAACTTCGACGAAATATGGATCTTCCGCCCCGACGCCGCCGACAACAGCACCAACGGACAACTCAGCAACGCCTTCTTTTCCTCCATCGCCCGCCGCACCGAATTCTCCCCCTCCACCAACCCCTTCCCCTACCTCTCCGACGGCTCACGCGACTACACCTTCTCCATCTACAACATCGGCATCCCCGGCAACACCATCACCTTCCGCTACACCAACCGCACCAAACCCGCCAACCTCCACCACACCAACATCACCACCGTCACCGCCACCCTCACATGGGGCGGCAATGCCGATGCCTACCGCGTGCGCTATCGCCAGCAAGGCAGCGACGAAAACTACAGATACCTCCTCACCACCAACACCCACACCACCATCATCGGCCTCGAACCCAACGCCATCTACGAATGGTCCGTCCGCGCCCTCTACGACCCCACCGGCAACAACACCTACGCCGACAGCACCAACTACGCCACCACCACCACATTCCACACCGAACTCTGCAACAACTCCGTCACCCAGACCATAGGCTACGACACAGAAAACCAACACACCGGACTCCCCTTCACCAGCAACGCCAACTACAACTACTCACAACAAATATTCCTGGCCCACGAAGTCGGCCCCGAACAAAACATCTCCACCATCGAATTCCACTACGCCTTCACCAACGCCCTCGACAAAGAAAACTGCACTATCTACCTCGGCCACACCACCATCGACCACTTCGCCGACTCCATCGACCCCGTCCCCCTCAGCCAGCTCACCCCCGTCTACACCGGCACACTCCACTTCGCCAAAGGCTGGAACCGCATCATCCTCAACGACCAATTCCACTATAACGGCAACGACAACCTCGTCGTGGCCATCGACGACAACTCCAACATACCCAGTTTTGTAGGAGAAAAATTCTACACCCACACCACCTCCGACTACAAAGCCGTCTGCTACCACTCCACCACCGACAACCCCGACCCCGAACAAGACACCATCAAAGGCACACGGTCGTTCCTCCTCTTCCGCGACAACATCCAATTCACAGGCTGCCCCACCTATCCCCACCACATCTACGCCTGCGTCATCTCCGACAATGAAAGCCTCGGCCAAGTCTCCGGCACCGGACTCTACCCACTCGGTGATAACATCCTCATCTACGCCCTGCCCCACACCGGCAACCAATTCCTCCGCTGGCACGACGACAACACCGACAACCCCCGCTCCGTCACACTCACGCAAGACACCATCTTCATCGCTTTCTTCCACTCCACCCTCGGCATTGCCAATGCCGACCAGCCCGGCGGCTACGTCATCACCTCCCACCACCTGCGCCTCACCGTCCAAGGAGCCTCGCAGCAGCCCATCCACATCTTCGACATCATGGGCCGCCACATAGCCAGCCTCCCCTCGCAACACCCCGACAACGCCACCTTCGACCTCCCCAGCAGCGGAGTCTACCTCGTACGCGTCGGCAACGAAAAACCCGTCAAAATCCTCGTCCGCTGACAACGCGCCCGACAATCCTTACACCCTAGTGGCGGGAACGGGTCGTTCCCGCCACTACTTTTTATCGCCCTATTCCCACCTCCCTCCCCCCTTACTCCCGACAACCCGCCCATTTCCATTACCACATCATCGGTCCTTTGCTGTTCTCAGAGCCTTAATCGGCCTCCCAATCGGTAAAAATCGGTACAATGCAGTAGGAAGCCGTACAAAACCGTAAGAAACGGTATTTGAACGAGAATTTTTACATGTTTGCACGCTAATTAAGAAAAAATGTGTATATTTGTAAATTGAATTATTGGGTAAAAAAGTATATAATTAATAATTAATCAAATATTTACATAATGAAAACCACTCCCTACACCGATTTGCACATCTCCCTCGGAGCAAAGATGGCCGAATTTGCAGGCTACAACATGCCTATCCAGTACACCGGATTAG
>JAEEIS010000098.1 GCA_016281475.1 Bacteroidales bacterium
CGATACCGACACCTATGACGCGTCAGCCATCCCCTCTTTAGAGGGGTGCCACGATAGTGGCGGGGTATGTCTAAACGACAGCATTATATCTCTCCTGAAATTTCTCCACTGCAAGAAACTGACCATCTACAAGCCCACAGGACTGGCAACCTTCCACTATCTCACCAGTGGCTGGTCCACCTACTGGTTTGAGGTGTCGCTTAACCCCTATACAGAAGAGGCCCGACAGCGGCAGCTGGACACCTACAACGTCATCCCTTTCTCTTCCCACGTCTGCTTCCGCTTCGACGGCGGTGCTACCGACCACGATGGCCCCTTCCCCTACAAGGAGAAGTATTTGGAGGCAACATCAATCAAACACAGCCCTGAAAAGGCAAAATAATACGTGTATTCTCACTCGTCCTGTACAAGCCGTACCGACAGGCGTGTCAGCCGCTCTAAAGGGAGGATGAAACCAAGGTCGCCGAAACGGAAACAATAGCCCATCGCGTTGCGCTTATCATATTGGATGGTAGTCCAATAATATCCTAAACCTTCATTCCATTCATACGGTTGCCTATATGCAAACTTTTTAGCCCATTCTCTTTTTTGTCTAATTCCGCCTGGCGTTTCCCCATCTATGTGTGAAGTTCCATAATCACCATAGTGGACACCTTCGGCTGGATTAGTATGGTCTACCCCGCCATTAGCTTGTTCCGCCATCTGGCTCACTGGCGCAGCCGTTTCAGCACGGTCTGCAAATCCTGTGTTAATTCCCACCACCTCCATTTCGGCAGTCTGTGGTACTCCATAGTAATAATTGTTCAGTTTGGCATACCCTGCACAAGGCAGAAACACAGCACCCTCCCGCTCTATCTCAGTCCATTTGGCCGACGAGAACACGGGTATCATCCCCTGTTGCAACGTGTCGCCACCCTTCTCCAACCAATCGTCGGGTAGCAACAAGATGCCTTGATGGTCATTTATCAAGGCGGGCGACATCAGTAGCTGCGCATTGGGTCGACGCATCAGCAGATACGCCCACTCATTCACCGACAGCGTCCGCCACTGTCCTGCACGTTTGCCTCCGTTACTGATGGCATTGTACACTCCCCAGTCGTAACTCGTCCTATCAATATTTCGCTTGCCATTCCCATAATTCATATTTTGTAGGGAGAAGTAGTACGGTGGCCTGTTGCGGTAGCCGCTGGTGCCAAATGCAAACAAATCTATCCAACCCGCGTAATGCTCACCGTAATAGAAATTGTCGTATCCGATAACATCGTACTGATTCTCGGCAAAGCGCCACTGGTCCGCCACCGCATTGTACTGTAGGTTGCCCTTTGAGAAACGCACCCGCTGCGTGGGCGACACGCTGAACAGCCCCTCCAACGCCCCGTTGGCAAGCCGTGCCATGCTCTCCGTGGTCATTGACGAGTATGCCCTGCCTTCCGCCAACGAGTCCATTACATACTGGTTGGGCATCCAACCTGTAGCAGGAATGCTGTCGGCAGACAATACCAACCGGAACCCCAACACACTCAACTTCGTATTCGGCTGCCAGAAGTTGCGGTACGACACCCGCGCATCCCCTTCCACATCGGCCCACGAGCCTCCGCGTCCCACCTTCGTCACCCCGCTGACAGGGCCATTAGGCGATGCCGTCTCGAGAATGCACTCCACGATGGAACGCTCCTCTCCAATATTTACCAGATAGTCGCTCAACTGCTGCCGTCCCTGCACCGTAGGCGGAACATTGTAGTTCGATGCCACATCTCTGACGTATGCGTCTTCAGCATACCAGTCGCTGCACCACTCCCACACATTGCCTGTCATGTCGTACAGACCCAACTCGTTGGGCACCAAACCGCCCACTATATGTGTCGAATCCCCGCTATTAATCTGTGTCCACGACACATGCATCAACTCATCCGAACCCGCAAAGGTCGTACTCTTAGCCTCCTTACCTCCTCTGGCGGCATACTCCCACTCTGCCTCTGTCGGTAAGCGGAAAGGCAACCCCGTCAGTTCGCGTAGCCGACTGATGAAGGTCTGCACCTCGTCGTAGCTCACCTGCTCCACGGGAAGCTCTTCGCCCACAAAGTTCGACGGATTGTAGCCCATCACCGCCGTCCACAACGCCTGTGTCACCTCATAGCGACCCATATAGAAACTGCCCACCGACACCCCATGCCGCGGCATCTCGTCGTTCTTGCCTATCAGACCATTCTTTCGCACTGTCACCTTATTCATCCCATAAACCCTCCTGCCCTCGGCAAACGCACTGGCGGACAAACTCCAAAACTCGGGGTCGCACCCCATCATATACGAACCGCCCCTCACCAGCACCATCTCAAACTTCTCGCCCTTCACCTGCACGGGCATTGTCTCCAATCGCACCTTGTCAGTGCGCTCGCTGCGGGCTCTGTTGCGCTTTCTTCCGCCAAACAATCCTTGACCTTCAGCCTCCAAACCCGTTAATATCAAGGTCAGCAGACAAACAACCGTTGTAATCTTTTTCATTGTTTATTATTGTTTTGAATAGTGTTGCAAAAAAACTACTTTTTCCCGACATTTTGCGTTTTCTTCCAGCAATACTTCAGATTCTCCGCCCATCCCCCAACTACATTTCTCCGTTCTATTCCTAACAATCAAAAAGACGTGAACTTCTTATGCGTTTACCAAGGCAGCGTAGGAATCTCGCCTTTTCTCCCAATAAGTAGTCCACGCCAATCTACGTGAACACTACTATCACTTTGGGAGAACGTTCCTACACTAGAGGAAGCCTCATCTTATTTCCGCGAGTTGTATCCTTAAGTTTCCTACGCTTTCGGTAAACGCGAAATAATAGTAATGCTGTTAATATTCAATATTCGGTGGCTCACCGCTCTCGTGAGCCGTTATGTCGGGAACGCCACGCGCCTAACGGTACATGCCGTTACCGCTTGCAAAAATACAAAGATTTTCCCACATGACAAATAAAAAGAACAACAGTTTTTCGTTATCTACTGTTGCTCAGTATGGTGTATTTTTCAATAGCCTTTAACTTTTTCTCTCATATATGACTTTTTTGTCTTTATTTATTCGTTGTGAATACGTGAATGTGTAAATGTGTGAATCTTTGGTTCACGAATTCAAATATTGGCGAATTATCACATTTCCTCTTCGTCGGGAGGGGCTCCGTGGCTGGGGTGGTTGCCGAAGTTCACGGTGTCGTCGCCGAAGCGTTTGTTGAGGGCGTCGGCTACTTGCATCAGTTTGCGTCGGCGTTCGTCTTCGGGCTCGGTGAAGAGGTCGAGCTGCATACCTTGTTCCTCGCTGATGTCGGTGAGGATGACCCCCGCCTGCTTGTACATAAAGCCTTCGCGGTACAGCCCTTTCAGTGCCGCCAGTGCCGCCTTAATGAGGGTGGGGGTGTCGGCGGTGGGGGAGGGGAGCCTGACGCTGCCGCTGTTGCGGTATTGTGCTAGGTCGTCGCGGTGGCGGTTGGTGGCGAGAAACACTGTCACCGAGCGGCACACACCGTGCTGCTCCCGCAGGTGGGCGGCGCAGGTGGTGGCGAAGGTACGGATGTACTGTTCCAGGTCGTCATAGCGGTCGGTCATATATACGAACGTGCGGCTCTGCATGATGCTGCGCTGGTGTTCGGGACGGGTGAGGTCGATGCAGGGGATGCCTTTCAGTTCGCGCCATGTGCGCACCCCTGTTATTGAGAAGAGCGACTCGACCAGTTTCTCGTCGCAGTCGGCAAACTGTTGGGCGGTGAGTATGCCGCGTTCCTGTAGCTTCTTGCGGTGCTTCCGTCCGATGCCCCACACATCGGCGATGTCGAGCATCGACAGCGCCTTCTCTCGGCTTTCGGGTGTGAGGACACAAATGCCTTCGTACCCCTTGTATTTTTTTGCGTAGTGGGTGGCGACCTTGGCGAGGGTGTAGCTCTGCGAGCATCCGCAGCTGACGGGAATGCCGGTGGTGCTGGTAATCAGCTCCTTCACTTGACGCACATAGTGGCGCACCTCGTCGGGGTCGTCGATGGGCAGTGTGCCAAAAAACTCGTCGACGGAGTATTGTACAAAGTCCAGCACGATGGCCTGCCGCTGCACTGCCTCCATGATTTGTCGTGAGATGCGACGGTATTTCTTGTGGTCGACGGGGCATACCACCACGCCGTTGAGCTTGATGAGGTTGCGCACCTTAAACAGGGGAATGCCTCGTTTCAGCCCCAACGCCTTAGCCTCGGCCGTGAGGGCGAGGATGACGCCGCCGCCCGCCTTGTTGTCGTTGGCCACCACCACGGGCTTCCCCTCCAGTCCCGGACGGGTGGCAACCTCGCATGAGGCAAAGTAGCTGTTGCAATCGATGTGCAGATACATGGGCGGAACTGGAGATTGCGAATGGATAATTGAGGATGGTGAATCGTTTTGGGGTGCAAATTTACACAAAAATATTGGATTGATACGCAGGCCCATTAAAATCATTTGTTAGAACACGAATTATCACCAATTTACCACTAGCCAATGCAAGAATAATTCGTGCCCAATTCGTGATAAACCACGTTTCGCCTGAGTGAAGTTGCGTTTCTTCGACTGCGCCCCAGCAATACCCCACCTTACCTTTACCGACCGCCTAATTTGAAAGGGCCCATAATAGACTGTTCGTTGCTGTAAGGGCGAAGAAGTGAGTGCCAATCGGTAAGAATCGGTAGGAATCGGTAAGGAGGTGGGTGGGGTGGCGGGAGTCGGTGGGGACGGTTTGGGAGAGCTGTGTTTGGGCAAAAAGGGGATGACTGTGTGGGACGGAACAAAATATTTTGGTGGGGAGGGCAATAATTGTGCCGATGGTGCGTTACATTGTAAAATATTTTTTCTGTGATGAATCGTCTAGTTTCTTTATTAACTGTTGTATTGCTGATGGTCGGCGCGACGCACGCGGTGGCGCAGACGAATGTGACTATACATGGCGAGGTGGTGAACGGCGCCGGCAAGGAGGTGACGCTCTATCGCTATAGCGACATGCTGACGCGCACGGAGGTGACGGTGGACCAAACGGTGATTGGGTCGAACCGCACGTTTGAGCTGAAGGCGTTTGCCAACTATCCCACGATGATGATGCTGCAGATTGAGAACTACAGCCAGTCGTTCTTTGTGGAGCCGGGCAGGGACTACGAGGTGTATGTGCCGCGGTTTGACTGGGATGTGGACGAGAAGAAGAATGTGTTTCTCAGTCCCGAGGTGCTGCCGCTGGAGTTTGTGAATATGCCTGCCGACGAGCTGAACGGCATGATTTCGAATTTCGAGGCGGTGGTGGCGGACTATATCGATGCGCACCGGGTCTATTTCGACGCGCGTTTCCGCCCGCAGAAGCGTTATTTCGACAGCCTGGAGGCGGAGGTGGCGAAGAAGGCTCCCGACACGAAGAACGAGTTTTTCAACCGCTACAAGCGCTACCAGCTGGCGAGCATGAAGTACAGCCTGCATTTCGACACGCGCCGTCAGATGGTGAACCGCTATATCAAGGGGCAGCCCATCATGTATTACGACGACAACTATATGGCTTTCTTCACCACGCTGTTTGCCAATAGTGTGTCGAAGGGGACGAACAAGATACCCGCCTGGCAGCTGGGCAATTGGGTGAATACGCTGAACGTGAAGGTGTTCCTCGACTCGCTGGGCACTGACACGCTGCTGCGCAACGAGCAGGTGAGGGAGTTGGTGGCGTTGGAGGCGTTGCAGGAGGCGTATTATCTGAACCGCTATTACGAGAGCAGCAAGGTGGTGAGAATGATAGAGATGGTGGGGGCACAGAGCAAGTTTGCGGAGCATAAGGAGCTGGCGAAACGGCTGGCGGCATCGTTGCGCCAGCAGGAGGAGGGGGCAGAGATGCCTGCCTTTGCATTGCCCGATGTGGACAAGCGGACTGTGCGGCTGGAGGATATGAAGGGGAAGTGGGTGTATCTGGCTTTTGTGCGGGTGGGCGACCCCAATTGCGTGGCAGAGATTGAGACAATGGCACACTTCAAGGACAGCGTGTATGCCAAGAATAAGAATGTGGAGTTTGTGTGCGTGTGTTGCGACAGAGAGTTTCAGAAGATGTATCATTTTCTGAAGAATACCAAGAAGGGACAGAAGTACAATTGGACGTGGCTGCATTTCAACGGCAACTATAAGCTGCTGGAGAAGTACGGTGTGGTGTCGTACCCGCATTTCATACTCATCAACCCCGAGGGACAGCTGCAATACACGGTCACGCCACCGCCAGCTAGCGGCATCCTGTTGCACGGGCCGTGGCAGCCCAAGCCGCAATACTCGAACGACGATGAGCCGTTCTTCCTGAGATAGGGGGCTCAGTGGGGCGGAGAGAGTCGGAGCGGTCTGAAAGGATCGGAGTATTCGTAATTCTAACATTTTGTTGTTTATAAAAGGTGGCGGGGATGCGCTGCCATGCTGTTTATTATTAGTATTTTTACACTCTAAATAAGAATCTATTGTTTTATGCAACGAATTAAAGTTCTTCTAGTTATTGCTGCATTGGCATTTTGTGTGCCTACGGTTTTTGCGCAGA
Source organism: Bacteroidales bacterium (assembly GCA_016281475.1). The sequence continues at coordinate 6,541 of JAEEIS010000098.1, forward strand.
AGTCGTCGTCGGACGAGGTGTTGCGACAGGTCTACCGCCAGGCGACGGACCTCTTTCAGAAAGAAAAGTATGCTTCGGCACAGAATCTTTTCGACCGGCTGTCCACCGAGGCGGCCGCTACCGACGCGGCGATGGCATGCGAGGCGCGCTACTTTGGCGCGGTGTGTGCCGAACGGCTGAGTAATAATGATGCCGACTTCCGTCTGACGGAGTTCCTGCGGCTGTATCCCCAGAGCATGCATTGCAACATGGCCTATTTCTATTTGGGCAACTACCACTATGCGGCGGGCGACTACGAGAAGGCACTGAAGTACTACAAGAAGGTGCAGTCGCGCGAGGTGGAGTACGGCCATCGGAGCGAGTATAACTTCAAGGTGGGCTACTGCCATTTCAACGACGAGGACTATGCTGAGGCAAAGAAGTTCTTCTCGCAGGAGATTAACGGACGGTCGAAATACACCAGCGCGGCACTCTACTATTATGCCCACCTGCAGTATATGGACGGCAAGTACGACCTGGCACTGCGCAACTTCGAGAAGCTGCAGTCGGACCACCGTTTTGCGAAGATAGTGCCGTCGTATGTGGCACGCATTTACTATTACTTGGGCAAGAACGACGAGCTGCTGCAGCTGGCCCCGACACTGCTGCTGGAGGAGGATGTGTTCAAGAAGAACGAGATACGCCAGATGGTGGCAGAAGTCTATTTCAATCGTGGCGAGTATAAGAACGCGCTCGACTATTATTCTGCCGCCATGCGCAACAAGGACGACGACGCTACCGACCCTACGCAGACGGTGGCCACGGGCACCATGCGCAAGGGCAAGAAGAGCAATTCGGCCCCTTTGGTGGCATCGTGCACGCCGCAGGACAGCTACTACCAGATAGGCTACTGCCACTATATGCTGCACCAGTACGACTCGGCGCAGTACTACCTGTCGAAAAAGACCGTCTGCGAGGACAGCGTGGCGCAGCATGCGCTCTATGTGCTGGGCGACGTAGACATCAAGCTGGGGCGCAAGAACGAGGCGCGGAGCATGTTCCTCCAAGCCTCGACGATGGACTTCGACGCCAAGATAAAGGAAGACGCGCTGTTCAACTACGCCAAGCTCTCCTACGAGCTCAACGCCAACCCCTACAACGAGTCGATACGCTCGTTCGAGGACTATTTGCAGAAATATCCGCGCACCTCCCACAAGGCCGAGGTGCAGGAGATACTCACCTCGCTCTATTTCAGCACGCGCAACTACAAGGACGCGCTGACGCTGATAGAGAAGATGCAGGATCGCAGCCCCGTGATGAACCAAGCCTACCAGCGCATCGTCATCAACCGCGGCATCGAGGTGTTCAACACGGGCAACATGAAGTCGGCCGCCACCTATTTCCAGAAGGCGTCGCAAATCAACGCCCTGCCGAAATACACCACCGACGCCTACTACCTCTATGCCGAAGCGCGCTACCGTCTGGGCGACGTGGATGCCGCCTCGAAGATATTGGACCGCTTTATGGTGAGCAGCAACGCCACTACTTCGCCCTACTACCGTCAGGCTCTTTACACCCACGGCTACATCGCGCTGAAGCAGAACAAGGTGTCGGATGCGATGGACGACTTCAAGATATTCCAGCGGCTGGCGGATAAGAGCATCGACCGCCATCAGGTGAACGATGTGAACAACCGTTTGGGCGACTGCTACTACCTGGACAGCAAGTATGCCGAGGCCATCAAGTATTACGATAAGGTGATAGAGGCCAACGATGCCGATGCCGACTATGCCACCTACCAGAAGGCACTGTCGTATGGCGCGATGGGCAAATATCACGAGAAACTGAACAACCTGAACTTGATATTTGAGAAATATGGCGAGTCGGCGTTGGCACCCAAGGCCCTATTCGAGGTGGGCAACACCTATCTGGTGTGCGACAATAACGACATGGCATTGCTCTATTTCAATAACTTTCGCAACAAGTACCCACAGAACACGCTGGTGAAGACGGCGTTGCTGAACATGGGCCTTATCTACTACAACACCGACCGCAACAACGAGGCGTTGGAGGTGTTCGACCAGCTGCTGACCAACTATGCGGGCACCGACGAGGCGCGCGACGCGCTCAGCACGGTGAAGAATATCTACGTGAGCCAGAACCGCGTGGACGAGTATTTCAGCTATGTGAAGCGTACCACCAAGACCAATGTGTCGACCGTGGAGCAGGACAGCACGCTGTATATGTCGGCCGAGAACCTCTATATGAACGGCGACTGCGAGAGCGCGGTGAGGAGCTTTGAGAACTATCTGGAGAAATTCCCCGAGGGCCTATTCCATCTGCAGGCGCACTACTATGCCGCCGACTGCCTGTTCCGCAGCGGACAGAACGAGCAGGCACTGCCGCACTACGAGGCTGTGGCTGAGGCGGGTAGGAACAGCTACACCGAGCGGTCGCTGCACAACGCCGCCAATATCGCCTACAACCTCAACAACTTCACCATGGCACTGGACCTCTACGCCCAGCTGGTGGAAGTGGCGGAGAGCGACAACAGCCGCATGGCAGGTCGTGTGGGCTACCTGCGCAGCTGGGTGAGACTGGGTCAGGCGGACAGCATCCGCGTGGCTGCCAACGCCTTGCTGAGCGAATATAAGATTACCGACGAGCTGCGCGACGAGGCCCGCATCTGCATCGCCCGCACCTATTACGAGACCGGACACAACTACCGTCAGGCTGACAGCGTCTACAGCCTGCTGAAGCATTCCACCAATGGCGACTACAGCGGCGAGGCATCGTACCGCATAGCCGAGAGCCTCTTCCTGCAACAGCAGCTCGACGAGGCGGAACGTGCCATTGAGGCCATCACTGCCGACCCCGCCAACGACTACTATCTAGCCAAGTCGTTCATACTCTGGGCCGACATATTCCATGCCCGCGGCAACAACCTGCAGGCCAAGCAGACCCTGCAGAGTATCATCGACAACTATGAAGGTGACGACCTTGTGCAGCTGGCCTTGCAGAAACGCAACGCCATCTTGCTAGAGGAAATGCCCGCACCTCAGCCCGAAGAAGAGGAAATAGTCATCGAGCTTGAAAACGAAAACAGTGAACAATAAAGCCAGTCGTAATTCCGTAATCCAGTTGTTTCGAAATACGACAATCTAAATAGTCTAATTATGAATAGTATAGTCAAAATAACCCTTGCCGTCGTCGCTTCGCTTGCCTTTGTTCCGGCGAGTCAGGCACAGTCGGACAGCAATGTCTATAACGAGCGTGTCGTTGTCACCAGCCGCTACAAACCTGTGGTGGAGGAGACGCAGAAGATAAATGTGGCTCCCACCATCACTGACACGGTGGCCACCATGCCCAAGTCGTTCACCTACGACATCTCGACCCGCAGGCTCACCTCGCTCTACGAGCCTTCGCGCATCAAGGCGGCACGCATTATCGGAGAGCCTGCCACCAAGCTCTACAACAACTATATCAAGCTGGGGTTCGGCAACTATCTGTCGCCCTTGGCAGAGGTGTATTTCAACTCGTTGCGCAATCCCGACAAGACCTACGGCATTCGTGCCACCCACCGCTCGTCGTGGGGCAAGATAGGTAGGGCTGCTGCTGACGACGAGCCGCCCTCGCCCGACCACTATGGGCAGGCACCCTTCTCGCTCACCGACATCACCGCCTTTGGCAAACTCATCACCAAAAGCCACCACCAGCTGAGTGCCGACCTGGGCTACCAGAACGACTTCAACCGTTACTATGGCTTTAGCGACAGCACCCTATACAGTGTCATGGGGTTGATTCGCGATTCGGTAAAGAAACCTTCCTATCGTGCTGTCTACAATACAGTATCGGCAAATGTCGGACTTAAG
>JAEEIS010000099.1 GCA_016281475.1 Bacteroidales bacterium
GAAAGAAAACACAGGTTTTTGAGTAGAAATCGCACAGCTACGGAGAGGTGGGTGAGTGGCTGAAACCAACAGTTTGCTAAACTGTCGTACTCGATTAGGGTACCGGGGGTTCGAATCCCCCCTTCTCCGCCAAAGAAAAAGAGACGTCCGCGAGGCGTCTTTCTTTTTCAAGACAGGCCAAGAGGCTTTCGGGATATAGCGTAGTCCGGTTATCGCGCCTGCTTTGGGAGCAGGAGATCCCCAGTTCGAATCTGGGTGTCCCGACAAGAGAACGTGTTAATGTGTGAATACATTAATTCGTTAATCAGATACACTGATTTACATATTCACGCATTTACGAATTGACGAGCTCAAAAAGCGGTTCCGTAGCTCAGCTGGATAGAGCAACTGCCTTCTAAGCAGTAGGTCCTGCGTTCGAATCGCAGCGGAATCACACCAAGCCCACCTTCTGTGTGGGCATTTTTTTTAATAGGACTGTAGTTTTTTCGATGTTTTGGTGTCTAATGGGCATGATAAATCATCAAAACATGTAACAGATGAACAAGCACAAACAACTTGAAGCCGACTTCGAGCAGATGGTAGAACGACAACGACAGACCATCTATTCCGTCTGCTACCTCTTTGCCGACGAGCGGCAGCTGGCGGACGACCTGTTTCAGGAGACGCTCATCCGCCTTTGGCAGGGCTTTGCCAGTTTCGAGGGGCGTAGCGAGGAGCGGACCTGGGTCTACCGTGTGGCGTTGAACACCTGCATCAACCAAAACAACAAGCACCGTCGTCGCCCAGACACCTCCCCCTTGCAGATGGACATGGATTTCTACGCCGAGGAAGACCGCTGCCCGGCAGCCTCGCGCCTGCACAAACGCATAGCCAAGCTCCATCCCTTCGACCGCGCGTTGATCCTGCTCTGGCTCGAAGACTTGCCCTATGATGAGATTGCCGCCATCCTAGGCATCACCGTCGACAACGTCAGCGTGCGCCTAGTACGCATCCGTGAAAAACTCAAAACAATAACCGATTAATAATTGATAAAAGTTTAAAAGTTCGTTTCACTTAAAAGGTAAAAAAGGGAACTTCTATAAGTCACCTCGGAGAGGTGAGACCATTAATAACACCGTACAAGCATTTTGTACGGTGTCGCGACCGAAGGGAGCAACACCTAAAAAATGCGCAGTGCGGTGACCAACAAGAACCCAGAAAACTGCGTCTCGAAGAGACGCGACAATGAAAGGAAATTAATAGAACCCACCAAAAGTTGAAAAGATTAAGGAAGTCCTGTGGACTTACGTAGTCAAATAACCTCGCAACTTTAAAACGTTCAAACCTAAAAACTACAGACCATGGATCAGAATCAAGACCTCAAAAACGAGCTGCAACAGGATCTCCGCGACCTGCAGCACGATATACAACAGCACAGCACCTTTAACACCGACGTATGGCGCCGCATGGTGCGCCGCCACGTCAGAGGACTGTACCGTCTAAACCTAGTATGCTCAGTCTTTCTCATCATCTTCACAGTTCTCATTACCCCATTTCTATTCTATGACAACATGTGGCCATGGTGGCTGATACTATTAGCCGACCTGCTAATAATATCCACGACTATATACAGCCTCATTGTAACTCGTGGCATGCGGCGACCCGATATGTATTCAAAATCCGGTCTGCTATCTCTGCGTGAAAGTGTTGAGAGGAGTTCCAACACGCCCAAACGACACAAAACCATCATCTATACGGCTGGCGGTGTAATCACTCTGCTCTTGTTACTCTTTGTCTACAAAAACAACCCCGACTTTTTATCCGCAAAGCTACTCGGAGGACTTGCCGGCCTGATTGCCGGGCTGCTTATAGCCCTACGGATGAAGAAACATTACCGCAGCCTCAGTGAGGAGATAGACGAACTGCTGAAAGAGGAATAGCCTCTTTCGACCTTGCACCTTCAAACCATAATGAAATCCGAGGCCAGCAATGGTCTCGGATTTTGGTTTATTCCTCCTCCGCCTCGATTTTGCCGGGCTGGAAGTTGATGCCGCCGCATTGGCTGAACTTACGCGAGCCGTAGAAGCCGATGGGGTTGTTCTCGATGTACTTCTGCATCACTTGCTCAAAACGGCGTTGCTGCTCTTCGGTGGGGCGTTCGTTGCCGAGGAAGTTATAGAGGAAGTAGTCGGCATAGCCGTCTTCGGCAAAGAAGACCACGCAGTGCCCACGATAGGGCTTGTCGAACTCGAAGTTCTGTGCCGCCATCTCCTCCGAGATGCCTTCGAGGAAGATCTTCCATGTGAGGATGAATTGCACCAACTGCTTGTCGGAGCGTATCATCCCCCACTGCTCAAAGCTTTTGGTGGCGGTGTCGATAGTCCATGCGGGTCGATACTCCACCTCGCGCAGGTATTCCTCGTTGATGCCTTCGGCTGCGGCTTGGGCGTGAGTCATCACCCGCTGGACGCGTGTTTGATGTTGCGGGGTGAGAGTTGGGAGCGTATCGGGCAAGTCTAGATGCTGTGTCTTGGGCAGCTTGGCAGTAGGGGAGAGGGTGAGCACCTGCACGCCCTCTTCGACCGAGGCGGTGATGCTGTCGAGGTTGTGCCGGGGCGACACGACGATATATTCCAGCGGTGTTTCAAGGGCATGGAGGGCATGGAAGGCATTGTTGCGTCGGAGGTCGATGAGCTGTATATTGGTCTGGCGGATGTAAAGGGTATGGAGGTTGGGGTTGTGCGAGAGGTCGAGCGTAGTGATGCCGGGGGCAAAGATGCAGAGCAGCTCCTCCAGCTGTGTGTTGTGGCTGACATCGAGTTTGCGCAATTGGTGGAAGCTGATGTTGAGCACCTTCAGTTCAGTATTATGGCTGACGTCGAGCGAGCGCAGAGGTGCCTCGATGGCAACAAGCTGCTTGAGCTTGGGATTGTGTCGCAGGTCGAGTCGACTGATAGGGTTCTCGCTGCAAATCAGTATCACCAGATTGGGGAACAACTCGATGCCGTCCATCGACGCAATGTCCTTCCTGTGGCAGTCGATAATCAGTGTGCTGCGCCCCAAGGGGGTACTCTCCAACCATTCCTCCTGTCGGGTCAGTCTGTTTCGCCCGTGCAGTGACCCTTTGTAGGGCTTGGCATAGCCGTTCTCCAGCAGGTAGGCTCGGAAGTTCTCGTCCGTCACCTTGGCCACGGTAATTATCCCATCTTTGCTTATCGTCCTGTTCGTGGCACAGCAACTGAAAAGCAATGTGGCAACTAGAATTGCAATAAGATTAAACGAATATTTCATTTTAATAAAAAGTAGGGACAGACCCCGGTGTCTGCCCGTAATAGATTCCTTGTTGCGTCCTACGGCAGGCGAGTTCGGCCTCCACCATGTCTGCCAGTTCGTTTCCTTTGACGGGTGTGCCGTCGTGATGTCTCCAACTTCGCTCAGGTGCTGCCAGATAGCGTGGAGGCACGCTGGCGGCATAGCGTTCCACCACCATGTCGGGCCTCAGCCGTTCCAGAAAGTCGCACACCAAAGCCACATATTCTTCGAGTGTGAACGGTGGCGGTACCGATGACGGGTAGTTCAGATAGTCTTTCCCCATCTGCGAGCCGCGCAGTATCTGCAGTTGGTGGAGTTTCAGTGTGGTGAGCGGCAGTTGCGACAATATCTTGGCCTCCGCAACCATCTCCTCGCGGCTTTCTTCAGGAAGCCCCAGTATGAGATGCCCTCCACAAGGTATACCCCTAAGGGCGGTCGCCCCTATGGCGCTGACGGTGCAGGCAAAGTCATGCCCACGGTGTATGCGCTGCAAAGTCCTGTCGTAACAGCTCTCGATGCCGTATTCCACCATCACATAGTGCTCCCGTGCCAGCGAGGCGATATAGTCCAGCGTCTCCCCCTCCACACAGTCGGGCCGCGTGGCTATCACCAGTCCCTCCACCAGCGGATGCGTCAGAGCCTCTTCGTAGCGTTCGCGCAGCAAAGCCAAAGGAGCGTAGGTATTGCTGTAAGCCTGCAGATAGGCCAGATAGCCCACCCTCTGTCGGTGTCGGCGGCTGTGGAAGCCAATGCCCTCGTCAATCTGTTGTGTGATGCTCTTCGAAGGCTTGCAATAATATGGATTGAAAGCATTATTGTTACAGAATGTGCAGCCGCCCGTTCCCAACTTACCGTCGCGATGAGGGCAGCCGAAACCAGCATCGATGGTCAGTTTCTGCATCCGATGGCCAAAAACTTGTATGCAATAGTCGACATAACGCATTGTACAATAAATTTTAGGGTTGTAGGGGCAGACACCGGTGTCTGCCCCTACTTAGAATTAAATTCTTAGTTATATAACGTAACAATTGGTTTAATATTGCTTTGACTCTATTTTTTATTAAAGAAAAGTCACTAGTTGAGAAAAAAACTGTATCTTTGCAGCGCAGAAAAAATTTCAATTTTCAATTTTCAACTTTCAATTTCAATGAACATCTATCTCATAGCCATAGCCGTCTTGCCAGTGTTCGTACTAGCCTTCGTGGTATACAGGCAGGACCGTTTCGAGAAAGAACCCATCGGCAAACTGATTAAGGCTTTCCTCTTCGGTGCCCTTGCCATCATCCCTGCCGGAATTCTCGAGAGTATTCTGATACAGTTCACTCCTCCTATCCCCATAGTGGAAGGTGCCTACACGGGTTTCGTTGTGGCGGGCTGTTCTGAGGAGCTGTTCAAACTCCTCATGCTCCGTTGGGCAATATGGAAGAGTGTAGAATTTGACGAGTATTTCGACGGCATCGTCTATGCCTGCTTTGTGTCGTTGGGCTTTGCCTGCTTTGAGAATCTGGGCTATGTCTTGCGGCAGGATGTCTTTGCCGAGGCGATGGCCACGGGAACCATGCGGGCACTGCTCTCCGTCCCGGGTCATTTCTTGTTTGGCGTGATGATGGGCTATTACTTCTCATTGGCCAAGTTTGGCGATCGTGGCGAGACCAATCGTCATCGCCGCCACTACATGCTTTTGGCATTCCTTGTACCCATGCTGCTGCATGGTACCTTCGATTCGCTGCTCATGATACCCGAGACCATGGAAGACGGGCAGGGCCTTGTGGCCGGTGTGCTCTTTTTGTTGCTCATTTGGTTCGACATCCGCATGTGGAAGTGGGGCATCCGTCGCATCCGTCGACTGCAGGAGTTCTCAGAGCAACAGGCGGCAGAGACAAGTACCATAGTCGACCCCTTCGACGGCTTCACTTGGAACGTCTGATAAGGCTCAATTCCGCCGCGTTGAAAGCATTTTCCAGATGAGTGATGTGGTAGTCTAGGCCTTCTATCTCCACCGCGATGATGTCAAATCGCACCTCCTCCTCGCGGTTGTGTGCCACCACGTATTTGTCGGCCAGGCGCACGTAGGCTTTCTGTTTATCTATCGTGACAAACTCTTCCGGTTCGCCATAGTCCTGTCGGCTACGGGTTTTCACCTCGGCAAACACTATCAGCCCTTCCTTATACGCGATGATGTCCACCTCGTATTTACCCTTCCGCCAGTTGGTTTCCATGATTGCAAAGCCCTTCTTCTCCAGGTATTCCCTAGCCAGCTGCTCCCCTATGTTGCCCGTGACGTTGTGTAGTGCCATAACAAACTGATGATTTTATTTTGCAAAAGTACGAAAAAAAGTTGTATTTTTGCAAAATGGCAAACAATAACACACCCACACCGCGTCAACTCATCCGCCGCCTGATGGCGCGCGCGCCCATGCTTCGGCTGGCATTGGCCATGGCTGTGGGTATTCTGTTGGCGGAATATCTGCCATTTTCGCCATGGATATGGCTTTGTGTGACGGTGGGTTTGTGTGTGCTGCTATTAATAGTGGAGGCATCCCTCCGCCCGACTGTCCGAAAGCCCCTTTTCCCAGTCCTGCTTTGGCTCGTTTGGATTGGAATAGGTGCCGTCTTGCCCATGCTCCATGCTCCTTCCAATCCCTTTCCAACCACCGTCAACAGCTTCACTGTGCGCCTTTGCGACACTCCTCACACCACTCCCAAGTGCTACAAGTCCACTGCCGAGGTCCTCAATGTCAATGACCATCCTACCCATGGCAAGGTGCTGCTCTACATTCGGCAGGACAGTGCGTCGGCACGCCTACGCTATGGCGACTGCCTAGTCATCTCGGCGCGTCCGCAGTATCCCGAGAATTGGAACGATTTCGACTACCGTCGCCACCTGCGGCGCAAAGGCATCCTTTGGCAGTGCTACGTGCCAGCTGACCGTTGGCAACCCATCGCACACGACAGCTCCTTCTCTCTCCTCGGGTGGTCAAAGACTATCCAGCTCCGAATGGTCGAACGCATACGTCGCACCGATCTTACCCCACAACAGCAAGGCATAGCTGAAGCCCTTCTTTTAGGATGGCACGACGATGTGGATGATGCCACCCAGCAGCAATTTCGTGACGCGGGCATCACGCACCTGCTGTGTGTCTCGGGACTGCATGTGGGCATTGTGGCGTGGCTGGCTGGCGCACTCCTTTTCTTCTTGGGTATGAAACGGTGGCAGCGCGTCACTAAAGGGATATTTCAGATAGGGGTGGTATGGCTTTTCGTATTGCTCACGGGCATGGCACCTTCCACCCTCAGGGCTGGGGTGATGTTTTCACTTTTGCTCGTTGGGGGTATGCTTCAGCGACAACCAAATAGTTTCAACAATCTTTGTACCTCCATGTGGCTGCTTCTGCTCATCAAGCCGATGTTGCTGTTCGACGTAGGTTTCCAACTCTCATACGCAGCTGTGGCAGGCATCATGCTTTGGCATCGACCACTTCAGCAGCTACTACCCATACAACCCAAATGGTATCTTTGGCTGCCGCTAAAGGCGTGGCAACTTATCTGCCTCTCTACTGCGGCACAGATGGCAACACTACCCTTGATGCTGTATCATTTCCACCAGTTCCCGCTCTATTTCCTTATTGCCAATCTCACCGTAGTGCCCTTTGCAGGGGTGCTGCTTGCCACCGTGTTGCTGATGCTATTTATGGGTGGAGGTTGGGTGACAACGCTGTTGAGCCACGAACTGGTGGCGGTTGACCGACTTACCCGCTGGATTTCATCCCTCCCCCATGCCATGCTCACCGACATCTATTGCGACCTCCCCGTGGCATTGCTCATCACCGCCCTCTTCCTAATCCTCACCCTCCTGCTCTGCTCACGAAGGAATAACGATCCTACCGCTTGAACATCACGTAGGCAAGATACGCCACCAATATCATCATCCCAAAGCCGTATATCTTCGGCCAGATAGCACTCAGTATCAATATCACTCCCATGAGGGCAAGCATTTTTGCTGCCAGCTGTTTTCGCTCGGGCAGTGCCTGCATCCCTTGACGCATGCGGGTGCGGAAGTCATGCCAATTTGTCACCCGCTTCTGCCACCACTGTCTCAGCCAGCCCTGTCGCCGACCCCGCTCATCAACAGTCTCGGCACGCACCGTGGGCATCTTCTTCACCCGCACGTTGATGCGTTTGCTATAGCTCTTGCCGCCTATACTCACCGTGATGGTGAGGTGTGTCCGTCCCTTCGAACGGTTCAATCTGAAACGTTTGTTTCCGCTGGTTTCCAGAGGTATGTCGGTGCTGCGGTAGCCGTTGTCAATGGTCAGCTTCACGCTCTCCGCCTCGTCGCACTGCCACTTCACCTCCACCACGTCGCCCTCCGTCACCGTGCGCCGGTCAATATCAAAAATCATTCTTTGGTTGCTCATAATAATATGACTCTGTCAACAACCGTGCCATCTGTTATTTCAAAGGAACATTGCCATATAGAGTGGCAAATATGTGATATTGGAGTCTTGGTATACATTGCATGGACCGAGAACAATGCTTTGTCCTATATAGTCTGCAAAGTTTTCAATGGCAGCATTCAATGAAGAATGTTTTCGATAATCATTGCCCGATTTTACTTCTATGATATTGATCATGCCATTGTTGGGATAGATGAAATCCAGCTCTTGGCGGCTTTTTCGGTCATAATAGTGCAATGGTATTGCTTTGGATGCTAACATGCAGGCTATCTGGTTTTCTACCAGTGCCCCCTCGTTCACTCCAATGTCGCCGTTCATCACCTGTAGCTGCA
>JAEEIS010000100.1 GCA_016281475.1 Bacteroidales bacterium
ATCATCAATAGCTATAACGGCAAACTGTACCGCATCGGCGGGATGCCCGACCATGTGCATCTGCTGGTATCCTTGCCAGCCACATTGGCTCTGGCCTCTTTTGTGAAAGAGTTGAAAGTGTCATCCAGTAAATGGATGAAAACCACCCCACACTTTCCTAAGTTCACTGGATGGTCGCAGGAGTATGCGGGATTCACATACAGTATACACGACAGAGACAAGATCATCAATTATATAAAGGGACAGAAGGAGCATCACAAGAAGATGGCTTTTGCTGAGGAGTATAGGCGGTTTATCGAGGCCAATGAGGTGGCTATAGACAACCGGTTCTTCATGAAGGATGCATAGTCGCGTTCCTGTCGGGACGCTGGCTCTCAGACAGTCTTGTCACGGCACTGCGAGGACTTCGTCCTCTTGTACCGTGTTATGCAAGGTCGCGTCCCTGACGGGACGTTGGCTCTCAGACAGTCTTGTCACAGCACTGCGAGGACTCTGTCCACTTGTACCGTGTTACGCAAGGTTGCGTCCCTGACGGGACGCTGGCTCATCGACCGTCTTATCACGGCACTGCGAGGACTTCGTCCTCTTGTACCGTGTTATGCAAGGTCGCGTCCCTGACGGGACGCTGGCTCTCAGACAGTCTTGTCACGGCACTGCGAGGACTCTGTCCTCTTGTACCGTGTTATGCAAGGTTGCGTCCCTGTCGGGACGAATCGCCATTTTTCATTCGTTATCGACTCTACGGTTAGTAGATTTTATGGTTCCACAGTTCTTGCAGGAAATGGGTTGCCGGCATGACTTCGACGTTGTTGAATGTGCGGGGTGCGACATCTAGGGATACGATAATGAGACGAAGATAAAAGTCAAAGAGGTTGGTGAATCCTTTGAAAATACGGAGTAATACTCCGTGTTTTCTTGAAAAATCGGGAGTAGTACTCCATAAATTCACGATGAATGGATATGGCTATTATCGTGAATGATAGTGAGTTGCTTGTTTTGTAGCTCCCTATTGAAGTAAAATCAAGGATTTTTAGGCGTAGTGCTCTGCCACGCGGTCGAGGAGGGTGAAGAGTTCGTCGGGGGAGGTGGTGGTGACCATGGGGATGCGGAATTGCTTGAAGTCGCGGAGGCCACGGAAGTAGCCGCCGTAGTGTTTGCGCATCTCGAAGATGGCGGTGTGCTCGCCTTTGAAATCGATGGCGGCGAGGAGGTGGCGGCGGCAGACTTCGACACGTTCTTGGACGGTGACGGGGCGTTCCGCTTCGCCACGGAGCAGGCGTTGGGTCTGCTCGAATATCCAGGGATTGCCGATGGCTCCACGGCCGATGAGGATGCCGTCGACGCCGTAGCGGCGGCGTGCCTCGAGAGCCTGTTGGGGGGTGGAGATGTCGCCGTTGCCGAAGATGGGGATGTGCATGCGTGGGTTGTTCTTGACCTGGCCGATGAGGGTCCAGTCGGCGGTGCCTTGGTACATCTGGGTCTTGGTGCGGCCGTGGATGCTGAGGGCGGCGATGCCGATGTCCTGTAGGCGTTCGGCCAGCTCTACAATGGGCTTATCGTTAGCATCATATCCGAGACGGGTCTTGACGGTGACGGGGAGATGGGCGCGGCGGACCAGGGCTTCGGTGATGCGGAGCATCTTGGGAATATCCTTTAGAATGCCGCTGCCGGCACCTTTGCCTGCCACCTTGCGGACGGGGCAGCCCCAGTTGATGTCGATGAAGTCGGGCTGTTGCTGCTCGACGATGTCGAGGCATTGCAGCAGTTCGTCCTCGTCGGCACCGAAGATTTGGATGCCGATGGGGTGCTGGGCAGGGGTGAAGAGCATCTTGCGACGGCTTTTCTCGGCATCGCGGTTGAGGGCTTCGGAGGCGATGAATTCGGTGATGAGAAGGTCAGCACCGAACTCCTTGCAGAGCTGGCGGAAGGGGATGTCGGTGATGTCGTCCATGGGTGAAAGGCCAAGAACACAATATTTTTCGAAATTCAACGTTTCCATAATCAGTTTGCAAAGATAAAAAGAAATTAAAAAATAAAAATTAAAATTTGGGGAATACCCCTAATAAACTATTTGTCATGGAAGAAAAGAGGCTTGTAATCAACTATGCCGAGTATGGGTCGCTGGCGGAGATGCCGGAGGGGGAGCGGAGGTTGATGGAATGCGCCATGGAGTCGGCGCATAAGGCGTATGCCCCCTATTCGAAGTTTCATGTGGGTGCTGCGGTGCTGCTGGCCGACGGCACGATGGTACAGGGCAGCAACCAGGAAAATATAGCCTATCCGTCGGGGTTGTGCGCGGAGCGGACGGCCCTGTTCAGTGCATCGGCCCAATATCCCGAACAGGCGGTCGTGGCGTTGGCGGTGGTGGGACATTTTGAGGGAGAATACACCGAGGCTTCGCCTTGTGGAGCCTGCCGTCAGGTGATGGCGGAATATGAGTTGCGGTATGGCAACAAGTTGACAATTTATTGCTATCTGAAAGGAGGGCGAATTCGGCGAATTGAGGGCGTAGAAAGCCTGCTTCCATTCGGTTTTGGTGCCGATTTATAATATTTTTGCATCGATACAAGGTGTTGATATACATTGTAGTATTGCCAAATTGCTAAAAAAAATTTGGCAAAAAGCTTTGTACACGGAAATTTCTTTGTACTTTTGCACGCTTAAAATGGCAAAAAAATAATAAATAATATAACTAAAATACTCACAAATGGGAATCATAGGAAGTATTAGAAAACACTCGTGGATAGCCGTTGCCGTCGTTGGCGTGGCTATCGTTGCATTCATTATTGGTGACTTAACCAAGAACAACCGTGGCATCCCCGACATGGGCAAGATTAACGGCACTACCATCACTTATCAGCACTTCAACGAACTTATGGAGGAGATGGAGAACAACTATAAACGCCAGCAGGGTGTCAGCCAGGTGCCTGCCGATGTGGATTATCAGATCCGTGAGCAGGTGTGGCAGAACCTTGTGACGGAGACTCTGACCGACGAGCAGTTTGAGAAACTGGGTCTTACGGTGAGTCCTGCCGAGATGAGCGACATGTATGTGGGTACCTTCATCCACCCCTATCTCCGTCAGTCGTTTACCGACCCCAAGACGGGCGTGTACCAAGTGCAGGCCATTCAGTACTATGTGGACAATTTCGAGAACCTCGATACCGCCCAGCGCATGGAATGGGTTGAGTTGGAGAAGGCTGTGAAGAACGACCGCAAACAGCAGAAGTATAGCGCACTGATTGCTCGCGGCATGTATATGCCCAACGCCATTGCCAAGCAGATTGCCGAGATGGGCAACAAGCTGAGCAATGTGACGGCAGTGAACTGCTCGTTCCAGTCGGTGGACGACAGCGAGATTACGCTCGACGAGTCTGACTATCAGAAATACTATAACAAGCACAAGGCTGAGTTCCGTCTGCGTGACGAGATGCGTGAGATTGAGTATATCGTCTATCAAATTGCTCCTACGCAGAAGGATATGGCCGACATTCAGGCTTCGGTGGCACAGACCTGGGAGGAGTTCCAGACGATTGACCCCGACGAGCTGGTTTTCTTTGTCAATGCTGAGTCGGACCGCAGCTATGACTCCACCTACCGTAAGGCTAGCGAGTTTGCTTCCCCGATGGATTCTGCCCTGATGGCAGCTGGCGAGGGCAGCTTTATCAGCCCCCGTATTGCCGGCAACGAATGGATGATGGCCAAGGTGCTGAAGGTCGCCAACCGTCCTGACAGCCTGCGTGCCAGTGCTATCTACATCTTCAACGACAAAGTGGGTGGCAACATCACCCGTGGCGACGAGCAGGCCAAGCAGCTTGCCGACAGTGTGTTGAATGTAGTGAAGAGCGGAGCCATGACCTTTGAGCAGGCCGTGGAGCAGTATTCAGACGACCCCCAGAAGGCTAACAACAATGGCGACATGGAGTGGCAGCTGGACGGCAACTACGGTTTCCTCAACGAGGAAATTGTCAACACTCCTGAGGGTGGTGTCTTTGTGATGCGTCACCCCAACGAGGTGGGCTACTTTGTTGTCAAGGTCACTGGCAAGACTACTCCTCACAGAAAGTATCGTGTTGCCACGATCGCCCGCACTATTGCTGCCTCGGAGGCCACGACCCGCAATATATATAATGAAGCCAATAAGTTTGCTGGCAACAACCGCACTTACGCTGAGATGACCGCCGGTGCACAGCAGGAAAACCTGCAGGTGCGCAACGCCATGGTTACCCCGATGCAGTATTCGGTCAGCGGCATCAGCAATGCCCGTAGCATCGTGCAGTGGGCCTTCAACGAGAAGACTGAGAAAGGTGCCGTTGCCGACCAGATTTTCGAGGCTGACGACATGTATGTCGTGGCTGCTTTGAAGGATGTGTACAAGGTGGGTTATGCCACCCTCGACCAGGTGCGCAACATGATTGAGAACCAGGTGCGCAACGAGAAGAAGAGCGAACTGCTGATGTCCCGTATGGAAGAGGCTAAGAACGCCAATGCCGACATCTACGCCATTGCCACCAAGGTGAACGCCAGCGTGGACACCCTCGACAGCATCTCGTTCAACGACTACTTCCTTGGCAAGTATGGTATGGAGCCTAAGGTTCAGTCCGCCATCGCCGCTGCCGCCGAGAATACCCTTGTCGGTCCCATCCAGGGCGCACAGGGTGTGTATATGGTCAAGGTCAACGCCAAGATGGACAACCCCACATCCGTCGACCCCGCCAACATCCGCAGCCAGAAAGAGCAGAGCTTCATGCAGGGTCTGCGTAGCGTGCAGCAGGTGCTGAAGGACAAGGCTAAGGTCATTGACCAGCGCAACAAGTTCTTCTAATGGATAGCGACAATTCAAATAGAATAAAGGAGAAAGGCGCGGCCATGCGGCTGCGCCTTTCTGACAAATGGCAGGACTTTCGTGAGCGAATGCGCCACAAGCACCGTCTTGTGGTGTTGGATACCGACACGCTGCAAGAGAAGTTCTCCATGGAGTTGACTGGCCTCAACCTGTTCACGTATGTGGGCATCAGTGCCATTGTGCTTGTTATCCTCACCTCGCTCCTTATCGCCTTTACACCGCTACGCAACCTTGTGCCGGGCTATATCAAGCCGGAGTTGAAGGAAGAGACAATACGTAATGCCCAGATTATCGACTCGCTTGAGGTCATTATAGACCAACACGAGCAGCATATTGCCATCATCCAAGATGTCCTCAACGGAAAGGTATTCCGTGTAGAAAAGGACACCACGACTCAGGCGGTGGAGGATGAAGAAATAGTCTACCGCCATACTCGTGCCGACTCGCTGCTGCGTAAGGAGATTGAGCAACAGCGCAAGGAGGCAAAAGAGAAACAAAAGAAGAATAAGAAACGCAAATAGATATTTAATGTTTAGAGGTTAGAGGTTAGTGTTTAGAGTTTGTTTTTGTTGCGTCAGTAAACCTTAAACTAATAAATTACCCCAGAGAGGTGAGCCCTTTAATAACACCGTACAAGCAGTCTTGTACGGTGCCGCGACTAGAAGGGAGCAACACCTAAAAAAGTGCAGTGCGGTGATTATCAAACCACAGAAAAACTGCGTCTCGAAGAGACGCGACAATGAAAACAACTTAATATAACCCACCTTTAATCTTTAACCCACAAGTTTTATCCCAAATGAAAAGAATAGCGATACTAGGATCCACCGGCTCTATCGGCACTCAGGCACTCAACGTCATCCGCCGCCATCGTGACGAGATGGCCGTGGAAGTGCTGTGTGCGGGCAGCAATGCCGACCTATTGATAGCCCAGGCACTGGAGTTCGACCCCAATGTGGTGGCAATTGCCGACGAGAGCAAGTACCAGCAGGTGCAGGAGGCTCTTTCGTCCCACGACATAAAGGTGTTTGCCGGCATGGACTCAATTGCCGATTTGATGGAAATGGAGACTATCGACATGGTGCTGGCATCAATCGTGGGTTTTGCTGGTCTGCGACCCACCCTTCGTGCCATCGAGCACCATAAGCCTATAGCCCTTGCCAACAAGGAAACTATGGTGGTGGCGGGGCAGATAGTGACCGATGCGGCGGCACGCAACCATGTGCCCATCCTGCCCGTCGATTCGGAGCATTCGGCCATCTTCCAGAGTCTCGTTGGCGAAGTGGGAGGGGTGGACAAGATACTGCTCACCGCCTCGGGTGGTCCATTCCGTGGATGGAAGCGCGAACAGCTGGAGAAGGTGACACTCGCTGACGCCCTCAAGCACCCCAACTGGAGCATGGGTCGCAAGGTGACGATTGACTCGGCCTCGTTGATGAACAAAGGATTGGAAGTAATTGAGGCGCGCTGGCTTTTCGACATCCCTGCCGAACGCATACAGGTGTTGGTACACCCCCAGTCGGTGGTGCATTCGATGGTGCAGTATGTCGACGGCAGCATCAAGGCACAGCTGGGCATTCCCACCATGGAGACCCCTATCCAATATGCTTTCAGCTTCCCACAGCGCATTGAGAGCCATTTGCCGCGCCTTAGCTTTGAGAAATACGCTCAGCTCACTTTCGAGAACCCTGATACCGAAACATTCCGTTGCCTCCCCTTGGCATACGAAGCTATTGCCCGTGGGGGCAATATGCCTTGCATTATGAATGCCGCCAACGAAGTGGCAGTGCAGCAATTTATCGAAGGAAAGATCTCGTTCCTCCAAATTGCCGATACTGTTGAGCATCGGATGCAAACAGCTTCATTTATAGCCAATCCCACGCTCGAAGACCTCTTCCATACAGATGCCGAAGTAAGAGGATTGTAAATTTTTTTTAGGTGCATGTAACAAATCGACCACTTTTTGCTACATACTATTAGATGGACCAGAGAACGCCAGCCGAGGAACGTCTTCGCCAGCAGCAGTTCGTAGCAGAAGTGCAAAAGTGCGATGCGCTGATATACAGTGTATGTCGGCTCTATGGCTGTCGCCGTGACGAATCGACAGAAGATCTCTATCAGGAGATTGTCTGCACCTTGTGGGAGTCCTACGATTCATTCAAGGGCGACAGCAGTTTCAGCTCGTGGCTTTATTCTGTTGCCCGCAACACGGCGGTGGCCTACTATCGGCGTAACCAATTGCGTCATCCCGAAATCAGCCTCACCGACGTGGAGCGCGACTTTCCGGACTGGCACGAGACGCCCAACCCCCTCCTCGGCGAACTCTACTATCTGATAGACCAACTGGGTGCAGACGACCGCAAGCTGGTGGGTCTTTATATTGAAGGATATGAATATGACGAGATAGCGGAACAGATGAACCTCAGCCAACAGGCTGTCCGTACACGGATGAGCCGCATCAAGGTTCGTCTGAGAGAATTAAAAGACCGTCAGAAGTGAAAGGAGATATTATGAACGAAGAACTAAATCTAGAGCCTTATCGGCAGGCATGGCAGGCGGAGAAAGAACGCCTGCAGTCTGCCCCTCCTCGACACACGGAGCAGGACATTGCTGCCATGCTGTCGCGCCACGACGCGAAAAAAGCCATTGCTCCAGTACCGCCACAACGCCGTCGCACACTGCCTATCTGGTTTGGCAGTGCTGCTGCCAGTGTTGCCATCCTTTTGGGTGTAGCATGGTTTTTATGGCTGCGCCCCACTTCTGGCCCTAACACCCTTCCCTCCCTTGCTGAACTGCGTCCTCAAACCTCCTCTCAGATTCCTTCAACAATTCCGACTACCCCGATGATTCCAATCACTCCGAATCATCTGAATAGTCCAATTACTCAGATTAACCTGACAACCCCGCCATCATCCAATATCTCAGTAGTCACCGACACACCGATTATCACTACCGAAGATACTCAATCCTCAATTATTAATCCTCCAACCTCTATTCCAGCCGACCAGCCTGTCGCGCAACCCTCAATCAATTCCTCCGCCACGCAGCCACAATTGCAGGCTTTTCAAGAAACGAGCATCACTCACAATATCAAAAAGCAGAAAACACCCAAAGATCCTCTTGTGAGGACCGTGAATACAAGGCCAGTTTGGACCTCTCTTCGTTCACAAAGCACTCAAATAGCCCTTTCGTGCGGTGTCTCTTTCGCACAGGGTCGCAATCCACAGCCCCTCTTCGGCATTAGCGTGACCCATCATGATGCCGAGAGCAACGGAATAATTGGTGCCAACAAACAAGGAGCCATATATCTGCGCACGTCGCTCCCATCCGATACTGCCAGCATGGCAGTCAGCATCCAATATGGCTACGGCCTTAACTATCGTCCCTCTGAGCGTCTCATCCTGCGTGTCAATTGTGGAGCCTTTGTTCAGTTTGTTGATTTCGACCTTGGATTGCGTTTCAATGCCGTGGCAGGCTACCAACTTAATGACGACTTTACCCTCACTGCAGGTTATCAATATTGTATGCCCGGCATCGTCTCAGGCGAAAGTTGCCATGCGGCCATTCTTTCGATAGGATATATAATCAACTAAATATTAACAAAAATCTTTTCAACTTATGAAAAAACAAATCATCCTCTTCGTTCTGATGCTCATGGCAGGCATTGCCAGCGCACAGGAAATTCGTTACATCTACCGCCCTGGTGAAGGCGAACGCCAGATGGGTGTCATTCTTGGTCCCACAATTGGACAGCAGTTCATGGAAATCCAAATGGGAGAGGACAATTCGCAGCGTATCAACAACCTTATGGGCTTCTCCGCAGGCTTCTTCTGGGGTTATGAGACCGACCACGGCCGTGCCATTGATTTTGGCAACCATGCTATGCTCAGCTACTCCTTCATCCCCTTCAACGGCAAGGTAGACTACACTGATGCCAACGGCTCCAAAGCCACTTCGAACATCGGTTTCAACGCCCAGCAGGTGCGTTTCTACGAGAACCCCTTTCTTGCCTATCGCATCAACCAGCAGTTCATCATCAATGCAGGTGTAGGTCTGGGCATCAACGCCGGTATTCCCAGCAAGTACCGTCGCGACGGCGTGTCGGCCAAGGCCAACTACAACATCCTCACTCAACTGTATGTCGATTTCGACGCCAACATCGGTGCCAAATACTACATCACCGACGACCTCTTTATCGGCTTGCACGTGCATTGGGCTTTCTATAAGTTTGACATCCGCGACCTTATGGAAGCTGACGAAAGTTGGACAAAAGGCCTCGTGGGTGGTATCTCCTTCCCCGTTGACCCTGAAAAAAGTCCGAATTGCGTCTATCTCCCCACCGCCAAGCCCTTCCAAGTGCTATTCTCCTTCGGCTACACGCGGTAGGCCGCTAGGAATTTGAAAATTGAAAGGTGAAAATTGAAACTTCGCAGCGGCGGGCATTTGCTCGCTCCCGCGAGATTTCAATTTTCACCTTTCCCTTTTTTATCGTGCGGTTGTGCTTTGGCTGCTACCCGAGGTGGTGGGGGTGCTGCCAATGTAGTAGCCGTGCCAGCTGCTGCCACCGCTGAAGGTGCTGGTGGTCCAGTACTGGTAGGTGCCGTCCACCACATCAGGCGAGGAGAATACTATTGTGTTGCCACCTCCCGGAGGGGGTGGGGGCTTGGCACCGGGGTCGGTATAGTCCTCGGTGAAGCCGCTGCCCGTGGGGGCGGTGTTGAGGTACATCAGTATCACGTCGCCCGCACTATTCTTGATGCAGAGGCCATTGGTGCCATTATTGTTTATTTGCAGATAGCGTTGCGAACCGCTCACGTTGGGGCGGTCCCACGCGCCCATGCGGTCGCCTTGGGTGATGATAATGCCGCCGTCCACCGAGAAGTGTCCGCCTGCGTCTGTGGCAGCATCGATGCCCACCTCTTGGCCTTTCACGATGATAAGGCCACCGTGGATATTGGTGTTGCCGTTGCAGTCGATGGCATCGTTGCCACGAGAGTAGCACCATAGCTTGCCATCGTTGATTTCAAGATAGTTGGCAGCGTTAATCGCGTCGTCGAAGGCGTTAGCCTCGATGATGCCGCCGTTGACGAAGAGGCTGTCCTTACTTTCGATGGCCTCGCCGTTGGGGTCACCGCTGGTCTGTGAGCAGTAGGCACCCACATGCCCACTGTTGAAGTAGATGTTACCCTCCACCTTGATACCTTTTGGCAGGCCTTTGAAATAGTCGTCGTTGCCACCCCAGGAACCGCCGCCACTGCTGACAGGATTGATAGCATTGCCGCTGGTTTGGACATAGACGTAGATGAGGTCGTCGTCAGCACCCACGGTGCCTACTACGAGCTTGCCGTCGGCCTTGATGCCGCGACCGCCCAATCCAGTGCTGCGGGCATCGAGACGGCCGCCGTTGATGTAGATGTTGCTGTCGGCAGAGATGCAGGTGCTAGCGTAGCCGTCAACGGCGTTGCGACCCGTACCACCCACACAGGTACCGTCGCCAGCAGTAGTGAGCACAGTGTAGCCACCATTGACGATGAGGTCGTAGTCGCTCGACAGGCAGCGTCCGCCGTGGTTCGAGGCAGGACAGCTGACGGTGAGGTTGCCACCGTTGATGACGATGTTGCCAACTGTCCCTTCGTCGGCATCGCCGGTCTTGATGCCAGTGCAATACGAGAAGTCGTAGCCTGTGGCGTAGTCGCTGGAGGTGTCTATCTCAATTGAGCCGGATGCCACAACGTTCAGACTGCCACCATTCATGTAGAAGTGCTGGTCGGTCTTGATGCCCTTCTTGGTGTCGCCACTGACGGTGACGTTGGTGGTGCCTTGGTTGATGGTTACGCCCCGCTTGCCTTGCAGGCCGTTGGCGTAGGCGGAGGTGATGTCGAGTGTGCCAGAGCCTTGCACGGTGAGACTGCCCTTACCGTAGACCATCGCCTTATCAACATTGCTGTCGGCATCGATAAAGGTGTTGGTGGTGCCTCTTACGAGATGCAGGAGGGCGTTCTGATTCTTGTCGATGTTGATGGCGGCATTGCCCACGGAGGTGAGCTGCACACCGTCCATGCGCAAGATGACGGGAGTGCTGAGCTTGCTGAACAGCAGCCAGCCGTCGTTGCTGGTGCCACTGAGGTTATATACCACGTTGTTGAGTGTGGTGCAGTTCGATTTGACGGTCACATGCCCGCCTTCGGAGGTAATCTTGATGCTGTCGTTAGGGTAGGGGTTGTTGATGGTGACGCTGCTGCCGTTCCACTCAATGCGAATCATGCCCACAGTGTCCACTGCCACCGTGTCGGTGATGATGGTGGTGTCGGTGTCGCTGCTCATGGCAAAGGTGAGGCTGTCGAGCATCTCCACTGGGCGACTCCAGGTGGCATCGCTATAGTGGAAGGTAAGGTAGTTGTCATTGGTGTATTTGATGCTGTCGAGTGTGCGGACGGGAGTCTGGAATATGACGTTGCCAGCATAGTGGACGCGGGCGACACGCTGTTCTTGGGCGTAAGCGGACGAGATGCCGATGAGGGCAAACAAGGCTATGATAATCGTGTATTTCTTCATAAGGCAGTCCTCCTATTGTTGTTTGATTATTTTAGCCACTTTGTCGCCACAGCGCATTACATATACCCCTTCAGGCAGGCGACTGAGGTCGATATGGCTGCCGTCGGCTGCCATCTGTTCGTGTAGTTTCACACCGGCGACGCTATAAATAGTCACCATTTGGGGCTGCTGCCCAATGCCCTGTACCATGACAAAGTCCATAGCAGGATTGGGAGTAAAGGTTACGGGAGCATCAGTCACGTTGTCGATACCCAGCTGGGGAGTAAAGGTGACGACATGCACATCGTCGAGGGCGTATTCTGCCACGCCCGCAGTGCTGACGACAGTCATGCTATCATTAGCAAAATAAAGCCCGCCCGCCTCGGTGAGGTCGAAGCTCTGGCTGCCGTTAATCTGTACGCGCACTTGCGCCTGCAAACCTCCCCACCCGAAGGCAAGGACGGCTACGATAAGGAATAAGAGTTTTTTCATTGGATGAACAATTCAGTTAATAATAATTAAGTATATTCGTTTAGTCGAAAATTGCAGTTTTTTTTTGTAAAAAACACGCAGGATAAAAAAATAGTTGTATCTTTGCATCGTCGAACACCCGAAGCGTCGACGGGGTATAATGCAGATAAATTTCTTGATATTTACCGCATTATATTATCCTAGTGGAGTAGAGGGTGGGAGATAGGATATTGAAAAAGAAACGTTGAGCGAAACGTTTTATCTGCGGCGTACAGAACTTCGCAACTTCAGAACCCGTCTGCATGATAAAGCAATTGCCACCGTTCATGGTATGGTACACCATAGTTTTATGTTGTACCTACAGCGTGGGCTTCGGCATTGCTTATCTTCAGACGGTAGGCAATGCGAAGGCCTTGTACGCGGGATAAGTGATGAGCTATGATACCCGCGCTTCTTTTTTCTTCTTAACAAAGAATAGATTAATTGGCATAGGTATCTGCCACAGTGAAATGGGTACTTATGTGTACAAGGGAGTATAAAAGTAGGCGGAGGATAGGAATGTTAGCCGTTTTGGTGTTCACTTCACTATCTATGAATAATGTGCAAGCTCAGAAAAATGTCATGATGGAAATATCGTGGTATGCTTATGGTGCTACGTATAGTGGATTGATGACAACATATGCCGATAACACGGGTGATTTCATTGTCAATTATTATCGTCCCAATGTTGGGTATATACAGGTACATCAGGATGTTCGTGTAAACACGAAATGTGACGGTTGGGGTAATTGCATCACATATCTTTATGGATACAATGTAACATCAGATCCACCCGTTGCCTACATCCCAGACAATTTTGTAATATACCCTAATGGGACTGTGTACACGCAAGACTATAATGGTATGTGGTCTATACCTGTAACTGCACGAATTGTTCCTGTAAATCAGTGGAGAGCAACTTTGAGGAGATACGGAATTAATTTAAAAAATAATTAAAACTAACAATATGCAAAAGACTTTATCAATTCCTTGTGGTAGATTTGCAGCAGATGACGATGCTGCAGCAAAAGCCAAACGAGAAGAGTTGCGCCGTAAACTTTTAGGCGGTGATACCATCACCCTAAAAAATGATGGTTCCGCAACCAATACTCAAGGTGACAACTCAACAATCAGCATTCCGAAAGGCAAACTGGCAGATGACGATGCTGCGGCAAAAGCCAAACGAGAAGAGTTGCGCCGTAAACTTTTAGGTGGCGATACGATCACCTTGAAAAACGATGGCTCAGCAACAAATAGCCAAGGTGACAATTCAACAATTAGTATTCCCAAAGGGAAACTGGCTGCACAATGGTATGAAGCTAATCCCCAATTGCTTGCTTTGGAACGTATCGCCATGCAAAAAGCCTTTCCTAATTTCAAACTAGAGACACTAGATGATGGTCGTAAAGCGTGGGTTGGTAAGCTCAATGTCGGTGTTTATGAAACCAAATTCCACCAGCCAATGGAATACCATGTCATGGCCATATACATGAACAACCATCCGCACCAACAAATGGGTTCTTCTGTGCGGGTTTATCCTATCGTACCTAATGTACAAGAACTGATTAATAAATGTGGATTCCGCCCATACCACCTTCTTACAGATTCAATAGGTGATTTGTATTTATGCACCAACGAAGCCGATAACCAAAGGACAGGAAATGATATCACTAGTGCAGCTTCGGTTCTTGGATGGGCATGCAAGTGGTTTCTCGGCTATGAACTTGTCTTGACTGGTGATTTGGACAAAGACAAGTTTAATCAACATGGGGGGATATGATTATGAGCCATAATTGCAGTGCAGTTGTATTCTCGAATAGAGCATACAACGCAATTATCCGTGAAACTTTTGAGAAACATCCGGTTGAGACAGGGGGTATCCTGCTAGGACATATTATTGACGACACCTGGGTTGTAATGGAGGTGTTACCGCCGGGTAGTCATAGTATTTTTCAGACAGCATACTTTGAGTATGACGAGCGTTTTGTCAATTATCTTGCACAATCTGTTGCCAATCAGTACAAGCGTCCTTTGTCCTTGTTGGGTTTGTGGCATCGTCATCCGGGGCACATGGATGTGTTTTCAGGAACTGATGACCAGACCAACAGCACGTTTGCAAGACAATTGCCGAAAGGCGTTATATCTGGATTGGTAAATGTGGATCCTACTTTCAGGTTTACGATGTACTATCTTGATTGTGCTCGGATTGTTACTAATTATCGCCCAGAATATGAGAAAGTAGATGTTGAAGTTGGAGACGATATTATTCCTCCCTCTTTTTTTGAGTTGAAATATGTTGTGCCAGGTGCCGAAAATATTCATCCGCTACCACCTGAAAACAATATGGAAGTAAGTCATTCTGTAGAACGACAGACTTTTCGTCAAGAGAAATCCATTATTGACGATTATGAGGATACTATAGAACTATCGAGATTCAAAACAAGGGAGTTGATGGGAGAATTGTTGAAACGTATGTTTCTGTGGATAAGAAAGCGATGGAAAGAAATTCTTATAATATTGTTAATCTGTGCCTTGACACTTTCTTTCAGTAATGTTATAAAAGTATGTGTACTTGGCATTAAGGAGAAAATTGAAAAAGTGGTAAAGGACGGTGATGAGATAGGTATTCCTGCTATTCCAGCACACGAGATTAAAAATGAGACATCCTCTGATGAGTCAAATAATGATAATGTTGAACAGAAATAGAAGAAGATGGAGAATAAGGAGTTATCAATGAATGATGTTTTGGCAAAGTTTAGTCAAAAGAAACGTCGTCGACCTACGGTATGTTTTCCTAATGAGCTGTCAAAAATGGATTCATGTGAATTGTATGGGTATTACCAGAAGGAAAGTAATTATTACAATATCACGTCTATAGGAGAATCTAAAATGTCATTAGGTTGTCAAGATACGATATTATTAGGAAAGTATGTGGGAGAAGTAAGCGAGCCCCCTATTAATCTTCTTGAGAATTCAGATAAGTTGCTTGGATATAAATATAATGATAGTCTCTTTTTTGTTGCTGATGGTGAGGAATGTGAGCAAGAGCCATTTTGCCTTAAGATGGACATCTTTTCTCGCAATACAGGTATTCTTGAATCTGACACAATGTTGAAAAAGGGTGCTATTATTATTGGGTGCGGTTCTGTTGGCTCTTTGGTGGCTTTGGAGTTAGCAAGGGCTGGTGTTGGACGATTCTTTTTGATAGACATGGATATTATGAGTTATCACAATATCTGCCGTCACCAATGTGGAGTTCAAGATGTAGGAAAGTTCAAAACCACAGCAATTAAAGAAAGGATATTACAGATTAACCCTACTGCCGAAGTACATACTGAGAACAAGATGATTCAGGAAATAGCACTTGGCGCGTTCGAAGATTTCTGCAATGAAGATTGCATAATGATTGGTTGTGCTGATAACAGAGAAGGTGATTTGTATGCTGATGCAATGATAGCAAAGCCTTACAAAATGCCATTCGTTTCTATCGGTTGTTGGGAACGTGCTTTTGCAGGAGAGATATTCTATTGTCTACCAGAAGGAATGCCTGCATATTCCGATTTTGTGGCAGCATTGGGCGAAAGCTCTGGACGTACAACAGCTAATACCCACCTTTATATGGGTGAGGTCGGTACTTTTGAACCAGGTATATCAGTCGATATTAATTTTGTCACCACTATAGCCATAAAACTGATTCTAGACCTATTGAATCGAGACAATGATGGATACACGCAACGTCTCATAGGTAGTCTGACTCAGTATACACTTATCTGCAATACGAACAATCCCAAAATTGGAGGTGAAATGGCGGAGATTTTTTCGTATCCACTCCAAGTAACAAGAAGCATTAAAGTAGAATACGCAAATTAATAAACATAAAAGTATATGTATCAGTTCTATGTTAAATTAGATGGGCAGCAGTATGGGCCGTATACTGCCACCCAAATAGTAAATATGGATTTGCCTGACAATACCGAAGTTATGGAAGCAAGTATTGGCTCATGGGAAATTGCTAGTAATTATCCATGGTCTGACTTGGTTATGAAAGAATCTGGTGCAGCGATTGGGCCAAGTGGCAATATTGTTGCAGGCAATTCTGGTTCGTATGTTCCTCCAGGAGGGTATCAGACTCCTCATGTCCAGCAGCCTCAGTCAAGTCTGGGTGACGAACCCAGTACAGGGTTAAACATTCTATCGTTTTTATTCCCTCTTGTAGGCTGGATACTCTATTTTGCACTCAACAAGTCTGAGAAGGGAAAGGCTTGCGCAAAGTGGGCGTGGATTGGTTTTGCCGTCGGCTTCATCTTTAATCTTATTGTTGTTGCTGCGGGTTCATAATTGAATGGCATATATAATAATTCGAGACGAGGGAAACCTCGGTCCGTTTGACGAACAAGAAGTTGCTGAGTTTGTCTGTAACGGCCTTGTGCTTACACGTGAGAAATGTTATGATACATTACATCCGGGTTCCATTACGACTGTCGGTGAAGTGTTGCATAGTAAAGGTTTCTCTACAAGAGTTCAACAAAGCGGGTCATTCTTGAATCAGTTGAAAACAATTGGGGGCAATTTGTTGTTGCCCAAAGCAGTTTTCTCGTCAGAACCATGGAAAAGAGACCGCAGGCTTTTGTTGATGGCAGTTGTTGGATTGTCACTTTCGGTACTGATAAACATATCTGGCATTCTACCAGATTTGGTAATATTTTATGTGGTGTCACTTTATTTTGCCATTATATGGGGATTATTTTTCTATTATTTGTTCTGTACAGAGCAGGTAAGGCTAAAGCCAACAATAATAACTATTTTTTTTACTCAAATTACCACTGTGATATTGTTCTCAATAGTGGGTGTTGGTGGGCTTACAGGACTAATTGGTTATAACATTCTTGGATGTACAATTGGAATAGGTGTTCCTGAGGAGTTTACAAAACTTTTAATCATATTAATTATTCTTTCAAGGTCCAAAGAGATTCTTACACCAGACACTGTGGTATACTATGGGCTAATGTCGGGAATTGCTTTCGGTGTTTTTGAGGGTGTACAATATCAAACTACAGTGAATTACGCGTTACTGCTTGAAGGTGGGACTTCATCCACAGTATATACACAATCGTTTCTAATGAACATTATACGACTTACATCATTGCCATTCCTTCATGCAGTTTGGTGTGGCATTGGAAGCTATTATGCTGCCTGCTCATGGATATTCCCTCATTATAGAAACACACTCATTACATTGGCAATATTGATACCAGCTTTACTTCATGGGTTGTACGATTATCTTGTCTTCAATGGGATGTCTGTCTTAAGTATTGCTGTTGTATTTCTGTCAGTTGTATTGTTAATGGTGTATCTAGCAAGCCATTATAAACTAGTTCAAAAAATACGGTAATAATGCAAAGAGACTGTCAATTAATGGATAATGGAGATGTCTATGAGATTCTCAAAGATGGCACAATCCATAAAGTTGGAAATGTCAAGAGTAGTGCGTTAAATCCTGTTGATGATAATCTGATAAAGTGGATATGGGTTTTAGCAATAGGGTGTATGGGCCTTTGTATAGCATTTCTTGTTGTTCGGTCAAACTTGAGCGATACTAAAGTCCAAGAAGAACACTATCGGTCTTTGTATAACGAAGAATATAAAGAGAATAGAGAGTTATTGCAGATCAAACAAGAGGTTGCGGCAACCTATCCGATTATCATTAATGAAATAGAGATAGGAAATGTGCATGGTGATGGAATGATAGCAACATATTATGGGAATACCATTTATAGTTACAATACGATGTATCTAAAGCCGAAGATTTCTTATATAGGTCTTCGTGATGGAAGTTGTACGTTAAAGGTGAAATTATATGATAATTATGGAAACCTTCGTAGCGGAACTGGTTCGCCAAGAGGTTATTCGTACTCGTGTAATGAAACTATTTGTGAGGGGAATAATGTCTTATACCTTGATGGTTGGGGGAACGATACAAAGGGGTATTGGTCTTCAGGTACATACCGAATAGAGGTATGGTATAATGATATGTGTCTAAAATCCGATAGGTTTACGATATATTAGCCACTCTAGTATATAGTATGACTGATTTTGTCGTCTCTTCGAGGTGTTGAGTAGTAGGGCTGTCCTTAACCCTACATTGCACGAAAACTGGGCAAAAGTTTACAGAACTTTTGCTATCCTTTTGGTCGCGACCCCATTCCCGTTTGTGAGGTTTTTTTTCGAGACGTTGCTGAATTTAGGCAAAGCAAGCGAGCTTGCTCTGTGCTCGGCTTTTACAACATTATTAAGAATCAGCATTTTCGATGCTATTGAAATTATTAGTCCTATACCAAACTAGAACCAATATTGTTTCTCAATCCATGGCATCAAGGCTTCTGTAGCATATAATGGGTAGTTGGTCGTCCACGACTGCTCGCGGTAGGGGGCCATAGAAAAACGGATGCCGTGCAGATTCTCGTTTGCCCTGACAAAATAGCGCAGACTTTTCGACTGGAGATTGTCCTTGGCTTTCACCTATATCGGTATGATATTGTCTTCACATTGCAAAGATACAAATATTATACAAAACTCCGACTAATAAGTACATTCTTTCTTCCTAGGTTTTACTCCGTCTTCTCGCCGCGGATGCGGTCGACGATGAGGGCGATGGCGCCGTCGCCGGTGACGTTGCCGGCGGTGCCGAAACTGTCCATGGCGATGTAGATGGCTATCATCAGTCCTTGCATGTTGGAGTCGAAGCCGAGCATGCTGCTCAGGAGCCCCAGGGCTGCCATGATGGCTCCGCCAGGCACGCCGGGTGCGGCGACCATGGTGATGCCGAGCATCATGATGAAGCCCATGTAGGTGCCGAAGTCGCTGGGCAGACCCATGCTGAGGGTGATGGCGTAGGCCACGGCAGTAATCTTAAGAATACTGCAGGGCATGTGGATGGTGGCGCAGAGGGGCACGGTGAAGCTGGCCGTCTCGGAGCGCACGCCGTTCTTGATAGCCTGCTGCAGGGTGACGGGAATGGTGGCAGCCGACGAGGCGGTGCCCAGCGCGGTGACGTAGGCGGGCAGCATGGTGACGAGTGCTTTGAAAGGGTTCTTGTGGGATATGGGTCCCGCCACGAGGAAGAGGAACACCAACTCGGTGACATGCAGCAGGAAGATGAAGCCGACAATCTTGAGGAAGGCTCCCAGTACGGCTCCTACATGGCCCTCGGCTCCCATCTGTAGGAAGATGCCAAATATGTAGAGCGGCAGGCAGGGGATGATGACCTTGGTAATGACGGTGGTGATGATGTCGCGGAAGTCGGCAAGGAATCCTCTCATGGTGGTGCCGCTGATGGTGGCGGTGGTGAGGCCCAGCATAAAGGCGATGACCAGTGCTGTGGTGACAGAGATGAAGGCGGGCATCTCGATGGTGAAGTAGGGCGTGAGGGCATTGGTCATGTCCATATTGCCGAGGACCGTCAGCCCGTCGCCTAGGATATGGGGGTAGGCAAAATAGCATGAGAAATAGGTGAATACCCCCGAGAGCACAGTGGAACTATAGGCCAGCACCACGGTGATGAGCAGCAATTTGCCAGCCCCCTTGCCGAGGTCGGCAATGCCGGGTGCCACCAATCCGATGATGAGCAGCGGGATGAACATCCCGAGGAAATTGCTGAAGATAGAATTGAACGTGAGGAACACACGCACAGCCCATCCGGGGAAAAAGAACGAGCAGCCTATGCCGAGGGCTATAGCAATAAGGATTTTTGGGAGAATACCTAGTTTCTTCATGAATTGAAAATTGAAAGTTGAGAATTGAAATACTTAACCCGTCATTATCAGATAAAACAAATCAGTGTACAACTAGCATTGTGGCACTAATTGTACACTGATAGGTATACAAGACGTGTCAGCGTGCTTCGAGGACGCTGATACTACTTGTTGTAGCGCTGGCACTCTTTGGGAGTGACGCAGGTGCCGGTGGCACGGCAGACGAGGATGCGCTCCTCGAGCACTTCGGCTGCGCTGGCGCTGATTTCGGGCAGGGTGCGGATGACCTTATAAGCCTCGAACTTCATCTTGCGCGAGGTGTTGCCCACGTGGGTGATTTCGCCATAGGCTTCGATATAGTCGCCCGCGTAGACGGGAGCCTTGAATTCGACCATGTCGTAGGCGCAGAAGAGTCCTTCGTCGCCGTCCTGTTTGATAAGGAGTTCGGTCGCCACGTCGCCAAACAGATGGACCATGTGGGCACCGTCAACCAAGTTGCCACCGTAGTGGGCGTCCTTTGCGCTCATGCGAACGCGTAGCATAGATGTAACAGCCATGTTGTAGATGGTATTGAGGGTTAGTATTTTTCGGAGTAATCAGATTATTCAAATAATTCCGAATCATTCCGATTACTCCGAATTCAATTATTTATTTCTTGATAATGAAATCGACAAAGATTCCGGGAGTCTTGACGTTCTCGGGGGCGATGGTGCCGGTCTTGACAATCTCCTGCGGCTCCACAATCACCACGTCGGCGGCGGTTGCCATCATGGGGCAGAAGTTCTGCGAAGTGCCCTTATAGACCAAGTTGCCGCTCTCGTCGCAGATGTTGGCTCCGATAATGGCCACATCGGCGCGGATAGGCTTCTCCAGCAAGTACTCCTTGCCGTCCACGGTCACCTTCTGCTTGCCGTTCTCAACCACGGTGCCCAACCCGGTGGTGGTCAGCACGCCGCCGAGGCCTGCGCCAGCGGCACGGATTTGCTCTGCCAGGGTGCCTTGGGGCTGCAGCGTAACGTTCAACTCGCCAGCATTCATCTGGTCGATAGTGTTGTTGTTGGTGCCGATATGGGTGGCGATGAGGTTCTTCACTTGGTGGTTGGTGATGAGCTTGCCCACGCCCACTTCGGGATAGGCGGTATCGTTGCAGATGATAGTGAGGTCCTTGACCCCTTTCTCAACCAATGCGTCAATTAAAGCAATGGGATTGCCTACGCCGAGGAATCCGCCTACCATTACGGTCATGCCGTCCTGAATTTTGTCGGCAGCTTCTTTTACAGATACGAATTTGTTCATGGTGTTAAATTTATTTCTTCAATTATTATTTTCGTTTTTCTGAGCGATACGGTGGCGACAATCTCTCTCAGCGACCCCTATAGAAACGGTATTTATTACCTGTATATTAGTGCTTTCCGAGAAAAAATTATCCTCCGTATCACATTCGTTATCAAATTGCAAATATAAGAATTTTTTCTGACACTGAAAAAAATTTTGTCTATTTTGCAAAATCTATGTACTTTTGCAACGATTTTTGAGTTATTATAGGGCAGAGAAAAAAACTGATTTGAATGATGAAAAAAACCTTTCTGATATGTGCGATGGCGGTCGCAATGTGCGGCATGGCCAAGGCGCAGGATTATGTTGTCCCGGTCGAGACTTGGGACTATGAGGAAATCAATGGCAGCAACTACCATGGCTACAATTTCCATGAGAGCTGGGATGTCGATTTCACCATCGAGAACCAGGACGGTCGCTATACCCCCACCGAGGAGGATATTGCCGAGGCGGAGCGTCTGATTCAGAAGCGTATCGCCTACGTCAACCGTTACCACATCAACCAAGAGGGATTGTGCCCCGTCATCGACGAGCACATGCGCCGCTATGAGCGTCAGTATGTCGGCTTCACCGACATCACCGGCTGCCGCATTGTGTGGGCCAATTTCGTCTGGGACGAGAATGCTGCCGAGCGTCTCACGCAGGACATCGTTCTCACCGAGGGCGGATGCGGCCACTACTGGCACGTCAAGGTGAACCTCACTACGGGCAAGGTCTACGGTCTCGAGGTCAACTCCGATGGCGACATCAAGTACATCCCCCGCCAGAAGAAGCCCGCCCATCGCATCAGCCGTCCCCGTGCCCCGCAGGCCCCCGGCAAGATACGCAAGACCGGTATCCCCCACGACCCCAAGGAGGCTCATTTCTAAAAGCCTTGCAACAGTATACCTCTGAGTACTCTGAATAATCCGACTATTCTGAGTACTCAGATTTTTTTATCAAACAACCCTCAAAAAATCCATCTTAGACAATAATCAAACAGTCCGCTGCAAAAAACCGCATCAGCCGTCCCCTCTTGAGAGGGATCCGCCGTTAGGCGGGGGGTATGTAAAGGCGGTGGCAATAATACAAATAACCTCAAATTGCGTGATTTCCCATGAAAAAAATCTTTACCCTTTTTCTCCTCCTCTCCTCAGTCGCCGCCATGGCGCAGAAACCCCGTCCCGACGCCTTCCCGCCCGTCCCCGACACCCTCTCGCCCAAGGCAGTAGAGATGGCAACCACCCTTGAGGAGATGGACGCGTGGAACCGTTACCCCACCTACGAAGTCTACCTTGCCATGATGCAGCGTTTCGTCGACACCTTCCCCACGCTCTGCCACATCGACACCATCGGCACCTCCGTGCAAGGCCGCCTTATCCTCTCGCTGGCCATCACAGGCTCGTCCGACAACGACCTCTACCGCCCCGAGTTCCTCTACTCCTCCACCATGCACGGCGACGAGGTGACGGGCTTCTACCTCATGCTCCGCCTTTGCGACACCCTGCTCCGCAGCTACGGCACCTCGCCCGACATCACCAACCTCCTCGACCGCACCCGCATCTCCATCAACCCCCTCTCCAACCCCGACGGCACCTACCGCGGCGGCAACCACACCGTCGCCCGCGCCATGCGCTACAATGCCAACTATGTCGACCTCAACCGCAACTACCCCGACCCCTTCGGCACCGACCCGCTCGACCCCCTGCAGCCCGAAAACGAGGCGATGATTGACTACGTCTCGCAGCACAACTTCCGTCTCAGCGCCAACCTCCACGGCGGCTCCGAGGTGATGAACTACCCATGGGACAGCTTCACCTCCCTTCAGCAGCTCAACGAGCACCATGAGTGGTGGAAACAGGTATGCAAACGCTTCGTCGACACCTGTCGGCTGGTGGACAGCCAACGCTTTCGCGATGTCAATTCCAACGGCTACATCGTCGGTGGCGACTGGTATGTCATATCCAATGGGCGGCAAGACTATTTCAACTACTACCACAACATGCGCGAGCTCACCATGGAGCTCTCCACCTCCAAAACCCTTTCCACCACCCGTCTCAACCACTACTGGCAGTGCCAGTCGCACGCCCTCATCAACTATATCAAGGAAGTCCACAACCTCGACGACCCCTCGACCGAGGGCATCTGCACCCCCGTCCCGCAGGCGACTGCCGGCATCATAGCCTATCCCAACCCCACCCAAGGGCCCATCACTATCGAAGGCGTTAGGGGCAGCTATCATTACGACCTCTCCGACCGTCCCGCAGGTGTCTATATCCTCAATGTTGAGGGTCGCCCAGTGAAGGTTGTCAAGCACTGATGCCCCGCTACGCCCATATCTCGGTGGCGCTGCCCCTGCTGGCAGAGCGCGACAACCTGTCGCCAATGCTCGAGCGGCTGTGTCGGCAGACCTTTTGCCGTTTCACCCTCTATTGCTGTGTCAACAACCTAGAGGGCGGCTACGGCTACGAGGAAAACCAGGCATGCCTCGCCCTTCTGCGTCAGGTGCGCGACATCCCCGTGGTCGTCATCGACCGCAGTTCCCCGGGCTGCGGCTGGACGGGCAAACGCAAGGGCGTAGGGTGGGCGCGCAAGGTGCTTTTCGAGCGTATCATGGAGGACTGCGACGACAACGAGCTGGTAGTAAGTCTCGATGCCGACACCGACTTCGACGACAACTATCTCGAAGCCCTCCTCGCCACCATGAACGCCCACCCCGACCATAGCGCCTTCTCCGTACCCTACTATCACCCCCTTAATAATGATGACGTTCTCGACCGCCCCATGCTCCGCTACGAATGTTACATGCGGCACTACCTGCTGGGTCTGCTACGCATCGGCAATCCATACGCTTTCAGCGCACTCGGCAGTGCCATGGCGTTCCCCCTTTGGGCTTATAGGCGCGTGGGCGGCATCACCCCCCTGCAAGGCGGCGAGGACTTCTATCTCCTGCAAAAGTTTGCCAAGACGGGCCGCCTCGTGCGCCAGTTTGTCGAGCCCTACCGTACGCAGGGCATGGTGGTTCGCCCACAAGGACGTGTCTCCGCGCGCGTCCCATTCGGCACCGGTCCTGCCATCGCCAAGGGGGTTGAAGGCATGGAGGATAGCTACCCTTTCTATTCCGATCAAGGCTTTGCCGCCGTCAAGGCTACCTACGACCTCTTTCCAGTCCTCTACGACGGCGACATCGAGACCCCCATGACCCCCTTCCTCCGCCAGCAACTTGCCACCGACGACCTTTGGTCGCCCCTCCGCGCCAACTTCAAGAGCCGCAACCTCTTCGTCCGTGCCTGTGCCGAGCGTGTCGACGGACTCCGCATTCTCCAATACCTCAAAA
This sequence comes from Bacteroidales bacterium, assembly GCA_016281475.1. The sequence continues at coordinate 24,290 of JAEEIS010000100.1, forward strand.
ACACTCCCGCCTACCGCCTCCCCGCCGAGTCCCTCCCCGTCGACTTCCTTCACGACCCCATCGCCCTCCTCGACGACTACCGCCACAGCCTTTTCACCCAGGAAATGTCTCTCCGCTAGCCACATCCCCCTCTTCACCCCCTCCATCCGTCCTCCATCCGTCCTCCATCTGTTCCCCTTTCATCCCCCTTTTGCTCCCCTTTCGCACCCTCCGAAGCCCGCGAGTGCTTCCCGCACTTATTCTGTATTTATACCTTAGTTATTCTATATTTATACTTCAGTTATACTATACATAATAGTATAACTGAAGTATAAATAAAGTATAAATATAGTATAAATACTGAAGGCGAGGGGCGGGCGAGGTGGCGGGTTGATTGTTTTTGGTGGATAGCGCAAAAAGGAGTATCTTTGCATTGTCGGACGAAATGACAAATAATACAATAATAAGGTAGTACTAAAGATGATAGAAGAATCTGTGCGTCGAGAATTGATGCGATATGCAGACGAGTACGAGACGGTGGCGTTCCTTGAGGGCGACCCGTCGTGGTTTATGCACCAGGTGGAGGGCGAGGCGAATCGGGAGGCGACAGCGTTTGTGGCGTCGTGCCTCAGCTATGGCAGCCGCAGGCAGTTCATGCCTAAGATTCAGTGGCTGCTGGATTGTGCCGGTGGGGAGATGGACGCGTGGGTGCGCGAGGGCAGTTTCGAGGAGGTGTTGCCCAAGGGGGGCTGCGGTTGCTTCTATCGGCTCAACACAGTGGGGCAGATGAACGCCTTGCTGCGGGCGTACCGACGATTGTTGTTGGAGCATGGCACATTGGGAGCGTACGTGAAGGAGCGAGCGGACAGCGGCCTAGCTGCGGTGGAGGCGATATGTGGCTATTTCGTGGGCGAGGGGATAGGTGGTCTGGTGCCGCAGGACGCACGGTCGGCTTGCAAGCGGGTGTGCATGTTTCTGCGGTGGATGGTGCGTAGCGGCTCGCTGGTGGACTTGGGCTTGTGGGCAGACTTTATCGACCGTCGTACACTCATCATGCCCTTGGACACACATGTGCTGGCCGAATCACGGAGGCTGGGACTGCTACAATGCGGCTCCGCCACGATGTCGGCGGCACGCCGCCTCACACAGAAGATGTCCGAAATCTTCCCCGACGACCCGCTGAAAGGCGACTTCGCCTTGTTCGGCTACGGGGTGAGGCATCAGGATGTGCAGTAGTGGGTTGTATGTGATGGAAGTTAGGTGGTTACAATTGTATGACAGGGGATTAGGTGTGGACTATTTGTCGCTGTAATGCTCATAGGCGGAGATGACGATTACGATGACTTCAGTGTCACGAATCTCATATATCAGGCGGTGTTTTTGGCTGATACGTCTTGACCATTGATTGTTGTGACCGCCTTTTAACTGCTCGGGATGGCCTGTGCCTGTTTTTGGGTGTATGTATAGTTCATCCATCAAGGCCAATGCTTTCTTGAAGGAGAGAGGCTCGCTTCTCGCTAGTTTCTGCAAGTCTTTCTCAGCACTTCTTTCTAACCTAACTTGATACATTGTCATAGATTTTCAAAATAGCGG
>JAEEIS010000101.1 GCA_016281475.1 Bacteroidales bacterium
GCTGGATGGTGTATCGTTGTATTGAGTGTCTTGACGGTTGCATTGGTGCTGTGGTTGTCGGTGAAAATAGAAATGGCTAAAAGGCGTGACAATAATAGTTAACCAACCATGAAAGAGAGAAACAAATCCATCTTCCGTATATTGCTTTTTGCCTCGGTGGGCATACTGCTGGCGCAGACGGTGCTGTTGGCAGTGCTGGGAAATGATAGGCAGATGCGCATCGTGCTGCCGTTGATTTTCTTCGTTGTGGAATTGGCGACATGTGCCTTGATGGTTTTCTGTACCCTCAACCCGCAACACAATTACAACTATACCGTCAAAAGGGTTGATGGCCGGTGGCGTTGGGAGCGTATAAAATATGGGCCTGACCCTGAGGGGTTGCGATATGTGTCGGCGGGGGTATGCGTGCTGATGCTTGCCTTGCTTTTTGCGGTTATCTCCGCTGCCGTGTTGTGGCCAAACTTGGTGGCAGAAAGGGTGATTGTTGTCGCAGTGGTGGTTTTGCTGACTGTCTTCTGTATCACATATTGTATAATAGAGAGTAAATTACGCAAAAAATTATGACTAGAAAACACTTTTTGGATAACATCCGTTGGACGACAGTGTTGCTTGTCCTCCTCTACCATGTAATCTATTTTTACAACAACAAGGGTGTCTTTGGCGGCATCGGGGGTTGGGTGGACGACCCCAAGGCACAGCCACAGGATGTGGTGATGTATCTCCTCTATCCGTGGTTTATGATGCTGCTGTTCCTTGTGGCGGGCATCAGCAGCCGCTATGCTCTCCACCCGGTGTCCAGGCTGACAATAAACGCCTCAAGGGGACAATGGTTCAAGAAACGCACGCGCCAACTACTTGTCCCTGCCACGATAGGCCTGTTTGTCTTTCAATGGATGACGGGCTATTTCAACACTCAGATAGCCGGTGTGGCGCAGGGCATCCCCAATCAGATTGCCTCCATCCCCGCTGGTCCTGTCCGTTATATGGCATGTGCTTTCTCAGGCATCGGCCCGCTGTGGTTTATTCAGGAGCTGTGGGTGTTCTCGCTGCTGCTGATTATTATTATCGCCATCGAGCGCGACCGCCTGTACAATGCCGTCGGTCGTCTGCTGCAGTCCACGCGAGGTTGGTCCAGACTTTGCCGTCTAGCACTCCTGCTGGTGGGCGGCTTCCTCCTTATCTGGGCAGGGGCGCAAGGCTCTATTGCCCACCCCGACGAACACAGCATGCAGGGGCTGTGGAACCTCTACCGTCCTGCCGCCTACTTCGTCCCCTTCCTGATGGGCTACTATCTCTTCTCGCGCGACAGCGTGCAGCGTTTCCTTTCGCGCTATGCCTGTTGGCTGCTCGTGCCGACGGTGGTGACGGGTGTGGCACTCACCTGCGCTACATGGGGCGAGAACAACACCACACCGCTCTACCTGATGCACTGGAGCACCAACCTCTTTGCCTGGCTCGCCATCCTCGCCATGTTGGCGTGCTTCAAGGCTTGGGCTGACCACACCTCACCGTTTGCCGACTATATGACCCGCAGCAGCTATGGCATCTATATCGTGCATTATCTTGTCATCGCCGCGCTCGGCTATATGCTGAAGCTCTACACCCCGCTGCCCCCCGTGGTAGACTACCTCATCCTCATCGTTGCCGTCTTTACCCTCTCGCCAGCCCTCTACGAACTGCTGCGCCGCATCCCCTTCATCCGCTGGGCAGTGCTAGGGGAAGTAAGAAATAGGAGTTAAGAACTATGAAGTAGGGCGGAAGCCACTCAAACAATCAAGCATTCAAACAATCAAGCAATAATTCATTCCATGTCAGAAATCCTACGTATCGAAGGCTTAAGCAAAACCTTCACCCTTTCGCGCAAACAGCAGCGGCTGGAGCGCACCCATGAGCGTCACAAGGTGGCTGTCGACGACCTGACACTGACAGCCAATAGTGGCGAGATATTTGGCCTGCTCGGCCCCAACGGTGCGGGCAAGACCACCACACTCCGTATGCTTGCCACCCTCATCAAACCCGACAAGGGCGACGCTTGGGTGGACGGCTGTAGCGTCGTCAGCCAGCCCGAAGAGGTGCGCGGCAAGATAGCCTTCCTCACCAGCGAACTGAAGCTGGAAGACTTCTTCACTCCCAACTACCTCTTCGACTTCTTCAGCGAATTGCACGGTGTGGTGCCTGCCATCGCTGCCGCGCGCAAGCAAGCACTCTTCGCCCGTTTCGGTATCGACAAGTTTGCCGAGGTGAAGGTTGCCAACCTCTCCACCGGCATGAAGCAGAAGGTGAGCATTGTCATCTCGTTGGTGCACGACCCCGACATCATCATCTTCGACGAGCCCACCAACGGCCTCGACGTCATCACCGCCCGCACGGTCACCGACTACCTTCAGGAGTTGCGTTCCGAAGGCAAGACCATCATCCTCTCCACCCACATCTTCAGTCTGGTGGAACGCCTTTGCGACCGCGTGGGCATCATCATCGACGGTCGCCTGTCGGCCTGTGGCACACTCGAAGAGGTTTGCGACGGAATGAGCATCGAAGACCGCTTTTTCGAACTTTATAAAGCACAGAAAGGAGACGAAGAATGAAAAACCATAGCAACACTTGGACCATCATACGCAAAGAGTTCGCCCGCTTCTTTGGCGACCGCCAGCTGGTGTTCACCTCTGTCATCATGCCCGGTCTGCTGATATATCTTATCTACAGCCTCATGGGCGTGGGCATCCGCAATATGGAGACCCAGGGCGAACAAGACCTCGTCACTGTGCATGTGGAGAACATGCCCGAAAGCATGGCAGCCCTCCTCGCACCTACCGACAGCAGCATGGCCCTGCTGCAGCACCCCTTCGGGCAGGACGACATCGATGCCCTGCAGGACAAGGACCTCAATGCGGTGTTGATACGTTTCCCGTTGAACTTCGACTCGCTGGTTGCCGCCTATTCGCCTCAGAGTGGCACACTGGCTCCCAATGTCGAAATCTACTACAACTCGGCCAACAACGCCACCAGCCGTGTCTATTATGCCATCGACGGGGCATTGACCGCTTACGAGAACAGCCAGTCGAACCTCTTCGACATCAACCGTGCCGACAGCGAAGAGCAGAGTTTCGACCAAGCTACCGACGACCAAGTGGTGGGCGACATACTCAGCAAGCTCATCCCCATGCTCATCATTATGATGCTCTTCAGCGGCACCATGGCCATTGCCCCCAGTGCCATTGCGGGCGAAAAAGAGCGCGGCACCTTCGCCACCCTCCTCGTTACACCCATGAAACGCTCTGAACTGGCATTAGGCAAGATTGTCTCGCTCAGCAGCATCGCCCTGCTCAGCGGTCTCTCCAGCTTTATCGGCATCGCCCTCTCGCTGCCCAAGATGATTTCAGCCAGCAGCGAGGAGATTAACATCCCCTTCAACTATACCACCAACGACTATATAGCCCTGCTGTTGGTCATTCTGGCATCGGTGCTTATCATGGCCTCTGCCGTCAGCCTGCTCTCC
>JAEEIS010000102.1 GCA_016281475.1 Bacteroidales bacterium
CACCGAACCGATTGTCAGTTTCTCCGTGGCTGCGAACATGTCCGTTTCGGTTGTCGTGGTGCCCTCGGTGCCGATTTCCACTTTCGTGTTGCCGTAAACCGCGCCTGCCGTAGGTCTGGTAAAGGTCACTTCCGAACCCATTGCCACCGTGTCGTTCTCCAAAGCCACATAGTAGCCTCTGCCGCCACCGTACACTGCGCCGCCAATCTCAGTGCTCCTAGTGCCGTCCGACACCACACTCACACTCGTCGTCTGGCTGGTTGCAGCATACGAGGACTGAATCGGCACGAACTTATAATAGTCCATACCTTCCGCGCGGGCTTCTCCAGCCGTGCAACGGACATATTGCGACCCGTCGAAATAATAATAATTGTTCGTCAGCGTTTCACCCTCCTTCAACGTCACCATCTGGTAGCCTCCGCCGACCTGGCCGGCCTCGCCACCGCCATACACCGAGCCGAACACCTTGATATCGTCAGTCATTTCGGTCTCATCACCCACATTCACGGTGGCAGTACCAGCCACCGTGGTGCCGATGCCATAGCCGCCGCCATACACGCCAAAGAACATCTTGTCGCGTCCGATGGCAGGGCGTATCGGCTCAGCCGTCCCCTCTTGAGAGGGGTGGCTCGAAGAGCCAGGGTATGTATTCTCTATCTCAGTCTGGGCAGGCCTATATCCCACAAAACCGCCCTTCAGGTTCACCACGGTGTTGCCACCTATCGAACCCTGATTACCGCCGCCGTACACCGACCGCATATAGCCCTGATACACGTTCACCGTAGTAGTAGAAAGTCCTGTATTGGTACCCACGTCGGCCACATTGCCGCCGCCATACACATTGTGGTAGATATAGGGGCGATGATTGGCGATGTCCTCGCCTGTAGCGATGGACGCCTCACCGATGGTCAGCAAAGTATTGCCCGCCACCTCGGCCAAGTTACCGCCACCGAACACAGAACCCATCACAACCGTATTGCCCATAATAGTCAGTTCAGTCTCATTCGCCTGTCCCATAATGTCAAGGGAGACGTTAGTGTAGATAAGTTTGTTATCCACATCTATCTGAGTCGAATTGGCTGTATAACCGCTACTCTTGTATGTCCACGTATACTCTTCTGGGGTAGGCTTGGTTGGTAGCGTGTAAACGCCAGTTTTATTGTTGAACGAAGGCCATACGGTCACTGGGTCGTACAGCAATGCCTTGGGTACCTCTGACGAATTGCCACCCGCATACACATTTCCATGTATGGTGCAATCGTCCAATACCGATGTGGCGATACCATTTACCGCGCCCACATAGCCTGCGCCATAGTAATCGTTCAGCACCGTACAATTGGTCAAAGTGGAAGTAACATTATTAGTCGTTGCCGGGGAAAGTATGGCTCGATAGGCATAGAATCGGCTCACATGGTTCCCATATCCTCCCGACAACGGTATGTATTCGAACTTATAATCGACATCAATGCCCATAGCATTTGTTGTGTAATAACGTCCCTTCACATATTTAGCCATCTGAGTTGGCCAATCTGGAGTACCACTACTAAGGTTATAATGTCGCCAAAGATTCAATCCCGTGCCGCCATATCCTGCTCCGTAGTAGGTGCTAAAGGTAGTGCCTATGGCACTTGTCGTCACCGTCTTGCCTGTAGCCATGTTTCCGAATTTTGGTCCGCCGGCATACAGTCCGATAATAGAATTGTTAAGCGTAACGCTTACATTTCCAGTAATGGCCTTGGCCGGGTTGATGCCTCCACCATAGAACTCGTCTGCAATAATGTGGTCTGCCACCACTACGACATTGCCATCAATCTTCTCCTGACCGCCCGAAGCATACTGACCAAACCGTCCGCCATTGGCATAGAAATGGGGGTCGTCTGCATGAACTGCCGCATCGGCCAAAAACATACCTGACAGGTAGAACTCCTCATACTCGCCTCCCGTCACCGTCACAGGGCAGTGTTTTGTATAATTACGTCCACCGTTATAATTTTTGCCGTCGCCATGCAATCCAGGCGAGAACATCTTAAACCACGTATGTCCGCCCAAATGGATATATGCTGTTCTGTCCGCAATATTCTTCTGACTAGACACAATTTGATCGAATGCACCATTATTCAGTATCAGTGCAGAACCCGCCTGTTTCGGCTTGCCGTCATATATATTATTGTTCGTATTATTGCTTTCATTATTATCGTATTCGAATTGTCCATAGTAGGCAAGGGCTGTCTCCGTGATTTCGAAATGGCCACTCGGTATTGCAATACTTGTAGTATATAGTTTTTTTGCCACTATTCCTGCCACTGACATGCCCATATTGGCTATAAAGTCATAGCGCACAGGATTGATGCCTTGCCGTTGCTTGTAGCTTTGGAAGAAGCCGTGATCCGGCTCATGGTCATTATCTGCGTCAGTAGTAGTAATGGTGAAGGGGTAATATGTCTTATCATCAGCAAAATTGAAAAACTCCTGCCCAGGAGCACTACCCGCATTTGATTGATAACAATAATGGAAATCGCTCAACAACACAATAGCTTGGTCGTACACTGTGGGAACATTGCTGAGCAGGTTCTTTACTTCAGCTTTCGTATGGCACACGGTTTTCTCCTTGCCATAGAGCGTTGTTCCTAAAGTCCCGTAGAAATTCGCAGGGTTAACTGTATAACTTCCACTATAGTATGCCTCATTTGCCGTCTCTGCCAGATAGATGGCCTTGCCCCAGTGTGCACTTATCGTGATAGCCGTCACTCCTTCAGGCACATTGTAGTACCCTCCTTGGGCAAACACCCGTCCACTCCGAGCATACAAGTCTTTCTCTATACAGTAGCGGTCAGCAAAATCATAGTCACTTGCAACGTAGGTATGGTAGGTAATATTGGGGTCTCCCGTCACGGAGGTAATATCCCAGCCAGTGACGATATAGTCTTGCCCATCAACGGTCTGCACATTGCTGCCCAAGCCATAGATGTCTTGGAAGTAGGGCAGCTGCACCTTGTAGTAATTGTAGTCGTAGGCGGTGGTATCCATATCAGTGATGTTCAACGTGCTGGGTGCTGTAGCTAGGCTAGTAAGCGTGGGGAAGCTTGCACCACTGGCCAAAATCGCGTTGTTGGGGCTGCCGCTATTCACCGTTATGCCCAGCTCGCCCAGCTTCTTACCTTGGTAGGGCTGCAGGGTATCGCGACGAGCACTATTTTCATAGTCGGGGTTAATCACCGACGGGTAGCGAATGGCCTTAGGCTGAGTGACTGTGATAGTAGTACTATTCGCATCCACATAGCTGTAACTCTCCGTTTCCGTCTCAGAATACTTGGGCAGCACCACGGGATATGGCGCGATACTCTTATCAATCACCCACTTGCCCATGGTCGCACCACCGCTGTTCTCTTCACGGAATGTGCCGTCTACCCACCATCCAGCCTTCTTCAGGTTGGCATTGAGCACCGTACGGTAGAACTCAAACCGCGTCAGGAATCGTTCCTCAATGGGTAAAGCGCAGTTATATGCATCCTCTTGTCCCTCACGTCCTGTCAGTTCTATATCTAACTTAAAATAGTTGTACGTGTTGAAAGCACTAGTATATTTGTCACCACTCAGTATGGGAGCCACTATGCCAACGGTGGTAACATTGCCATAATTCACGCAGTTGAACACAATACTGGTCTGAGAGGTTGTCGTCGAGTTTAAAGCCGCCATTCCGACTATGCCACCGGCATTGCCACCTGTCGAGGTGACTGAGGCAAAGTTGTAGCAATTCACCACGCGGCCGTTGTCGTACATACGACCCACCAATCCGCCTGTTGCCTTGCTGCCCAACACGGTCGATTCTCCTCGCACACCGCAGTTGTATATACGGGTATTCTTAAATGCCACAGCAGTGATGGCTCCACAAAGGCCAGTATCTGTGATGTCGGAATTGGCAATAATCACATTATACACATGCGCATTGCTGCACTGCTTGAACAACGGGTTCGTGGCATGGCTTATCACCATGTAATTGCCATCCCAACGACCCACAAAAGAATTGGTCTGATTTACATTGGACTTGTCAATATAATTCCCACCGATGCTCGGCAGGTTGATACCCGTCAGGTCGATGTCGTTCATCACCTTGAAACTACCACTCCACATAGTGGGCGTGTTCGCCACCGTCACCAAGTCGAGGGCATTGTTGATAAGATACACATTATTCGCATCCTGTGCTAAAGTCTGCGTGTAGCCTGCGGGGACGATATACTGGCTCAGCGGTTCTGAAGCAGTGTAGAAGTCCGAAAAATCGGCTCGCGGCTCGACATGCGCCGTCAGCATCACGGCACCGCTAAGCCCTGTGAGGGTATACACCAACTCGTCGCTGCCATTCCACGTACCCGACCCGCTCACGGCTGCATTGTCTACTCCAGCAAAGCTATAGGGTATCTGATACGACTGCGGCTGCGGGTTCTGCCCGTTCTGTGCCGAACCCGTCACGCTGAAGGTAATGGTGGCACTATAGGTATTGTCCGTTCCCACTTCGCCCACCGTCACATTCGTCACTGCCAAGTGCAGCTGTTGCTGCTGGGTATAGTAGAAGGGCTGCGATTCCAGCTTGTTGTGGCGGTATGCCACCACCTCCATCACGTCGCCGTTTCTGAAATAGGTCTCATATTCACTGCTGCGCACGCTCGACTGGTCGTAGCGGACTATGCCTTCCGACTCCTCCATATTCCAGTGTACCGAACCCAAGGCCTGATTCACACCCATCACTAGGCTGTCGCCCTCGGTTGCGGTCAATGTGGTGCCTTCCATGGTGGGGGTCTCGCAACGCAATGCCTTGAAGCTATTGACCTCCGAGGTCACGCCCGACAGCACAGCAACCGCCTTGAACATATCATTCTCAGCAAGAGTCACCGTGGTGGTTGCGGTCCACAGAGTGCTCGAGGCCGTCGGTACAGAGCCGTCGGTGGTATAGCGATATTCGAGGCCGTTGGTTCCCGCCTGCAAGTGCGACAGAGTAACCACGCCCGAGGGGTTCATGCTGATGTCGGGAGGTGTCAGCGGAGCGTCTTCCCACTTCCATCTGCGGCTCCAGAACCCGTTCTCTCCGCCATTGCCGTAGGCGACGGTCTGCCAGCTGCCCGCAGCATCCAAACCGTAGGCCTTGCGCGTGCCTTGCGCCAGTGTCACATAGTATTCTCCCGTACCATTTGCATATTTTGTCAGGCTGAAGCCACCCTTCATGCGTCCGTCCGTCAGCGGGTTGGTGTGCTCTGCATGGGTATAGTTGAACATGGCGTTGCTCTGTGGGTTGCACAGATACAGTCCACCCTCGAAGTCGTCGGCACGATAGTAAGCCCCACGGGCATACACCATATTGCTCAAGCTGTATTGGTTACCCGACAGGCTGCCAAACTGCCACACGGCATACTTGGTATACTGCAGGTCGGTGCCAACCACAGGCTCCCCACTCAGGTAGGGATGAGCGACATCGGCAGCCACCGTCTGCACCGGGTCGGCAGTCAGGTATTGCTGTGTCTGCTTATTCGACAGCCGCTTGCCCAAAGTCACATCGCCAATGCCAGAAGTCACTTTTGACTCAGCATACAGACCCAACGAGAGGGTCTCGTTATACTCCACACCGCCATTTGCATAGGAACTGCTGTGGTGGTAGTTGATCGTAAG
>JAEEIS010000103.1 GCA_016281475.1 Bacteroidales bacterium
AAATGCTATCCAATGTCGTTGGACTCCGAAACGTCCTATGCTTGTTTCTATTGCACCTGGCATAGATGTGATAGATTGGATAAATTCGATAAAGAGGAATCTGAAAAATCTGTTATTTTCTTTTCTGTTTTCTTGTTATTTGAAAAAAAAAGTGTACCTTTGCAAATTGTATTAATTGATAACAAACAGCAAGAAAATAATCAATAACAGCAAATCAATATGAAACGTATCTTTACACTTTGTGCAGCCCTGCTGATGGTTGCCACCGTTGCCACCGCCCAGGACGAGACGCGCGTCAAACTATCTGACGGCAAATGGACCACCTCTTCTACTCCTGCCCTCAAGGTCAGTGAATTCTTCTTCAACAACTGGGCCACCAGTGGTAATTCCCAAATTGACGCTACGGCCACATTCTTCGGCAACTACAAGTACACTCATCCCAAATTTGTATGGGACAACATCGCCGATCTCGCCTACGGCTATGCTTGGCAGGACCTTGACGACAGCAAAGACCTGCCGTTCTTTGAGACCCGTCGCAAGAGCAATGATAAAATAGACCTCACCAGTGCCATTTCTTGGAATGCCTACAAAGGTTGGGGCGCTAGCTTCACTGCCAACCTCAAGACCCAGTTTGGCAGAGGCTTTGAATATAGTGGATCAGGTGCCACACAAACGCAGAAAGTCATTTCGGACTTCTTCGCCCCGGCCTACCTCACCACGGCTCTTTCGTTTGAGCACAAGCGTTCCGACTGGTCCATTTCCCTCTCTTTCCTCACTGGTAAGACCACTTTTGTCTACAACGACTCTCTTATCGCAGCCGGACGTAACTATGGTGTTATACAAGGCGATAACTTTAGAAGAAACGACCCAACCACTTTCAAACATGCCTATTTCGCATTAGGTAGCTATGTTAAGGCTCAATACCTTAGAAAGGACCTCCTGCCCAACCTCGACCTCTATGCTCGCGCCGAACTCTTCTACGACTATAAGAAACCCAAGAACATGGCATGGGATGCAATAGATGCGTATGCGCCCAATTCTGAAGGGGTTCCTACTAAAAACTATACGCTCTCCGATGGCGAGACATGGACAGACCTCCAAGGCAAGAACTGGTTCCAGAAACGTATCTTCGAGACTGACCTCGATTTCGAACTGAAGCTCGATTACCGTTTCTCCACCTTCATCTCCGCCAACTTTGCCCTCAACCTCAAATGGGATACCGACTTCAGCGGTATGGGCAACTGGGGCCATTGGCAGGTCTACCAAATGGCCGGCGTCCAGTTCTACCTCAACTGGAAGACCCCCAGACCCAGTGCCAACTAATGAATAATCACTTTGATATGCCCAGCCGAAACCAACCAATACTGGTTCAGGCTGGGCATTTTCATAATTAATAATTCCACAAATGAAAAAGCTTAACCTCATTCTCTTTACATCGGCTCTGCTCCTTCAAATCGGTTGCAGCCAAAAGCCCACCAACTCCATGACCTACCGTCCGTTGGGCAACACAGGACTTGAAGTTAGTGAAATCAGCATCGGCTGTGGCGGTTTTGAAAAAATTGATTCTGCCGCCTCCATAGCTCTCATGGATGTGGCTCTCGACAGCGGTATCAACTACATCGACATATACGATGCCAGCCCTGTCACCCGTTCCAACATCGGTGCGGCACTCAAAGGCCGTCGTGACCGCATGATTATCCAAGGCCACATCGGCTGCATCTACAAAGATGGTCAGCACACCCGCACACGTGACCTCGAGGAAACCCGTCAGGGCTTCGAAGACCTCCTACAACGTCTTGGCACCGACCACATCGAGGTCGGCATGATCCACATCACCGACTCCCCTGACGAATGGAACGAGCTGGACGGTAGTCCCTTCCTCCAATACGTGTTCCAACTCAAGAAAGAAGGGAAAATCAAGCACATCGGTGTCAGCAGCCACAATGCCGAAGTGGCGCTCATGGCAGCGAAATGCGGCTGGATCGAAGTCATCATGTTCTCGCTCAACCCCGCCTTCGACCGCCTGCGTGGTGGCGCAACTCCTTGGGCTGAAGGTGCTTTCGATAACCTTCAGGCTGGTATCGACCCCGTTCGTGTCGAATTCTACGACTACTGTGCATCGCACCATATCGGAGTCACTGTCATGAAGACCTTCGGTGGTGGTGGCCGCCTGCTCGATGCCGCCAAGTCGCCTCTCGGAGTCGCCTTCACCCCCGAGCAGTGCATCGCCTACTGCCTTGCCAAGCCCTGCATCTCCACCTGCATCCTCGGCATCGACAATATCGAAGAGCTCCTTACCGACCTCCACTATCTCCACGCCACAGAGGCAGAAAAGGACTACAACACCGCTTTACAACCTGTTAAGTCCGACAAGGGTGGACAGTGTACCTATTGCAACCACTGTTCTCCCTGCCCACAGGGCATCCCCATTGCCAAGATAAACGAGCTGTTGGATAAGGCCCATACCGATGGCTACACACCTGAATTGCAGGCAAAATATGATGCCCTCCAGCACCATGCCTCCGAATGCACCGATTGTGGCAGCTGCATGACCCGCTGTCCTTTCGGTGTAGACATCCCTCAGAAAATGGACGAGGCCGCCGACCTCTTTGGCAAATAACAATAGGGCGCAAACAACCACTGCCGTCGACCTTCTGGTCGGCGGCTTTTTTATTGCCCGATTCGATGTGGCAATTGCTTGTAGAAGTGTGTGTTAGTTTTACGAAAATGAGACTTTTGTCATCTTCTCAAAAAGGTGTTTATTGCCCTATGAGCAAAGAACGAGCGAGTAAGTAGCAATCATGTATCGAAGATTCTCGGGAGTTAGGTGGGGGTAAGGCGGGGGAAAATAGGAGTGGAGAGAAGGGAGAAGAAAAGGGAAAAGCGGGGTGGAAGAAAATAAATTGGACGTTTTAGCGTTATGATAGTTGTTTGGGCGACGGAGCCGAGTCGTATTTTTTTGTGTTGGAAGAAAAAAAAATTGAGGGGGCTGTAACAAAATGGGGCATTTTTGCTACATACATCGTAAAGGAGAATAACAAACCTAAAATAAATTTAGATATGAAAACCTTTTCTTTTCTTACTAGACTGCTGGCAGTGTGCGGGTTGATGCTGTCTGTCGGCGGTGGCGCATGGGCGCAGAACGACAATGACGACCCGAACAAGACGCTGTCGCCCTATTTTGTCGTCATCAGCGAGAACCCCGAGACGGACGAGCTGCCGTTGAAGGAGACCTCGGTCGATGCCACGGTGGTGGGCTCGATTGCCGACGTGACTGTCCGTCAGGTGTATGTGAACAGCGGCAAGAATCCGTTGGAGGCGATATACACCTTCCCGATGTCGACCCGCGCGGCGGTGTACGGCATGAAGATGACTATTGGCAGCCGCGTGGTGCGGGCGCAGATTGAGGAAAAACAGAAGGCGCGTGCCGACTATGAGAAGGCAAAGCAAGAGGGCAAACGCGCTTCGCTGCTGGAGCAGAGCCGGCCTAACGTATTCACGATGAACGTGAGCAACATTATGGTGGGCGACACGATTGTGGTGGAGCTGAACTACACCGAGCTGCTGGTGCCAGAGAAGGGCGTGTACAGCTTTGTCTACCCCACGGTGGTGGGTCCGCGCTACTCGAACAAGAACAAGCGCGATGCCGGTCCCGACGACCAGTTTGTGGCATCGCCCTACACCAAGTCGGGCGTGATGCCGACATATAAGTTTGGCTACGAGCTGACCATCAATTCGGGCATACCCATTCAGGACGTTGCCTGCAAGTCGCATAAGATGAATGTGAAGCATGAGGGGTTGAAAAAGACGGTTGTGCGGCTTGACAAGTCGGAGACCAACGGTGGCAACCGCGACGTGATAGTGACCTATTCGTTGCAGGGCAGCCAGATAGAGTCGGGCGTGCTGCTGTATGAGGGCGAAGATGAGAACTTTTTTCTGCTGATGGTGCAGCCGCCCAAGAAGGTGCAGAAAGAGGATATTCCGCCGAGGGAGTACATCTTTATTGTAGATGTGTCGGGCTCGATGTGGGGATTCCCGATGGATATTACCAAGAATCTGATGCGCAATCTGATACTTAATTTGAGACCTACCGACAAGTTCAATGTGGTGCTGTTCTCTGGTGCCGCAAAAGTGTTCAGTCCCCAGTCGGTAGATGCCACGCAGGAGAATATTGCCCTTGCCGACAACTTTATTCAAAAGGGCAATGCATACGGCGGTACCGAGGTGCTGAACGCATTGCGGATGGCAAATGCCATACCGCGTCCCGACGAAGACATAGCACGTACCTTTGTGATGACGACTGACGGCTATGTGGATGTGGACAGGGAGTCGATAGAGTTTGTGCGTGAGCACAGCGACAACACCAACTTCTTCATCTTCGGCATAGGCAGCAGTGTGAACCGCTACTTGATTGAGGGCATTGCCTTTGCAGGACATGGCGAGCCGATGATTGTAACAAAAGAGTCGGAAGCAGCGGCAGCAGTTGAGCGGTTCCGTCAATATGTCAGCACGCCTGTTTTGACGCGTATCAAGTTCAACGAAGGCAAGTTTAAGGCATACGATGTGGAGCCTATGGCGGTACCGGACATGATGGCGGAGCGTCCTATCATGATTTTTGGTAAATATGAGGGCAAGCCCACAGGTACGGTGACGCTGACTGGCAAGGTGGGTAGAAAGACATACAAGCAGACCTTCGACCTGTCGCAGGTGAAGCCAGAAAAGGCAAACGCGGCATTGCGCTACTTGTGGGCACGCGAGCGTATCAAATATTTGGACTATCTGGGCGGCCAGTATTCCAGAGATGATACGCCTATTGCCGAACAGATTACTAAACTGGGGCTAAAATACAACTTGATGACAAACTACACCTCCTTCATCGCCATCGACGAGGTGGTGGTGAACAAGGACGGCAAGCAGACCACTGTCAAACAGCCGATACCGATGCCCGAGGGGGTGAGCGACTATGCCGTGGGGCATGAGGTGGCGGAGCTGTCGATGGCACGAACCATTATGCCGGGAACCAGTGTTAACAGTATTGTGGCGGCAGTTGGAGGCGTAGGCTTCTCGGATGGGGTGGAGGAAGAGATGGAAGAGGAAGAGGTGTTTGTTGTGGTTGAGGATGATCCGGAGTTTCCTGGCGGAGTGGATTCGCTGAAGGCGTTTATTGAGAGGAATCTTGTCTATCCGCAATTGGCAAAAGACAATAAGATTGAAGGCAAGGTGTTTGTTACCTTCGTCGTGGAGAAGGACGGCAGCATCAGCGGCGTGAAGGTGCTACGTGATATTGGCTATGGCTGTGGGGCCGAGGCGATACGT
>JAEEIS010000104.1 GCA_016281475.1 Bacteroidales bacterium
CACGGGTTATCTCTACACCCACGAGGAGCTGCTGAAGGTGGCGGGTCTGGTGAAGAAGTACGACCTCTATCTGTTTGCCGACGAGGTGTATCGCGAGTTCTGCTACGACGGTCAGAAACATTTCAGCGTCATGCAGCTTGAGGGTCTCGAGCGCAACACCATCCTGTTCGACTCTGTGTCGAAGCGCTACAGCGCCTGCGGTGCCCGTGTGGGCTGCATGGTGACGCGCAACAGCGAGGTGTATGCTATCGCCATGCGTCTGGCACAGGCCCGTCTGTCGCCCCCAAGTTTCGGTCAGATTTTCGCTGAGGCGGCTGTCGACACTCCGCAGGAGTATTTCGACAAGGTGCAGGCCGAGTATGTGGCACGCCGCAACGTGATTGTGGAGGGTGTCAACAAGATTCCCGGCTGCTTCTGCCCCATGCCCAAGGGCGCGTTCTACACGGTGATCGATCTGCCGGTGGACGACAGCGACAAGTTCTGCCAGTGGCTGCTGACCGACTTCTCGTACAACGGTGCGACGGTGATGCTGGCTCCCGCCACGGGTTTCTATGTCGACCCAGAGCGTGGTCGCCATCAGGCCCGTATCACCTACTGCCTCTGCATTGAGGACCTGAAGGCTGCTATTAAGTGCCTTGAGGAAGCTCTGAAGGTCTATCCCGGAAGAATCTGAATATAAGAGTAGAAGGTAAAAACTAAAAACTAAAAGCAACTTTTAGTTTTTAGTTTTTACTTTTTGTTTACGTGATGAAACATACATTGACTGAAATAGGCAAGGGGGCTGTGCTGCTTGTTGCGATGGTGGCGGCATACGTGTTGCTGGGTTTGGCGGCATGGCTGGTGCCCGACGCGCCGGTGCGCCGCCATGTGGAGCAGACTGTGTCCAGCGGTGACATGGGCGAGGACTATCCCAAGGCCATTGTTCGCGACAATTGCTACGATGTAGACCCCTACACGATGGACAATTACACCGATGCGTTGATTCTGAACCAAGTGGTGAATCTGCGCAGCGAGGGGTTGAAGGGCATGCTGCTGCTGCCGCGACATGACGAGGGTATGGTGCAAAGCCATAACCTGCGCCAGATGTTGGCTGGCTCAGACGAGGGGTGGACACTCCATTATGCCCGCTATTGGCATGGCACCACCTATGTGGCACGCCTGCTGTTGGCGTTCACCTCCTATTCCGGCATCCGCTATATGCTCTACCTGTTTTCCTCGTTGTTGATGCTGTGGTGCCTGATTAGGCTGTGGCGCACGGTGGGGAGGGTGGCAACGGTGGTGCTGGCGTTCTCGCTGCTGATGGTCAATGTGTATGTGATGCAGTTCTCGCTGCAGTTTGTGCCGGTGCTGATGCTGGCTGCTGGCGGCATTGTTTGGCTCTCCTATCACCCCTCCGAGGATGGGGGGCTGGCAATGCTTGTGGTGGGGTCGCTGACGGCCTTTTTCGACCTTATCACTGTGCCGACCATCACGTTGGGGCTGCCGCTGGTGGTGTGGTTGGCCATGCACCGCGAAGAGGATTTCGGGAAGGGACTGTTGTCGCTGGTGCGGCTGGGAGTGTGGTGGCTGGCGGGCTACGCGCTCACATGGCTGACAAAATGGGGCATTGCCACATTGTTTACCAGCGAGAACATCTTTGCCGATGCTTATGGGCAGAGCATGTATTGGACCGATGACGGCGGGTCGTTTATTGCCCAGGCGCTTGCTACCAATCTGGGTTTCTTGCATTGGAAATGGGTGCTGACGGCTTTTGTCGTCTTGGTGGCGGCGGCGGTGTGGCATCCCCGTGTTGGAGGGTGGCGGCAGGCTGTGCTGTATCTGTTGGTGGCGTTGATTCCGTTTGGCTATTATATTGTGATGGCGCATCCGGCTGTGAACCATGCGTGGTATAACTATCGTGCCTTGGTTGTTGCGGTGGCCGCGCTGCTGATGGCTGCTGCCGCCATGGTGGATTGGCAGAAGTTTAAGATTAATAAATCAAAATGATATGGACCGAGTAGGACGGAGAAATCAGGTGATTCAGGCTTGCATTGCCCATCAGGAGCAAATTGCCGCCGTGGCGAAACAGGAGATGGAGTCGGCGCAGCAGCAGAGCAATGACTACGGTGCCAATGTGGACCGCTACGACAGCTACCGCACGAAGATGATGCGCAGCCGCGACATGTATGCCCGCCAATACAGCAATGCCCAGACGGGGGTGCGCTATTTGCAGGATTTGCTGAAAATGCCGCCATTCGACACTGTTGAGCACGGTGCCTGTGTGGTGACAGACCGACAACGGTTCTTGCTCTCCATCGGTGCGGGCAAGTTCGAGGTGGGTGACGAGGTGTGGTTTGCCATCAGTGCCCAGACTCCTATCTATATGGCACTGAAGGGGTGCATGGAAGGAGACACCATTGTCTTCAATGGGCAGAAGCAGACCGTTAAGGAGATTTTTTAGCTACGATTCTTAGAGAATGGACTGACGGCGGTGATGTCGTATTGTGCCGCAGCCAACAGCATTTGGAAACCCAGTACGAAGGTCAGCACGGCAACCATGATGGTGCCGGTGGGCGACGGGCAGTTGATGCTGGCGTAGTGAACCCATTGACAGATGCCAAATATCAGACCGAAGAGGAAACTGGGCAGCCCCACAAGGATGTAGAGCGAGCAGATGTTGAAATCGAAAACAAAATAGCTCAGGTGCAGTCGCCGCAGCCAGGCCACTATCAGTTTGGGCGGAAATGAGATGAGGGTTTTCAAGATGCTGAGGTTCGACTTCTCGTCGCCGTAGATGGCAGGCATGGAGACCTCGCTGATGCGGGCGCCGGTGTAGTGCATCTCTATCAGCATGGAACTTTCAAAGAAAAAACGGTCGGCAATGTGGGCGAAGTCCATCTGGCGCAGGGTGGAGGTGCGGATGGCGAAGAAGCCGTTGACGGGGTCGCTGATGTCCCAATAGCCGGAGGCGGCCTTCACCATGAAACCGATGCCCATGTTGCCCATGCGGCGGAGGGCGGGCATGCGGCGCAACGTCTGGCGGTCGAGGAGGCGGTTGCCTTTGGCAAATTCGGCATCGGCAAGGGCTTCCACCAACGGGGCGATATAGGAGGGGTCCATCTGACCGTCGCCGTCGAGTTTCACCACCACGTCGGCATTCAGCTCTATGGCTTTCAGGAAGGCAGTCTTCATGGCACCGCCTACGCCGCGGTTTGCGGTATGGTGCAGCGGGACGATGCGAGAGTCGGCATGGGTCAAGGAGTCTACCAGCGCGAGGGTTCCGTCGGGCGAGCAGTCGTCGACCAGTAGGATGGAGTCGATGAAATCGGGCAGTCCTGCGACCACTTGTTGCAGGTGCTGTTCCACTTTGTAGCACGGTATGGCTACTGCGATATTGAGATTGTTGAGCATGCTAAATGGGTTTCGAATTGTTGTTTTCTATGGCTTCTTTCAGCTCTTCGAAGCGGAAGAAACGGTGGCCGCAATGGTCCTTCCATACCACGCTGCCGTAGTTGGGGAAGCGGTCGAGTAGGGGATGGTGGTCGCCCAGCAGCTCGTCGTCGGTGCTGAGTGCGAAATGGAGCTGTCCGTCGTGAGGTTTTAATTGTTGGAATATCTGTTGGTCAAACTCTTCGTAGGCGGATAGAAGTTGGGTGAGTTGTTGCTGCCCTTCGGCTTTGGCAGTGGCGATGGAGGCTAGTTCGGGAGCGTCGGGCAGTTGTTGCGACAGGAGCCGCCGGATGGTGGCGAGGATGTCGCGCACGGGATTGACGCACCACACAGTGCCGTCGAAGAAGAGGGTGCAGCACAGGGCATAATAGCCGCCCATGCTGCTGCCTAGGATGAGGTCGGGATGCTCGTCGGCAACGATGGTTTGAAGCCGATTGTATATCTCCTGGGGCATGAGGGCGTTGTAGTCGAAGGTGGGGGAGATGAGGCGTGCGTCGGGGAACATGGCGTGCAGCAGTTGTGCCTTCATTGCCTGTCCCGTGGAGCCATAGCCGTGGATGTACATCAGGGTTTTCATAAATTGAAAATTGAAAGTTGAAAATGAGGGACATACCCCGCCACTTCGTGGCACCCCTCTCAAGAGGGGATGGCTGCCGCCCGTATACTTTAATTTAAACCAAAAACGACTGTTATCTGATAATAATTTAACGTAGGTTTATTAAATTTATTGCCTCTTACAATAAAAAGTCCGCCGATGCGTTATGAAATTAAACACAAATATTATGTTCCGTAAATTATCCCTCTTAGTAATTACACTCCTGTTGGCAGGAGGCAGTTTGCTGGCTCAGACGCAGCAACAACGGCTTGAAAAACATGTTTATTATCTCGCTTCCGACTCGTTACAAGGGCGTCAGGCAGGTTCCGATGACAGTCGCAAGGCGGCGGAGTACATCGAGAATGAGTACCGCCAGATGGGATTGCAGCCCTTTGGCAGCACCTATCGCCATTATTTCATTCGCAAGGTGGCTATGCGCGAAGGCTCTGCCATCCCGATTAATCCCGATTCGGTGGACTATTATGAGCAGCATAATCGCCCTGTTTATTGTAACTTGGTGGGGGTCATCGAAGGCAGTGACCCTGCGTTGAAGAACGAGTTTGTCGTCATAGGCGGCCATTACGACCATCTGGGCGTGAAGAATGGAGAGGTGTACAACGGTGCTGACGACAACGCCTCGGGTACGGCGGCTGTCACCGAGGTGGCGCGTCAGTTATTGGCTCGTCGTGGCGAACTGAAGCGTAGCGTCCTTATCTGCGCTTTCGATGCCGAGGAGATTGGTCTCCACGGGTCGTATGCACTTTCTACCGAACTGAAACGGCTGGGTTTGATAGGCAAGGTGAAGATGATGATGAGTGTAGATATGGTGGGCTGGCTCAAGCAGGGCAAGCATTTGAAACTTACGGGAACGGGTACGTTGAAGGACTGTGCCGACCTCATCAACGAGGTGGCTTCGCAGACAGGTCTGCCAGTCTCTACGGGTCGCTTTGAGACATCGCCTTTTGGTGCTACCGATACTGAGCCTTTTGCCCGCAAGAATGTCCCCACGCTCCATGTCACCACGGGTCTCAAATCTCCATACCACAAGCCTGGCGACGACCCCGAACTGATTGACTACCCTGGGTTGTCGCAGGTGACCGACTTCCTGGCCGTCCTTACCCTCCGCATGGCATCTGACAAGGAACCTATGGAGTCGACAGGTAAGATTGCCGCCAAGCATCGCGACGCTCGCAAGTTCCTTGAAATAGCCCCTGTAATAGGCTTCAACTCCACACAGTTAGTGCTTCCTGGCTCAACCTTGCAGCCCGACACTCGGGTGGGTTTCACGGGAGGTGTCAGCACTGAGTGGAACTTTTGTCAACACTTTGGTGCACAGGTTGATGTCTTGTATGAGCGGGCAAGGGCATACTATCCCAACGAGACCCATCTCTTCGGCATCGGCGATACTTATTGGCAGCAGTCGGTCGTGGTGCCAGTGCAATTGCGCGCCCTGTTGGGCAATACCACTGCCAGTTTCAATTTCGGGATTGGTGGCTACTATGGTTACCGTTTTGGTGCTAACCTAACTGATAATGAAGGTGTGAGAGTGGGGACATATCCTTCGCAGCACCAGTACGGTATTGTGTGGAGTTTCGAGATGCGCATGGCGAACCTCTCCTACGGCTTCACCAACTACTACCAGTTGAATGATTTATTCACACCTGCCGAAGGCTCCATCGTTCCTGCCCCGCTCAAGCAGACTTTCGCCTTCACCATGGGACTCTATTTTTAAAAGTAAAAGGTAAAAACTAAAAGGTAGAAGTATTGCCTTTTAGTTTTTACTTTCTAATCTTTAGTTTCATTATATGTTTGCAATCAAAGAAATAGTCGGAGCATTCCTCGTCCTCTTTGCCATCATCGACATCACTGGCTCCATCCCCATTTTCCTGTCGCTTAAGCATAGCGGCAATAAGTTCCACCCACTTTATGCAGCCTTACTTTCAATGGGCCTGTTCATCGCTTTCTTCTACCTTGGCGACGCGGCGTTGCGCCTCTTTGGCGTGGACATTCACTCTTTTGCTGTGGCGGGTTCCATCGTGCTGTTCATCATGGCGTTTGAGATGATATTGGGTGTAGAGATATTCAAGACTGAGTCGGGTGGTGCAGGCTCCACCGTGGTACCTATTGCCTTCCCGCTCATCGCCGGACCCGGTGCCCTCACCACTATTATCTCGTTGCGGGCGGAATATGCCGACATCAATATCCTTATAGCCCTATTGCTGAATATCGTGATAGACTATCTGGTGCTTCGCTATATCGATAGATTGGAACGCCTCCTTGGCGGTACAGTTATCACCATCCTGCGCAAATTCTTCGGTGTCATTCTCCTTGCCATCGGCATCAAGCTCATCACCACCAATCTGGGTAGTATGATTCAAAGTCTTAATTAACATATTCAAACAATGAAGCATATTCGTATTTTTTCAATCGCATTGGCAGCTCTGCTGACGCTTGGTGCATGCCAACAGAAAGCTGTCGACACCGCCACAGAGGCAAATGCCGACAACATCTATCAATTCTGTGTCGTCGATGGTTTTGGCGACACCGTGTCGCTGGCAGACTATGCCGGGCAGGTGCTGCTTGTCGTCAACACCGCCACCCAGTGTGGCTTCACGCCGCAGTACGAGGAGTTGCAGTCGCTCTACACCCGTTTCCACGACCGTGGGTTGGAGATACTCGATTTCCCCTGCAATCAGTTTGGCGAGCAGGCTCCGGGCTCCTTTGATGAAATCCACACTTTCTGCACCGGCAACTACGGCATCACCTTCCCGCAGATGGACAAGATTGATGTCAACGGCGAGAATGCAGCACCCCTTTACACATGGCTCAAGAGCAAAGCCGCTTTCGGTGGCTTTGACCTCAACGACCCCCGTGGTGCCTTTCTTGATGCCGCTTTCCGTGCGCAGGATAGTCTCTACGACCAGAACCCCGACATCAAGTGGAATTTCACCAAGTTCCTCATCGACCGTCGGGGCAACGTGGTAGCCCGTTTCGAGCCCACCGCCGACATGACCACCGTCAACCAAGCCATCGCCGAGCTGCTCTAGTAGGTTGCAATTGGAAATAATCAGAGGGAGTTGAAGAGAGGGTATGTGTGGCATCGCCATGCTTACCTACCCTTTACCTCCCTTTTCTTGTTTCCTTACTGTCTTAGCATAGTAAGTGTTACCCTTGATTTTTAACATTGCAATGTACAATTATTGTAACAAATTGTACATTGCAATGTATGTTTTTGTCTATTGTTTTAGCAATACATTGCTGATTAATGTTTTAAATCAATTTTCTCGGTATCTTCAATTCCTTTTCAGCAGGGCATCCATTACCTTGCATAGGCGGCTGTTTGTCTCTGAGATTTCGCCGCTGCCGTCGATGCTGATGAGGCGGCCCGACACGCGGTAGTAATCGAGCACGGGGCGGGTCTTGTCCTCGTATTCCTCCAGTCGGTGGCGGATTACCTCTTCGGTGTCGTCGCTGCGGTTGCTGACCAGAGCACGCTCGTGGATGCGGCGCACCAGTTCCTCTTGTGGCACGTCGATGGAAATGACGGCATCCAGTTTGCGCTCCTTTTGGCGGAAGATGAACTCCAGCATCTGGCATTGCTGCACCGTGCGAGGGAAGCCGTCGTAGATGATGGAGGGCTGGGGTCGCTCGGGCAGGGGGTCAGTGTCCGCCAGTCCGCAGGCGCGTCGCAGGCGTATCTCGTCCCACTCGTCCATAGTGGTGCCGCGGCCGGTGTCGATGGCTTTGGCTATGAGGTTCACCAC
>JAEEIS010000105.1 GCA_016281475.1 Bacteroidales bacterium
CACGGATCTGGTCGTCGTTCAATCTGTTCGGGTCCGTGACGGCGAGTTTGTCCGCACAACCCTGGAAGAGCATCGAGACAGCTATCGCAATGATACCGAAAATCTTAATCTTATTGTTCATAACGAGTCAATTCTTTAGAAATTAATGTTGACGCCGAGGGAGAAGGTCCGCATGTTGGGATAGACATACTGACCGACCTCGAAACCGCCAAGAAGTGACATGGAAGGATCGACACCCTTCTTTGCAGAGACATAGAAGGGGTTGTCCGCGGAAGCATAGATGCGCATGCTGCTCATGTTGATCTTGCTGAGGAGGCTCTTCGGAACGGTGTAACCGATCTGGACGTTCTTACACTTGACGTAAGTTGCACTGAAGAGAGCCATGTCGGTGTATTTCCAGGAGCCGAAGGTAGTGCCATCATAATAGGTGGCGTTCCACCACTGGATCGGGAAGAAGGCATCCTCGTTGCCCTCGCCGAAGGTCTTGCCGATCAGATCGGTCGAAGGCATCTCGGAAGTGACGGAGACACTGCCGCTCCGGTAAATGCCGTTACCATACTCGGTCGAGAAGAACTTACCGCCCAGCTGATAGGCGAACTGTGCAGAAGCATCGAAGTTCTTATAACGGAAATTGAAGGTCAGACCCCCGATCCAGTCAGGAGTGACACTGCCTATCTCGTAAAGCGATGCGTCATCGGCGACCAGCGTCTTGACATTTTCGCCCTGCTTATTGGAGGCATAGCGTCCGCCGTGGTCGTTCTTCGTCACATCAGCTTCAGTAACGCGGTGCCAGTACATCGGCAGGCCGGAAGCCTTGTCTACACCGGCATACTTATAGATGTAGAGATTGTACCAGTCACGGCCTTCACCGCGGAGATAACCGACAGCGGTAGCGCCGGAAGTACCGGCCGCCGAGAATGCGGCGACACCAGCCTGCCAGCAACCCTGGGGAAGATCCAGCCCCGTGTTGTCAGGGATGGTCTCATCCGGAACATCCAAGAGGACCGTCCTGTAGTGGGTACCGTTGGTGGTAATGTTGAAGGTGACATCCTTCGTGCGGACCACATCGACGCTGAGTTCGAGTTCGACACCCCGGTTGCGGAGAACGGCAGCATTCTGCTGGAAGAAGTCGTTACCGGAACCAGCCAGGGGAGAATAGTTCGCATTGTAGAAACCGTTGAGCGTCCTATGGTCGTAGAAGTCGATCGCGCCGTTGATGCGATGGTTCAGGAAACTGAAGTCAAGACCCATGTCAAACTCCCGCGTCTTCTCCCAAGTAAGCTGCTCGTTGACAAGGGCACCGCTGGTAAGCTTGTAGCCGTCAGGAGTACCGGTACCGCCGGTCGTCTGGGTATAAGCCTGAGCACCATAGGTCCAATAGTGGTTGCCATAAGTTCCGATACCATTCTGGTTACCGAGGACACCCCAGCTGGCACGGAGTTTCAATAGATCGAGCCAACCATTTGTGGAATCCATGAAGCGTTCCTTCGAGATTACCCAGCCGGCGCCGACGGAGCCGAAGAGCCCCCAACGGTTTTCCGGGATGATGAACTTGGAAGAGCCATCCGCACGGAGCGATCCGCTGAGATAATACTTTTCAGCATAATTGTAGTTAAGACGGCCGATGTAGGATTCCATACGAAGAATGTACTGGCTCCAGCTCGGTGAACCGCTGAGGGTGGTTCCGCCATTGGTGTAGCGTCCGATGAAGTTACCCGCCGAAACCCAGTCGGGGATAAGCTCGTATGAAGAAACGTAAAGCACGGAGTTGTACGTATCATCATTCCACTCGTGACCGGCCATCGCGTCCACATGGTGGTCGCCGAACTCATGCGAGTAGTTGAGGAGCTGCTGCGTGTTGAGGATGAAACGGTTGGTGAGCGTCTTGTTCAGGGCGCCGTTGTTTCCTCCATTGTAGGTGCCGGCGGCACGATAACGCGTATAATCCGTATTGTCGGAGTCGTAGTTGAAGTTGACAAGGAAATTGAGGTCCTTGCAGAAAATGACCTGCGCATAAGAACGGCTGGTCCAGATGCTGCGGATGGTCTCGTTCTTGTTGTGCGCGAACTCGTTCATCACGCCCTTGCCGAAGGCATTGCCCGAGGTGGGGCCGAGCGGGGAGTAGGTCTCGGTACCGCCGGTAACATTCTCAAGCTTATTCCCATTGGCATCATAGACATAGTTGTGGTTCTCGTCGAGCATGTAGATCGGGATGAGGTTGGAAGTACCGTTCACATAGCGGAATACGTTACCGCCGGCAGAACCCGGGTTACGGCCGTAACGGGTAGCCATCTCATTGGTCTTCGTCCGGGTGTAACCGATATTGGCACCAATCTTGAGCCATTTCAGGGGATGGGCGTTGAAAGAGGCACGGCCGGAATATCTTCCGAATGCCGAAGTCGGGATGTAGGACGGATCGTTATCGTAACCGAGGGAAGCGAAATAATTGAGCTTCTCGGTGCCGCCCCTCAAAGAGACATTGTATTCCTGACGGAAAGCGTTCTGGAAGAGGGTGCTGTACTCATTCTCCTTCTGGAGGAAGTACTTGGCGTTCGGATTGATTTTGCCATCGGGATTGACCAGGTAAGCGCCTGTCATCGTCGCGGAGCGGTTATTACCGGTGCCGGTGAACTCGAGGTTCATTCCGGGGACGTCATAGACCAGGGCGTTCCGCAAGGTGTTACGGGAGAAACTGGTCTCGCTGTTCATATAATTGAACAAATGCTGGGATGCAAACAAGGCCGCCTCCTCGTGGGAGTAGTTCGGGTTGGAGAAATTGGTGTAAGGGATACCGTCCGCACCCTTCTTGGGGTTACCGGTCCCATCTACGCCGTAACGATAGGAGTTGTAGATGGACTTCCAGGCAAACTCATAGATGTCGGAGGCCTTGGTCATGTTGGACATGGCGAACTGACCCACGCTGTTCCAACCGATGCGCGCATCGAAGGAAACCTGCGCCCTGCCGCTGCCGTCACCCTTCTTGGTGGTCACGAGAATGACACCGTTAGCGCCACGGGAACCGTACAGGGCCGTGGAAGCGGCGTCCTTCAGGACGGAGACGCTGGCGATATCGGCGGGGTTGATCGTGGAGAGCGGGTTGCTGGTCTGGGCGGGCACGCCGTCGATGACAACGAGAGCCGTGGCAGAGCCATCGAGGGTGGAAGCGGCACCACGGACACGGATCGCCATGTCGAGGCCGGGCTGGCCGTCAACGGAGGTAACCTGGATACCAGGGGCGGCACCTTCAAGGGCGCGGGAGATCGTGGACACGTTCTGCGCCGCGATGTTTTCACCCTTGATGGCGGTCATCGCGCCGGTGAGGTCTTTCTTCCTCGCGGTACCGTAAGCCACGACGACGACATCATCCAGATAGTTCGTGTCGTTCTTCATCGTTACGTTGACCACACCCTTGGATCCCACGGGGATCTCCTGGTTGGCGTAACCGATGCAGGAGTAGACAAGGACGGCGCCTTGCTTGACATTAGGCAAGGAGTAGGAACCGTCAAAGTCCGTCATCGTGCCGGAATTCGTGCCCTTGACAAGGACATACGCTCCGACAACAGGTTCCCCAGATTCATCCACCACCTTACCGGTGATGGTCGACTGGGCAAATGCCTGCCACCCGAATGTCAGGGCGACAAGCAAAACCATCATGAAACGTTTGAACATAGATAATTAGTTGATTGGTGTGTATTGATAATTGGTGTGTTGTCTAAAAACTAACCTTTTCTTAATCGTACAAATATAATATTATATTCTATAATTCACGCCTTATTTTAGAATATGCGCCAAATAATGGCTATATTTATCAACGAAAATAGATGTGAAAAATGAGAATCAGACTCCAAACCCCGGCCGATTACCGGCAGGTCGAGAA
>JAEEIS010000106.1 GCA_016281475.1 Bacteroidales bacterium
AAGTGGGAATGGTAAGGGCAAAAGCCGAAATTGCACTGACAAACCTTGTCTACAACAATACTTGGTGCTGCCAGTGGTGGATGAAAAGGTTGTTGTGGAAGGCTTGGTATGGAAAAATGAGGTGGCGAACTAGATTGTCGTCTCTGTCGATGAGATAAAGACTTACGATATGACAATCAACTATCAGGTGGATTGACATACCCTAGTTGCACCAGTGTAACGGTTATAAAAGTCGAATCCTCTTCCGAAGGAGTAAAGCCGTATTATTGCTTGAATGCTTGATTGTGTTAATGTTTGAGTGACTGACGCGGTCAAATTACTCAAACAATCAAACAATTACTATTGCTTGAATGCTTGATTGTGTTAATGTTTGAGTGGCCGGCGCGGTCAATTACTCAAACAATCAAGCAATTACTATTGCTTGAATGCTTGAGTGTGTTAATGTTTGAGTGGCTGGCGCGGTCAATTACTCAAACAATCAAGCAATCAGACAATCAAACAATCCCTTCACATTCCTTCTATTCCCATTTTTTTTCGTATTTTTGCAGTTTGATAATAAACACGTATTATGAGACGCACCATTCTATTTCTTGTACTTGCAATGGCCTTGCAGCCTTGCGGGGCACAACGATTGTTTGTTACCGATTTTGGAGCCAAGGGCGACGGCATCACCCTCTGTACCCGCAGCCTGCAGGCGGCTATCGACAGTGCCAACGCTATCTATACCCGCAACGGGGAGTTACAGACTGTCATCCTGCCCCCAGGGCAATATGTGAGCGGCAGCATCTACCTGAAAAACGGCGTGACGCTGATGATTGGCGAGGGCGCAACTTTGCTGGGCTCGACCAACCCGTTCGACTATGTGAAAGACCCCTACTGCCGCTGGACGGCTTTCATTTTTGCCGTGAAGCAGCACGACATCGGCATCACCGGCAAGGGCACCATCGACGGTCGTGGTTGGGAGGTTGCAAACCAAATGGTGGAATACATACACATAGGATTGGTGGAAGACCCCCTCAAATACGACCGCCCCAACGAAACCAACCGCCCCGAGAACATCCACTTCCGCGAGTGCGAAAACGTCACCATCAGTCGCATCACGTTGCGCAATCCTGGAAGCTGGAACCAGCAGTACGACCAGTGCCGCCACGTGGTGATTGAGGACCAGACGGTGGACAGCAAGTCGTACTGGAACAACGACGGGGTGGACATAGTGGACTGCAGCGACGTGGTGATTCGCAACTGCACGATGGACGCTGCCGACGATGTGTTCTGCTTCAAGAGCCACAGCGTGGACGGCGTGTGTGAGAACGTGACGGTGGAGAACTGCGTGGGACGTTCCTCTGCCAACGGCATCAAGTTCGGAACCATGACGCGAGGCAAGTTCCGCCATTTCCGTTTCCGCAACATCGTGCTGCGCGACACCTACCGCAGCGCCATCACCATTGCCAGCGTGGACGGTGCCACGGTGGAGGACATCGAGATTGACGGCCTCCGCGCCACCCACACAGGTAATCCCCTCTTCCTGCGCTTCGCCGAACGCCGCGAGGGGAAAGGCACACCCTGCCTGAAGGACATCGTGATACGCAACGTAGAGGTGGACGTGCCGCTCGACAAGCCCGACGCAGGCTACAGCTACGAGGGTCCTGTGGAAGACCTGCCACGCAACATCTCACCTTCTAGTATTGTGGGCACACCCGGACATCGCATACAGAATGTGCTGTTAGAAAACATCGTATTCTCCTACCCCGGCCATGCCGACACTGCATACGCCTATCGCGGTTGCTCGCCCGAGGAGCTGGCAGCCATCCCCGAATGGGAGCGACGCTACCCTGAATTCTCAATGTGGAAGGAGCTGCCCGCCTGGGGACTCTACATCCGCCATGCCGACAACATCACCCTGCGCAACGTCACCCTGCGGCTGGGAGGCGAGGACTACCGTCCCGCCATCGTGGCGGACGATGTGAACGACTTACAAATTGAAAATGGAAAAGTGCAATTTGAAAATCATACGGGCACAGCAGCCAATTCCCAACTAATCGCCAATAATTGCGGGAAAATAAAGAATAAGACTAAAACGCTAACCCTAAAGAGACAAAAGGGCAGCACCAAGCCCGCCGTTGACGCTTCGCAAACCTCGTCCGACATCATTCTGGCACAGGACAACAGCACCCCCTGTTCAGAGGGGGCGACACTGTACAAGGCCTCGCTGTTCGGCTGCAAAAGCAACGGCACCACGCTCAACACCACCTCCATCCAACGCGCCATCGACCACATCGCCAGCCAAGGAGGCGGCACACTGGTCTTCGAAGTGGGCCGCTACCTCACAGGCAGCATCCACCTGCGACCGGGCGTGAACATACAGCTGAACGAGGGTGCCATCCTAGTTGCCTCGCCCAATATCCACGACTATGACACCGCCGACGGTGTACCTACGCTTATCATCGGTGCCCACGACGAAGGGCATTCGCTCATCTGCGGATTGGGCTTCGTCCAACCCACTCTCCCCGATGTCCGTCTTTTCTCTTCGGACATAGAATAAGTAATAACCACTGACAACCAATACATTGGTGGCATATTTCTCATGCCACCTTTCTTTTTCTATGAAAAAAATTTGCAAAGGCTGTAACAAAACGCCCCCATTTTGCTACTTATAGGCATGATGCATCAAAACAATCTTTCGTTATTAATTCACAAAACACCTCTACAAAGATGAAAAAGTCAATTCTCCTCATTGCCGCCGCACTATTGCTTTGCGGCAAAGTCAACGCCCAAGAGATAGCTCTTGCCACCAACACCGACATTAATGCCGAATTGAGTTTGGCCGCCAATCTGCAAACTGACATGTCTGGCACCCCCACCCTCGACTACACTGCTGCACCGTCTGCCAATCTAAACAGCAACTATAACCTACAATACTCCTCCCCACGCAAGGGCTGGGGTATCGCCTGCATCATTGCTGGTGGTCTGACCATGACAGGCGGACTCTCGGTATGGCTGTTTGGCGACACATTCAACAAGGTCTCTAGCACCATGCCAACCGGTTTCGAACCCAACCCCGAGTACCAGCAAGCTACAGGAGCTGTCAGCCAAGGTATCAAGACCGCCGGTATCATCGGCACGGTTCTTGGTGCCGCTTTGGTCGCCACTGGCATCGTGCTGGTAGCTGGCGACAAAGGTTCTGGCAATCGCCGTCATCGCCGCTACTCCGAGAACCTGCTGGCTCCCCAACCATACACCGGCGAGTGGACTCTCAGCCTTAATGCCGGTCCCACCAGCGGTGGATTAACTTTGACGTTTTGAGCGATAGTAAAAGAAATTAAGAGTAAAAATGGGAGTTAAAGTGGACTAATGTTTTGATTACGTTATTGTGATAGTAACATTAACGTATTCACACGTTAACTCATTCATAGGTATAGTCCTATTTAACTCCCCTTTATAACGTAGCAACTATGACTATTAGACAACATAAAGCAATCATCTTGTTTGTTGCCATATTGGCAATGACCACCGCCTGCTCCAAAGAGAACGAGACAGGTGGCAACACACCCCCTACGCCTGAGACACAAGGCAGAC
Organism: Bacteroidales bacterium; assembly: GCA_016281475.1. The sequence continues at coordinate 3,577 of JAEEIS010000106.1, forward strand.
TGTACAACACCCGTTGGCAGACAACCTACGACGACCACTCCATTATGGACGAGGGGTATTATCAAGACCACTACTATGTGTACCGTTGTACCGACGTGATCCACTTTAGCAACAACAATAGTGGAACGAGGCACATAGACAAGGAAGTCTATGACCTGATAGCACAAGAGACCACAGGCGAGCACGCCGACAGCACGATACGCTTCACCTACGTATATAGAGGGGGCGACTCGCAATATGGGCCCGGGGTGATCTATTGGGAAAACGGCGACAGCAACAAGTTCTATGTGCAGAACATAGGCGGAGAGCGCATCTATGTGGAAGGTCTTGAGCGTCCAGACTATAACCCTCCCTGCTTCTATCTCGTACAATAACAGTTACATTCACGTCGCCATACAATAGAAACAGTGTGGCGACGTTACTCTTATAGTTTGATTATTAATAATTAGATATGAAAAAGATATTATTATGCACGACACTCATTGCACTCACTGCAATGACAGCCTGTAGCAATAAAGACACATTCGGCTATGACGAACTGATTGTTGGCAAGTGGGAAGTGTCAAGCTATTATCATTGGTGCCACGACTTTACCGACGAGAGTCTGTCGGGGGATGTGACTTACACACTGCCAGACACTAATTATATCGGCTATGACTCGGTAGAATTTAATGCCGACGGAACCATGCGCTGGCACATGAACGACCTTTATGTCAGCCAAGGAATGTATAGCGACCCATACAGAAACTTCAAATGGCATGTCAACGGTGACTCACTATTTATCGAGAATGAGACGAGTTTCGAAATAAAGGTACTGAACAGTGAGAATCTTGCCATCGAGTACTACACAAATAACGGCCATCCCGAGTACAGCCACCACCACTTGGAACAGATAAACCGCTACACATTCAAACGCACACAACGATAGGTAATAGTTAATTAGTGACCTGACACGAACACATTCATACGGATCTTGTAAGTAACGCATACTACCATGGACTATATCCTACCCATCATCTTCGGCTTCATCTTCTTCCTGACGGGAATATATATTTCGTATACTGCCCATCAGAATACAAATAGTCCATGGCATTCGCCATGGGACTGGGTACGCTATTGGGGGATAGTCCGCAAGACAGGGGACAAATTCCAAAAATGGATATTTTTCATCAATATCGCATCGCTGGTTATTATGATAGTATTGCTTTTCATCCTCTCTTAAAAGGACATCCTACTACCATGGAAATTGCTCTTATAATCATCTTCATTATCATTCACGTCCTGACGGGAGTGTATATTTCGTATGCGACTCGGTGGAATGAAGATAGTCAATGGCATCCGTGGAACCGATGGCTTATGCCATGGAGATTGGACATCGTCATCTATTGGAAGATGGTCCGCAAGACAAGAAACAGTTTCCAGATATGGATTCTCATCATCCATATTGTATCCCTGATTGTCGCCATTGCACTGGCTGTCAATCTCCTCCCCAAAAATACAGTCCAAACATCTGCCGACCATGCCACCGACGGCTGCTCAATGGTTAGGCTCGAGGGGGTCATTGATGAGGATTGGAACATTATTCAGAACAACTGCGAATATTGTGTGCGGCAATTAGATGCCGAGCACTACCTGTATATGGGGGAAAACCTCTCCGCCAAAGAGGTTCAGGCGTTGATGCCGCGCAACAAGGAGGAACTTCGTGCATTCTATCTGATGAGGGAGTACCCCTACAACATTTATGACGACTATTTTGGGGAACTGGCAGCGCAGTATGCCATAGCCGACAGCCTTGACTTGATGGAGCGTTTCCTGATGTGGTCCGTCTGGTGCGACAGCTGGGAATACCCTTGGGAAGTGGCGATAGAGATAGAGCAGCAGCACCCCGAGAAGTTCCGCCGCACCATCGAGCGAATATGGGACAAAGGCTGGATCGAATCCTATGAGGAATACCGCGATGAGTATATTAGATGGCGAGCTACCCATTAATCGTCTCCGGCGACACGCCAACTAATACAACAACCCAAATGTCCAAAGCGGAATGGAGATTCCGTGGCCATATTCAATGTCATCCTTCACAATATAGCCATTCGGCACATCCTCTATTTGTTTGGCCCCTTTCTTTTTACCTCCTACCTCAAAGGTTCGTTCCCCTATAACGAAGTCCGACACTTTGGATGAGATGACCTCACTCACCACCCTCGTCTGATTATAGAAGAACGTCTCCCGTATATTGCCCATATTGGCACTGTCTGAACCCAAGATGTACATCAGATTGGTGTTGTCCACATATATTTTTTCAACTTTACCAAGACTCCGCAAACCTCCAGTTTCATCCCGCAGCTGTCCTATCATGCCAGCACGCTCCAAATATAGAAAATAGTCGGGCAACACATTGCGGCTGATACCGATGGCATTGGCGATACTGGAATAATCGGGCTTAAATGGGGCACTCTGCGCCACAATGGACATCAGCCGTCGCAGTTTGCGACCCGTGGAGACCGACAGAGATGCATATTGCGGGATGTCGGACTCCAATGTCTGGGTGACAATCTGGTCGAGACGCGATTTGAATGCCCTTTCCATGCTAAAGGGATAATATCCCTCCTGCAGATACTGACGGAACAGCGGCAGTGGATGGGGTAGAATGGTGTCGTCAACCTTATTCTCCAATACCTCACCCAACTGGTATTTAGGCATTTTGATTCCATGGAACAATTCTAAGTATTCACGAAACGAGAGCCCCTGCATAGTGTACATCACGGCACGACGGCTAAGGTCGGCCTGACCACGCAACAAATCAAGCACCGATGACCCTGTGAACACAATATGCAGTGTCCTATGCGCGTCATACATCTCCTTCAATTCAGTAGACCAGTTATG
>JAEEIS010000107.1 GCA_016281475.1 Bacteroidales bacterium
CTGGTTATACCGCCACTGCATCTCCCCCCTCACCCCTGCCGCCTGCCGCTATACACCCACTTGTTCGCAATACGCGGTGGAGGCTATTAAGAAGTACGGCCCCTTCAAGGGTGGTTGGCTGGCATTGAAACGCATTCTGCGTTGCAATCCGTGGGGTGGGTCGGGGTATGACCCGGTACCGTAATCTTTTCACTGCTCGAAAGCCCATCTATGGTGCGGGGCAGGAAATCGCTATACATACAATATAATGCAGACTGGCATACCTACAGTTATTGTGTCGGCTGGGGTGGCTGTGTCCGTGAACCGAATAACCATATATGCCTTTCGGGGTTAACAAACTTTTTTGTAAGAAAAAGATACCCATATTCAAAAAAAAGTGTATTTTTGCATTGTCATCCAACCGAGCCCCTGATGGGCAAGTGGGTGGGTGACAGGACATAACAAAAGACGTTGAGCTAAACGTTTTATCTGCGGTCATCGAATCTCGCAAATTCAATATTTCCCGCACGGTAAAGCAACGCCAACGCCTATTGGTGTGTAATATGCGTTAGTTCGTATATCTGCACAGCGTGGGCTCGGCATTGTTTATCTTCGGGAAATGGGCATGCGAGAGCCTCGATGACGGGATAAACGATGAGTTTGATACCCGCGCTTTTTTTTATGTTCCTCCTCTTTGACAGTTAACTGTATTTCGTGGTGCAGGTATCAGCCATGTTTTTAAATCTTGAATCATGAAGAAACAAGAAAAAACAACTGCGGCCATACACCGCAAACAGGCGTACGACGCGCCTGAGGTAGAAATTCTGCAAGCCCACGTCGAAAAAGGGTTTCAGAGCAGTCGGATTGTCGGTGATGCCACTGGCGAAGGGCTTCAAGAAACTGGCACTGGCGACAATTCATTATTCACTTAATCAAACCACCGCACTATGAAGAAACTTACATTACATGGAGTGGCACTGGCCACCATGACAGTTTTCGCTTTGGTTTCTTGCCAAAAGGAGAAAGTGACTATTTCTGAATTCACCGCCACCGTGGAGCACTGCACCGACGACAACGGCAAGGTGATGCTTGACGGCAACGTGCTGCGCTGGACTGACGGCGACCAGATTGCCGTTTGGGGCTCGGACGGCATGGGTACCTACACCACTAGCAACGTGGGAGAGTACGTCACCACCTTCAACTTCACCGAGGGCGACGACCCTGGCGACCCCACCTACACCGCCATCTACCCCGCCAGCCTGGCACAGCGGCAGGCAGTAATCCTACTTCCACCAGTGCAGACCAGCACCGACGGCTCCCTACAGCAGTTCCCCATGATGGCCCGCTCCAGCAACAGCGAGCTGGTGTTCAAAAACCTCTGCGGTGCCCTGCGGCTACGTCTGCAAGCCACCGGCAAGAGTGTAGTGGGAATAGCATTAGCCTATCCAGATAGTTACAGATACACCTCCAACATATACCTCTGGGGACTTTTTCAACTTAACTATAACAATGGTGAACCCACAATAGGATATAGTGCCAACGGTGGTCTTCAAGTGATGCTCTCTATCACTAACCCGCAAGACATCACTACAGCCAAGGACTTCTACATTTCCCTGCCTCCTAACACATACGGAGCAGGATTCACTATCAAGATTTACACCTCCGACGGCAGTGTCTGTACCAAGACCATTACCTCTGGACACAGCTTCCGCATCGAACGTAGCGGCATCTTTACTATCACGCTTAGCGGCAATGACCTGGAGTTTGTACCCGATGCAGGAACCTTGAACGGCGAGTTTTCTGTTAGCCCCACAAAAAAGGTACGATTCTCACAGGGCGACTTGATGTACACAGGATTTGGTACCCATGCAGTGGCTGATGGGGGCATGGCTGAAGGCACTTGGCGGTTCGCACACACTCAATACATTTACAATATTAATCCTGCATCCGGAAATAGCTATGCTACTCAATGGATTACAGGCTTTGGTTGGGGAACAAGCGGCTGGAATAGCGGTGCCAACAATTATTTGCCTTACCAGACAGGTGGGAGCAATAGTGATTATTGCCCGGGAGGTAACCAAGAGAACAATCTTGAAGGCCCATATGCTTATGCCGATTGGGGAGTATACAACGCCATACTGAATGGGGGCAATCAACCCCAACAATGGCGCACCCTTTCATCTGACGAATGGGAGTACCTGCTTAACCAACGACGCGGACACGCCGTAAAATGGGGTATTGCTTATATAGATGGAACACAAGCGTTGGTAATCCTACCCGACAGCTGGAATCTTCCCGATGGGGTAGAGTTCAATGAAGGACCTGCTATTGGTGGTACCGTTCTAAACAGATATTCTGCTTATCAATGGAGTCTTATGGAGGCCGCTGGAGCAGTTTGTCTGTCTGGATACTACTACTGGTCCATCAATTCTGATAATCTATATGCAGCTATAGTCAATATTCAAACTGTACAAGTCACATCAGGTGCTCGACCAAATGGTTTCTGGGTTCGCCTTGTTAAAGACGTGAACTAACCTTTGTGGCCTTACGGTCATACCTGAGAGCTATGAATAGCAGCCTGTTCATAGCTCTCTTTTTATTCCCAATCATTGGTACTCGTCAAAGAAAACAATAGGCATTCTATTTCATCATAAAAATCAATACTATACAAATATGTGCCCAATTATTAGAATCACGAAATCTGAGAATGCGCGAGTTTCTGAATGCAAAAATCTCAGAGAATGCGCAGGTTTCTACCACCAACAAGCGTCCTCACAGACAATTTTTGCTCTAGTCTGGTGTGGCACGCGGTTATGACGAGATAGAATCCCAAAGACACTAACGGCCTGAAAGGCCAATAAGCAATAGCCTTATACTGAGAACTGATAGCCTTTCAGTCCTTTTAGTAATTATTGTAGGTATAACAAGCTAGAGCGAACATTCTATGTCCAATAGTACTTGTCAAACTTTAGTTATAATAACTTGATGGCTATCGCCGCACAGGCTTCGGCATCGGCGAGGGCATGGTGGTGGTTTTCCAGATGAAAACCACAGGCCTCCGCCACAGTGTGCAACTGGTGGTTGGGCAGGTATCGCAAATGCCGGCGGGCTGCACGGCAA
>JAEEIS010000108.1 GCA_016281475.1 Bacteroidales bacterium
AAGTCTCAAGAACCCGTTGTTGTGAAGAAGACCGTCGTACAGCGCGACACAGTCCATGTGAAGGAGACCGTTGTGGTGAAAGACACCGTGTATATGCTTAATGAAGAATGATAAATGAAGAATGTAGAATATAGGGTGACTTTTGTGTTCTTGCTGATGATGGCGGGAATTGGACAGTTATGGGCTCAGAAACCTGACACGCTCTATATCTACGAAACAGTAATAGAGCACGATACGTTGGTCTCCCGCGACACTACCTGGGTACACGATACGCTGTATCTTCGTCAAAATCCGCAACAAAGGGAGGTCCGTGAGGATGCTGACTCTTTGGCAAGGATTTTTCACGATGGATCTGCCGCTGTAGAATCCAAGCAGGAAAAGGAGAAGCGGCATCGTGAACCGCGAGAGAAACGCGAACGGGCGCCGATGCCATATTTCCGTCACGAGTTCAAGCTGGAGCTGTGCGACCCGACCGGCATCGCGTTATTTGACCGGTATTTTGTGTTTGTCATGCCCGTCGGTTTTGATTTGGATCTCGACCTAAACAAAGGCCTGCTCAGTCCATGGTTCCACACTACACCGGTGTTCGCCTTCGCCTACCACTTCCGTGCCACGAAATGGTTGTGGATTGGTCTGCACACCCAATACGTCCATTACGTGGATTTGGAAATCAAGGACTTGACTCAGACCGTGCCAGGCATCTGCGACCGCCGATACCACGCCATCAGTATCTTGCCGGAATTGAGGCTCTCTTGGTTTAACCGACCGCACGTCACGCTATACTCCGAGCTTTCGTTCGGGGTGACCAAATTCATCGGCAGGGTGACGAACTACGACTTGAGCTACGCTGACAACAGCACAACCTATTTCGATATAAATACCAATTCGAGCACGAACGACAAGAATCCCCGAACGTTGTTTTTCTCGCCGCATGTGACACTTTTCGGCATCCGGGCTGGTGGGGAGCATTGGTTCGGCAGCTTCGAGCTCGGTGCCGGCTTCAAAGGGTTTGGAGCGATTGGGGTGGGGTATGGGTTTTGAATGATGAATGCTGAATGATGAATGATGAATGTAGAATGAAGAATGAAGAATGAAGAATGTAGAATGTAGAATGTAGAATGAAGAATTATGCATTATGAATTATAAAAAGGTGTTTTAGTAGAAAATGAATAATATTTTGAGATTTAATTTGTTGAATATGAAAAAGATTATTGTTTTAATGTTGGTGGCTGTTGGGGTGATGGCGGTTTCGTGCAGTCCTGCGGTGGTGGATAGAGAACCGATTGTGACGTTCTACATGGACAATGAAGAAATCACCGGCAACAGCGTGGAGGTACCGCTGAACAGCTACCGTGAGATTAAAATTAAGACGGAGGCAATTGGGATCAACTCCAACCGCGGGGTTTACTATTACTGGCAATACGCTACGGGATACCCCGTTGAATTGATTGTTGGAACGGACAATCTTATCCTGAACGGGACCTCTTTCGGGACCTATATACCCGAGTTAGAGTCCTCCGGGATGGTGCAGTTCGCCACCTTCCGCATGATCTTCAGCGACACGACCTACCATTCTGGCGACGAATGCCGTCTTTCGGTGAGCGTGGGGAATTACACGAAATATCTGAAAGTGATCGTCCAATAAGGAGGAATCTCTGTTTATTTGACCCGCGCCCGCGTCTCCGCATCCAACGCGATGTACTCTTCGATGGTTTTGGGACGGATGCTCGGGGCGGTGGCCAAGGCGTGCTCGATGATGCGCGGGATGTCCGTAAACTTGATCTTCTCTTGCATGAACATCTTGACGGCCACCTCGTTGGCAGCATTCATCACGCAGGGCATTCCTCCACCTGCAGCCGATGCTTTGTAGGCCATATCCAAACATGGAAACACCTCTTTATTAGGTGTTTCAAAGGTTAGATTACAGTATTTATTGAAGTCGAGCCTGTCGTAAGGCAACGGCAGTCGGAGCGGGTAGGAGAGGGCGTATTGGATGGGCAGCCGCATGTCGGGAACACCGAGCTGCGCTTTCACGGAACCGTCTTCGAACTGCACCATGGAATGGATGACCGACTGCGGGTGAACCACCACATCGATTTTCTCCAACGGCATGTTGAACAACCATTTGGCCTCGATGACCTCCAGCCCTTTGTTCATCAGACTCGCGCTGTCGATGGTCACCTTCGGGCCCATGCTCCAGTTGGGATGCTTGAGGGCGTTCTGCAGGGTGACCATTTCCAGTTGCTCTTTGGTATAGCCACGGAACGCGCCGCCGGAAGCCGTGATGATCAGCTTCTCCACGGGGTTGTACTGCTCGCCCGCGAGGCATTGGAAAATCGCCGAATGCTCTGAATCCACGGGCAATACGGGGGCGTTGTGCTCCTTGGCGGTGCGCATGATGAGCTCGCCGGCCACCACGAGGGTCTCCTTGTTGGCGATGGCCAACGGGGTACCGCACGACACGGTGCGGAACGCCGGCTTGAGCCCCGCAATGCCCACGATGCACGACAGCACCATATCGACGCAGTCCATCTCGCACACGTCGCACAACGACTCCTCACCGCAGAAGACCTTCACGTCCTCGTCGGCAAGGGCCTCTTTCACCTTGCGGTAGGCCTCCTCCTGCACCACCACCACGATGTTGGGATGGTATTTCTTGGCCTGCTCGATCAGCAGATCTGCGCTGGAGTTGGCGGCGATGATTTCCAGTTGCAGCACATCGGGATGGAGCGCGATGACCTCCAATGCCTGTGTACCCATGGAGCCCGTCGAGCCGAGGACGGCGATGCGACGGGGGTGGTTTTCTGCTTGCTTGTATGTTCCTGTGTTCATATAACTAACTATGACTAATGACTTAAACTTAGACTTTGGCTATTAGCTATTGGCTGTTGGCTTATATCTGATGGATAGTAGCCATTTGTACGTAATTATTCCCTAATTACAAGTCCTAAACTCCAAAGTCTCAAGTCTCAAGTCCTATAAAGATTCCACCACTTTGCAAATGTCCGCAAACACGTGCTCGATATCCTGCATTCCGTTGATTTCCACCAACTTGCCTTGCTTCTGGTAGTATTCCACGAGCGGCATGGTCTGGGCGAAGAAGTTCTCCACGCGGGCCTTGACGGTGGCGGGGGTGTCGTCGGCGCGCTGCTCGATTTCGGCGCGTTTGAGGATGCGTTTCTGCACCTCTTCCATCTCCACCTTCAGGTAGATGACCTTGGTGATGTCGAGGTTGGTGAAGAAGCTCTTGTCGTCGAGCATCTCGGCCTGTTTGATGGT
>JAEEIS010000015.1 GCA_016281475.1 Bacteroidales bacterium
CCACGAGACAATCACTACCACCACCATAGGCAGCAGCAGCCACCCCGCGATAATCAGCAGAATGAGGAAATAAAACTCATTCCACCAGCACAACGCCGTAGCAACCATAACACACACGGCCGAAACATATTGGACAACTTTTTGAAGATATTGACCTGCAGACATGATTTCTATATGTTTTAAAGGTGCGGCAGCCGTCCCCTCTTGAGAGGGGTGGCCGCTAGGCCGGGGTATGTATAAACAGTACAATCAAAACATACGGCAAAAAAATTACCACCCCCACCAATGCAGCCGCGATAGCGCACAGCAACACCGCACCCGCGCCCAAGTCCTTGATGTCGCGGATGCGGTCGTCGTGCTCAGTGGTCAGGTAGTCGCAGATGCGCTCGATGGCCGAGTTGAACGCCTCCGCCGACAGCACCATGCCTATGCATATCACCAGCACACCCCACTCCACAGGCGACACCCTCAGCACAATCCCCGCTACCACCACCAACACGGTGATGGTAGCGTGAATCCGTGCGTTGTGCTCCTCGCCGAAGAGCAGCCTCACTCCCGCAAAAGCATAGCGGAAACTCCGCAACCGTGCCCGTAACTCATCCATCCGGGAAGCCAACTTTTTAGTTTTTACCTTTTAGTTTTAAAACATTACCACTTTATCTTCTGCGACGCGTACATCGCCACCGCCAGTATGACAAACACCCCGATGCTGCCCACCAGCAGAGCATAGCTCTCCAGCTGCATGATGACATAGATGAACACATACAGCACCGTCAGCAGCCCGCCCACCGCCAGTGCGGCAGTGCGGTGCTTGGTCAGCCCGTGGATAAAGGTAGAGATAAGCCCCACCGTCATCGCGGCGGCAACCAGATAGGCAAAGCCAAAACCGATATGCTCCGAGAAGGCCAGCAACAGCGTGTAGAAAAGTATCAGCGCGATGCCCACCAAGGCGTACTGCACCGGGTGTATAGGTGTTTGGCGGCGGTTCTCCACCAAAAACACCACGGCAAAGGTCAGCAGGATAATCAGGTAGGCATACTTGATGGTGCGCGTGGTCTTCTGGTACTGCTCCACCGGCACCTTCAGTTCCACATCCATCGTGCCCACACTGGCAAGCTCCGTGCGGCTCTTCAGCACCTGAGTAAAATCGCGGTTCAGCGCCAGCACCTTCCAGTCGGCGGTGAAGCCTGTGTCGGTCACCTCGCGGTTGGCGGGCAGGTAGCGTCCCGCAAAGCTAGGTGTGGTGCAGTCCGAATTGACATGCAGCGTGGTGGTGCGTCCCACAGGCACAAAGCTGATGCTGCTAGAACCTTTGAGCGACACCTCGAGCGCAAAGTTGCACGCCTCGCCCGCAAGCACCTTCGCCACATCGACATGGCACGAGAGCGCATCGTCGTTGCCCAACTTCATGCCTTCCGCCTGCAGCTCTACCTTCTCGCCCTGATAGGTGAGCGTGGGATAGTCCATAAAGCCCTTGAAGTCGTTGATGGCGAAGAGCAGCTTTGCACGGTCAAGACGTAGGTGGCTCACCTGCTCCGCGCTCAGCTCCTTGGGCATGGCAAAGGTGCCCGTCAGCTTCATCGGCGTCTCATACACCGAAAAGTCGTAGATGCCCCTCTTCAGCCTCTTGGTGTTCACCTGACTGTTGATGTCCAGCACTTCGGGCAGCAGGTAGACATTGTTGGTCGACGTATCGCCTGGGATAAAGAGCACTGGTCCGCGCACTGTGCGGCTGCTGCCCCACTTCTCGCACACCTCCATGTTCGCCTCCATCTCGGTGCCGCGCCGCTCGTCCACCATGTTCTGGATTATCGCCTGCGGGATAAGCAGCAACAGGCTGAGGGCAAAGATAATCGTTAATTTGAGCCACAGTTTGGCTCCGCTGTTTTTCTGTGTGTTGTTTTCCATGTTGTGTTTTATTTTATGAATTAATTTTCTAACCAAAGGAAACGTTATCAAAACTCCTGCCAGTAAGAGGAATATTAGCAAACAGATAAGACCAATCATAATGAATTGAGAGTTGAGAATTGAGAGTTTTTACATACCCCGCCACTTCGTGGCACCCCTCTCAAGAGGGGACGGCTGACGCACAACATTGTCGTCCACACATGTATACAACGTGGTCGCGTGTAGCGCGTCCCCTCTTGAGAGGGGTACGCCGTAAGGCGGGGGGTATGTCCTATTTTAAAAGTGCTTTGCATTACAAAGTATATTAGTCAAAAAAAAATCATACTGTCGGTGCGTTCTTGAAAAAGTCCTCCAATGCCTGCAGGTGCTCCTTAAAAGCCTTGCTGCCCGCCTTAGTGACGGAGTAAGTGGTGTTGGGCTTGCGACCGACAAATTTCTTCTCCGCCTGAATGTAGCCCAGCTCCTCCAAGGCATGGGTGTGGCTCGCCAGATTGCCGTCGGTCAGCCCCAGCAGCGACTTCAGCGTCGAGAAGTCCACTGCCTCGTTCACCATCAGCACCGACATGATGCCCAGCCGCGCCTTGCTCTCGAAAGCCTTGTTGATAGCGGAAAAACTCCGCTGATAATCATTATTTTCCACGGCCGTTCACGATAAAGTATATTCCAAAAACAATATGCAGCAGCCCGAAGCCGAGAAACCAAAACAGGATGGCGTGGCTTACCATAAAGCAGTCCACCACTCCCAACACCAGCTCACAATAGCCCAGCAGGGCGATGCTGCGGCTGGTATAGTGGCTCGCATTCAGCAGAGCCAGACCGTAGAACACCAGCATAAAGGTCGACGTCAGCCCATAATGCCCTTGCATCAGCATCGCCAGGCAGAGCAGCCCGCCCACCACCATCGGCACCGCAAAGTGAAACAGCGGACGGCGTATGGTCCTGCCGAACTGAAAGTCCCCCTGCCGCTTCATCAGTCTGTACGACCCGAAGCACACCACCGCGAACGACACCACCAGCAACGCCAGTGCCACGCCCGAAGCAATCACCGTGCGGTAAGGCGAGTTAATCAGCATCCCCATGTCCCCTCTTGAGAGGGGTGCCACGATAGTGGCGGGGTATGTAAACTCATGCGGCAACAGCAGCAGCCATGCCCCTGCCGACACCATGCTGGCCAGCAGTCCTACTATTAATATAGACCAACCGCTGATGGCCTGAAACCGCGACGATTTCTCCATCAGCTCCTTTATCTCATGCAGCGTATTTAATGCCTCTTTATTTTCCATAGGTTTTAAAAGTTCTTTGCGCTGCAAAGTTACGAACATTTTTCAAACCACCAAGAAAAAAAAATGGAAAAAAAACTTCCGTGTACTATATCGGATTAAAAATCATCACTTTCTAAATCAAAATATTTTTCTCCCCACCTCCCCTACCCCCTCTTAAAAAAGGCATTTCCAACCCGATAATTCCCATTTTTACCCCCCTTAAACTCCCAATTATTTTCTATTATCGTTACACCTTATTAATCGTTACATTGTTGTTGCGCAAACTTTTTTAGCCATGTTGCAAAAAGTTAGTATTTTTGCAACCCGAAAAAACAACGAATTTATGGGACATTGTATACGTAACGCGATGATTATCACCCCACCATATTTAAAGCGGCTTGGGCTGAGGTGCTATAAATCCTACTACCGTTCCGTTTCTCATACACCGACTTCACACCCCGCCGTTCTAGGCGGAGGTAACTTTTTTGTCCCGACACAATTAGTCAACCTTATTAATTCACACAAATCATTCATATAAACAATCTATTTTTCAAACACATGAAACAATCAAAGAAACGGGAGTACACAACTCCCACCATCGAACGGCTTGAGGCCCGCGTGGAGCTCGGCTACGTAGTCAGTGGCGAAGAAACACACCGAGACATAAAAGGCACAGGCATGGAGAGCTACGGCAAAGGCACAGGCAACGAAAGTGGCGGCTACGTATTCAGTTAATCCACTCGTAAAAACGTAAACCAGAATGAAGAAATCAATTCTTATTTCCGCCATCGCGCTGGCCGCACTCGCTACGCTGGCATCGTGCCAAAAGGAGCAGACCTCCACCGTACAGTTCACCGCCACCATCGAGAACGCGGAGAAGACCTATTTCAACATCTCCGACAGAACCGGCAACCCCGGCCTCATTACCTGGAAAGAGAGAGACCAAGTATGGATAAACGACAACATCTTCACCGCCACTCCCGATGTCGACAATGCCCAAATGGCCACGTTGGACGGCGTTGCAGTGCCCACTGCCCCCTACTACGCTTTCTATCCCATCAGCCTGAGTCCCACAATCAGCACCACAACTACCCCTACGACTACCACCATCAGCCTGCCCAACGGGCAGACCTACTATCCAAACAACGAGGTCCGCGCCCCCATGATGGCCCAAAGCGGGAACACCAACCTCCAGTTCAAGAACCTCTGCGGCATGCTGGTGCTGACCCTGCAGGCCGAGGGCAGGAAAATCCGCAGCATCGATGTTGAAGCTAGCGATTACCTTTGCGGCACATTCACGGCGGAGTACAACAACGGCGAGCCCACGCTCACCTACCTTGGCGACGGGTTCAAAATCGTCTCCCTCGACTGCGGTGAGGGCGTGGACATCAGCACGGCCACCAACTTCTACATCTACCTGCCTCCCAACAACTACAGCACGCTGCGGTTCTCCTTCTACGACAACTACGGTACCCTCTGCACCAAGACCTTCACTCCCACTACAGCCCACCCCACCTTCGACGTGGTGCGCAACACGTACAATCCGCTCACCTTCACCCTCGACTTCCCCACTCCTTTAGGTGCCATCAAAGGCCGCTTCACCGTCAACGCCGCTGGCAAGCAAGTGTGGTTCTCGAAAGGCAACCTGCAGTATATCGGCAGCGCCTCTCCCGCCTATTGGAAGTTCGCCGACAACCAGTGGGACTGCCTCGGCACTACGACAGGCCAGAACAGCAGCAACCAGAACGTCGACCGCGACCTCTTCGGCTGGGGCACCAGCGGCTACAACCACGGTGCAACGGTTTACCAGCCTTGGGCTACAAGTAGGACAAATAAGTATTACTACGCCTACGGCAACTCAGGCTACAACCTCTACGAACGGACAGGCCAGGCCGACTGGGGCTACAACGCCATCGTCAACGGAGGCAATACTGAGAACATGGGTTGGCGCACGCTGACCAATGACGAGTGGGTCTACCTGTTCAACACCCGCCGCACGACCTCTGGCATCCTTTACGCCAAGGCCAAAGTGAACGGCGTGAATGGTGTCATATTGCTACCTGATGACTGGAGTACGGACTATTACACACTGAATAGCACCAATAGCCCAACTGCCGACTTCTCCACCAACACCATTACCGACGGCGACTGGTTGTTTTTTCTTGAGGCCGCCGGAGCGGTATTCCTGCCCGCTGCGGGTTATCGCTACCAAAATAATACGACTGTTTATGTTAATGACGTGAACACCAGGTGCTCTTACTGGTCATCCACTCATTGCGACGATAACAATAATTTAGCTTACTACCTATGGGTCGTAAATGACAATCTCAATCCCCAAACAGAGCACTATCGGGCACGAGGGCACTCTGTCCGCCCAGTCCTGGACTATAATACCGCCGACTAACGAATCACACGCGGGCCAAAAACCCCGACAACCCATAGAGTACCGGCGGGCCTTGCGGCCCGCCGGAACTTTTTTCTCACACCACCTACCTTTAGTCCTCACCCTCCTTACAAGCCCTCAATTGCAACCATCCCAACCCCCTCGTGCCTCCCTTATATATTTTTTGTTTACTTTCTATTTTGTTTCTATTTATTTTCTTCTTTATTTAGGTTAGCTAAACAAAAGGTAAACTAAATCTAAACAAAAGGTAAACTAAATGTAGGATAAATGAGGACACCACCATGGGGGAAGTGTGCCGCTACCCAGACCGAAAGGAGGCCTAATGTGGAGAGGAGATAAAGCAGAATCAGATTGTAGTGCGTATACAAAAAAGAGCCATCGGCTTTTTCGATACCCTGTAGGGAATAATACACATGGGCAAAGGAAATATATAGCTTAATTATCAGCCGAACGAAAATAAAAAGCAGGCACAATTTCGAGTAAGTGAAAAAAAAGTCGTACCTTTGCAGCCTGACAATTTATATATGAACATATTAAAAAAACTTTTTTCGCGCTGCAAATCAGACGATAATATTGACTATAGCATGAAGTATCTGATAGTGGGTTTGGGCAATGTGGGTGCCGAATATGAGGGCACACGCCACAATGTGGGCTTTATGGTGCTGGACGAAATGGTGCGACAGGCACGCGAGGAGAACGTGAACGCGGTGTGGTCGCTAGAGCGCAGGGCCTACCGCACGGAGCTGCGCCTGAAGGGACGCACGATGGTGCTGATTAAACCGACGACCTATATGAACCTCAGCGGCGAGGCGGTGCGCTACTGGCTGCAGGCGGAGAAGATTAAACAGGAGAACCTGCTGGTGATAGCGGACGACATAGCCCTGCCCCTGGGCACCCTGCGCATGAGGAAGCAGGGCAGCGCGGGCACCCACAACGGACTGGGCAACATCGAGGCGGCATTGGGCAGCACAAACTACTGCCGCCTGCGTATCGGCGTAGGCAATAACTTCAGCCGAGGACACCAGGTGGACTATGTGCTGGGCAAATTCACCGAGGAGGAACATACCGAACTGGACCCCAAGATTGAGAAGGCGTGCGACGCCGTGCGCTGCTTCTGCACCCTGGGAGCCGACAGGGCGATGAATATGTTTAATGGCCGGCGTGTCGCCGGAGACAATTAATAATGAAATCCCAATAAACCCCATTAAACCATCACCCCCATTAAACCCAATACCATGCAACTGACAATCGACATAGGCAACACACGCAGCAAGTGGGCGCTCTTTGAGGGCGACCGGCTGGTGCAGTGCGGCTATATAGCGGAGGGGCTGCCCGTCGGATGGGATAATGCAGACATCATGGTCTGCGCCACAGGCGATGCCGACCTGCATGCCTTGGGGTTGGAAGGAGTAAACGTACACAGGCTCACTGCCGCCACCCCGCTGCCTATCACGCTGGACTATGCCACGCCGGAGACGTTGGGGCCCGACCGCATTGCCGCCGCCTGCGGGGCATGGAAGGTGGGACGCACGGGCTGCCCGAAGGTGATAATCGATGCCGGCACCTGCATCACGATAGACCATCTGGATGCCGACGGGGTGTATCGTGGAGGGGCTATCCTGCCGGGAATTGAGATGAAGTTTCGCGCCCTGCATACTTTTACTGCAAAATTGCCGTTATTGGAAAAAATCGATGGCGAGGAAGAGTATGTGGCCGGGCGCAGCACCCGCGAGTCGATGACGGCGGGGGTGCTGACTGCCACGCGCTACGAGGTGGAGGGTTTCGTGCGCCACTACCGCCAAATGGACGAGCGGACACAGGTGCTGCTGACAGGAGGCGATGCCGAGAGGCTGCAGGGCGACAGACGGCTGCAAGTGGGTGACATGAACGTGGAGCCGCACCTAGTGATGATTGGAATGAACGAAATAATTAAATTGAAAGTTGAAAATTGAAAATTGAAATGGAAGTTAAAATGGAAGTAAAAGTGGGAGTAAAAATGGACAATACATTTTGCGACAACACTGTAGACAAACGTATTGTCCACTTTAACTCCCTTTTATAACTCCCCCTTTAACTCCCTATTAAACAAAAATAGATGAAAAAGTATAGCATATTAATCTCTTTGGTAGCGCTGCTGGGCTTAGGCAGCGGAGTGGAGGCACAGAATGGGTTCAATATCCCCTTCTCACAATACGGCATAGGTTCTAGCGACTTACCCTTCAGCCACCCCAATGCCTACCGCATGGGGGGCACGATATTCAGCCGTTCGAGCCGCAACACCATCAACCCATTCAACCCCGCCTCTTATGCCGCCGTGGAGACTGAAAGCTTCGTGTTCGACATCGGAGTGAACATCCAGAGCTGCGTGCTGCGCAACGACGCCAACAGCCAGACCGACGCCGACGGCAACATTGCCTACCTGACCATCGCCTTCCCCGTCACCAAATGGTGGAAAACCTCGGCAGGCATACTGCCATACAGCACAGTCAACTACGAGTCGACACAAACCCACCTCGACCCCAACACCCTCAGCGACGTGAAGACCGTCTACGCTGGCAACGGCGGTGTAACCCAATACTATTGGGGCAGTGCCTTCAACATCGGCAAACGGCTGTCGCTGGGCTTCAACCTCAACTATCTGAACGGCTCCATCACCCGTGCCATCACCTACGACTTCCAAGGCAACGACAGCACCTACTGCGTCAACAGCCGCCGACAGAAAGACACCTACGTCAGCAACCTGCTTATCGACCTCGGCCTGCAATACCATCAGCCCCTAGGCGAACGGCACACACTGCACCTAGGAGCCACCTGCCGCCTGCCCCGTGACATGCAGCTCGACGACGAAGCGCTGGTATACACCTACTACGAAGCCAACGGTGCCGAATACCTCTTCGACACCATCTTCCCCCTACAGGGAACACCCAACACCTACCTCAGCCAGCTGCAGCAGCCCCTTGCCATCGGCGTCGGACTCTCGCTCGAGCGCAACGACCGTTGGGAAGTGGCCCTCGACGGCTACTATGCCCCCTACAGCGGGCTGCGCTACGTGGAAAACCCCGACTACAACATCTTCGGCACCTCCGCCCTGCGCCAGCAGACCAACTACCGCATCGCCCTCGGTGGCGAATGGAAAGGCGACTCCGACGCGGGCAGCTATTGGCGGCGCATAGGCATCAGCGCAGGCCTCTACTACAACAGCGGACGACTGGCTCTCGAAGTGGGCAACCAACAGTATTCCCTCGACGAGATAGGTGGTGGAATGGGGTTCAGCCTGCCCATGCGCAAAGGGCGTTCAGTTCTCACCCTTGCCTTAGGCTACTCCAGTTTCGGCAACTCCGACCTTCTGCGCCGCGACTGCCTTACCATCGGCCTCACTATCGGCTCGTGCGAGAGATGGTTTGTAAAGAGAAAATATAACTAATCAAAAATTAAAAATTAAAATTTGTGCGTCAGCTTCTCTAACCTCTAACCCTTTAAATTGAAAGTAAAATGAAAGTAAAAGTGGGAGCAAAAATGGACAATACATTTTGCGACAACACTGTAGACAAACGTATTGTCCACTTTAACTCCCTTTTATAACTCCCCCTTCAACTCCCTTCTAACCCCTAACCCTTTTTGCAAGAAATCGCAAACAAACAATACAAAAATATAAACCGATAACAATTGTTAGCAATGAAAAAACTGAAAATTGTCATTATCGCGGCAGCAGCCCTCAGCATGAGCTTCGCTGCCAACGCCCAAAGCAAATGGGGCGACACTCCCGACGACAGCATCGCCTGCATCAGCAACGTATCACTCTACCAAGAGTTCTACAAGCAGAAGAGCTACACCGACTGCTATGAACCCTGGCGTCAAATCCTCAAACACTGCCCCCGATTCAGCAAAGCCGTCTACCAGCGTGGCGAAGTCATCATGAAATCCATGATCAACATCGCCCAAACCGCCGAAGAGCGCGACGCCTACATCGACGAACTCATGCGTATGTTCGACCAGCGCATCCAATACTTCGGCGAAGAAGCCGTGGTGCTTGCTAAAAAAGCCCAAACCCTCAGCACCATACGCCCCAAGGACTACAAAAACATCTATGAAACCTACGCCAGCGCCATCGCAGCCGGTGCCGACCAGCTCGACGAAAACTACGTCACCCTCTTCTTCAAGGCCACAGTCGACTACGTGCAAGCCGGGTTAGGCGACCCCGCACTAGTCATCGACAACTACGACATAGCCAGCGACCTGCTCGACAACATCCGCGACACTATCGTAGAAGACAGTGCCAAGATTGCCAAAATCAGCGGCTACATCAACAACGTCGAAGCCGTCTTCTCGCCCTACGCCTCCTGCGACCAGCTTATCGCCATCTACCAGAAGAAATTTGAAGCCGACCCCAAAAACCCCGTGCTGCTGAAAAAAATCACCGACATCATGATGAAAAAAGGCTGCACCAACAACTCCCTCTTCTTCTCCGCCACCGAAAACCTCTACGAGCTCGAGCCCTCGCCCAGTACCGCCATGCGCATGGGCAGCATGTGCTACGGCAAAAAGAAATATGCCGATGCCATCAACTACACCCAGGACGCCGTCAAGAACCTCACCGACAAGAAAGACCTCTATAAGGCCTACCTCATCATGGGACTCTCCTACTCCGAAATGGGCAGCTACAGCGCCGCCCGCACAGCCCTGCTCAAAGCCGCCGAAGTCGACCGCACCAAGGGCGAACCCTACATCAACCTCGCCATGGTCTACGCCAAGAGCTACCGCACCATCGACGACGGCATGGGCGGCCGCTCCGCCTACTGGGCCGCAGTCGACGAGCTTCGCCACGCCAAGCAAGTCGAACCCACCGACATCATCATCTCCCTTGCCGACAAATTCATCAGCTCCTACTCCGCCGCCTTCCCCAAGAAAAACGACGCCTTCATGCTCGACCTCATCGACGGCCACACCTACGTAGTCCCCGGCTGGATAGGCAAATCCACCATCATTCGCACCCGCTAGAATGACCACCCTAAATAAGAAGAGCATACTAAGAACTAAGAAGTTGAGAAATCACCTCTTAGTTCTTAGTTCTTACATCCTGCTACTCACCTCCTGCGGCAACGACATCGAAAAAACAAAAATCTTCCAGCCGCAAACCCTGCCCGACAACACCATCCGCAACGCCCACATCCAGCGCAGCGAAAACGGCCACCTGCAACTACTCATGACCGCTCCCCTAGTAGAGCAATACAGCACCCCCGAAACCAAAACCGAATACCGACAAGGAGTCGACATGCAATTCTTCGACGGCTACCAACACCCCACTGGCATACTACGTGCCCGCTATGCCGTCAGCTACGACAAACGCGAAGAAATGCAAGTGCGCGACAGCGTAGTCATCATCGACCTCCAACGCGGCGACACCATCTACCTCCACAACCTCACCTGGAACCAATACGAACACCGCGTCTACTCCGACACCACCGTCCGCACCCAAAACGGACCCCGCGTCACCATCGGCGACCGCTTCGAAAGCGACGACGCCTTCCAATCCCCACAAATATTTCACCAAAGAGGCACCATCGAATGGAAGGAGGACTGACACGCCAACGAGCCTACCTGTGGCTGACGGCAGCACTGCTAGCAGTGCTATTGGCAGTAGTAATGACCTGCCATCGAACACCCTCAACTCCAGAGACCACAACATCCTCCGACCAACCTCAACAATCAGAACCCACCCAAGCCAACAATAGTTTCCCAACAACATCCCACCCCAAGCAACATACCGCTCAAAGCAACACTCCGACACCCGCCTCCGCCGAGCAGCCTCCCGCCACCATCTACCACAAGGAGAAGCAACTTCTTTTCAACCTCAACACCGCCGACTCGCTCGACCTCGTGCAACTCTACAACATCGGTCCCACCTTTGCCCGCCGTATCCTCCACTACAGAGACCTGCTAGGCGGATTTGTCGACAAAAGCCAACTGTGGGAAGTGCGCGGCATGGACTCTATTCGTTACAACGACATAGCTCCACACCTCTACGCCGACCCTGCCGACATAACACAACTCGACCTCAACAGTGCCACCCTCGACCAACTGAAACGCCACCCCTATCTCGACTACTATCAAGCCAAAGCCATCGTCCAACTGCGCGATGCCAAAGGCCCATTCAACGACATCAACGATATACTCAAAATACCCATCATCGACAATCAAACCTATACCCACATAGCTCCCTACCTGACATGCAATTCACAGCCAAACAAATAGCCAACAAACTCAAGGGCACCGTCGAAGGCGACGAAAACGCCCTCATCTGGAAACCCTGCCGCATCGAGGAAGTGGACGAAGGCGGCATCACCTTCCTCGCCAACCCCAAATACACCCACTACATCTACGAGCGCAAAGCCTCCGCCATCCTCATTGCCCGCGACTTCGTGCTAGAACATCCCGTCAATGCCACCCTCATCCGTGTGGACAACCCCTATCTGTGTGTCGCCAAAGTGCTGCACATGTTCAACACAGCCGACAAACCCAAGCGCGGCCGATCGCTCCGCAGCCGTATACACCTCACCGCCAAAGTGGGCAAAGGCTGCTACATTGGCGAATTCGCCGTCGTCGGCCGCCATGCCAAGATAGGCAATAATGTGCAGATATACCCACAGGTATATATTGGCGACTACTGCGAAATTGGCGACAACACCATCCTCTACCCTGGGGTGAAAGTCTATCGCGAATGCAAGGTGGGCAAAAACTGCATCCTCCATGCCGGTGTCGTCATCGGAGCCGACGGATTCGGCTTCGCCCCCACTGGCGACGGCAGCTACAACAAAATCGACCAAATCGGCAACGTCGTCATCGAAGACGACGTTGAGCTGGGCGCCAACACCTGCGTCGACCGTGCCACCATGGGCTCCACCATCGTCCACCGTGGCACCAAGCTCGACAACCTCTGCCAGATAGCACACAACGTGTCGGTAGGCAGCAACACCGTCATGGCCGCCCAGTCGGCGTGTGCAGGCAGCAGCAAAGTGGGCGAAGGCTGTGTCATAGCCGGACAGGTGGGCATCGTCGGCCATATCACCATCGGCAACCATGTCACCATCGCCGCCCAGTCGGGCGTCACCCGCTCCGTCCCCGACAACACCACGGTGTTGGGCACTCCCGCCCTGCCTGGCGACAAGATGAAGAAAATCTACGTCATACAGCGTAAACTCGAACAGATGTATGCCGACCTCACCGAGATAAAGAAGTCGCGACCGAATGGGAGCAACTAATTTTTACCGAGATGATGAAATCCTACAAGACACTCCTATTCCTCGCACTGGTCATCGCCCTGCTGGCCACACTCTGTGCCTACTTCCCCCAAGGAGGCTTCGCTGTGGGTCCAGTGAAGCTCCACTTCCCCACCCTCACCAAGATACTCAACCCCCAGAAACAACTCGACATCGAAGCCTTCCTTGCCCGGCAGGACTCGCTCGATGCCGTCTTACAAACCCAGACCGACTCCCTTACCAGCTACCGCAACCGCTTAGACAGTAGCGATATTCGTTTTTGGTTCCCCAACGACGACGACACCTTCTTCGATGCCCTTTTTGCCGATTTTGAACAAACCAAAACCTCCGGCCGCACCATCCGCATCGTCCACTATGGCGACTCGCAAATCGAGATGGACCGCATGACCAATCGCCTACGCGCCTACATGCAGGGGAAATTCGGTGGCGGCGGTCCTGGACTGGTACCCTTCGCCACACTCATCCCCTCTCTCTCCGTCAGCACCTACGGAACCGGCGACCTCGTGCGCCAATCGCCCTTTGGCGACAGCACCGTGGTGCGCGCTGCCGGCAACTACGGTCCCATGGTGCAAGACTACCGCGTAGTAGGCTCCGCCACCAGCACCATTACCGCTGCCACCCACCGCAGTTGCGACGACCGCCTGCGCCAGTTCTCACAATTCAAGATAATCTTCTGCAACCGCCCAGGTCCCTTCGACATCACCTTTGCCGACCGCAAAGGCACCTACACCGACCACCAACGCCAAGAAGAGGAGGGCGTACACTCGTTCCAATGGAAACTCGACAGTGCCACCACCTCCATACGCCTCAGCGTCAGTGGCAACGCCGACATCTACGGCATTCTGGTCGACAACGGTCCTGGCGTGGCAGTAGACAACATACCCATGCGCGGCTGCTCGGGACACCAATTCACCCAAATCAACCGCCAGCAGCTCACCGATGCCTACAGCCTTATGGACATTGGTCTCATCATCATGCAGTTTGGAGGCAATTCCGTTCCCTACCTTAAGAGCCAAAAATCCATCGATGCCTACTGCAACAACATGGGCCATCAAATCGACCGCCTCCGTCAATGCTGCCCCAAAGCCAAGATACTCTTCATCGGACCCTCCGACATGTGCTCCAGCATAGAAGGCGAGATACACACCTACCCATTCCTACCCAAGGTCATTGCCTCGCTGCGCGACACGGCGTGTGCCCACGGTGCCGCCTACTGGAGCATCTACGACGCCATGGGCGGCTTCAACTCCATGGCGGCATGGGTAGAGAAAGGTCTTGGCGGTGCCGACTATGTGCATTTCTCACAACGAGGAGTGGACATCATGGGCGACCGCTTGGCTAAAGCATTTGATAATATGTACACCATTTATAAAATGAGAAAGGAGATTATCGATGTACAAGAATAATGCCATTGCCCTGCTGCTGACACTCCTGCTATTCAGCATCCCGCTCAGAGCGCAAGACTACCCCTTCCTCCACCCCGAGGCAAACCGACTGCGCTACGATAGCACCTCCTCCACCATGCAGGCATTCATGCAAAAATTCCATCGTCTGCGCACCACCGGGCAGGGCAATGTCAGCATCATGCACATCGGCGGGTCGCACGTGCAGGCGGGCACACTCCCTCATCGCATCCGTACCAACATCCTCACCGCCTACCCCACCCTCGTCCATGGGCGCGGCCTCCTCTTCCCCTACTCGGCTGCCGCCAAATGCAACAACCCTGCCGACTATAAGGTACACTGCCTCGAGAAAGTGACCCTCACCCGCAACGTCTACAAGCAGCCCGAATACCCGCTGGGACTCTGCGGTATCGCCGTCACCGCCCACGACATCCCCACCAGCATACAGATCTTATCCAACGAGAGTACGATAGACTACGGCGTGTCGCGCATTGTCGTGCTCGGCCACACCCCCGACGGCATTGTCCCCACACTCCGCTACGGCGAGGGCAACGAGACACTCCCCTCCTACATCGACAGTGCCAACCACCGCTACGTCTACAACCTGCGCCACGAAGTCGACTCCATCAACATCTATATCCCCTGCAAATCGGAGCAGCAGTTCACCCTCACCGGCGTACTGCTCGACAGCCGCCACCCCGGCATCACCTACCACTCCATCGGTGTCAAC
The DNA here is from genome assembly GCA_016281475.1 of Bacteroidales bacterium. The sequence continues at coordinate 14,985 of JAEEIS010000015.1, forward strand.
GGTGCTGCCGTGCCCGACTACCTCAAGTGCAACCTCACCGCCGACCTCCGCCTCATCCGCCCCGACCTCGTCATCTTCGGCATCGGCATCAACGATGCCCACGCCGCCGACTTCGACTCCGTGGCCTTCAAAAACAACTACCTCCGTCTCTGCGACTCCATCCGCAGCGTCAACCCCCAGTGCGCCTTCATCTTCATTACCAACAACGACTGCTACCGCAAGACCGGCCGCCGCAAATACACCGTCAACCACAACGGCCTGCAAGTACAGCAGGTCTGCTACCGCCTAGCCCAACTGACAGGCGGTGCCGTGTGGGACCAATTCGAAATCATGGGCGGACTCAAGTCCATGGAGAAATGGCAGAAGGCAGGGCTGGCGCAGAAGGACAAGGTGCACTTCACCCGCACTGGCTACCAACTGCTGGGCGACCTCTTCTACCAAGCCCTCAGCCACGAGATAGAGCACTACCAGCCTGCCCCCCTCAAGGATACCCAGTCGAAACGACACGCCGTGCAGCAAAACTCAAATGGAGAGAAACCGTTGCCGCGCGGACTCCGTCGCAAGCCCAAGACCCGACAAGTCTCCATCACACCCAAACCCTCTGCGGAACACGACACCCCCGCCACCACACCCAACGAAAACAATTCCTCTCGTGACAGATTTCCTTACATACCTGACTAACCTCTTCGCTTTCGACAGCGACCATCCCTTGCTCTTCACCCAGTTCCACTTCTGGGCCTTCTTCTTCATCGTCTATATTGGCTTCTGCCTTATCGTGTCGGTAGGCGAAAAACATGCTCGGCGCAAGCTCACCCACCTCCCCACTGGGCAGCGTATCGGCAAAGCACGCCGCCTCTGGCGCAATGGCTACCTCTTCCTCGTCAGCCTTTTCTTCTACTACAAGACCTCAGGCTATTACGTCGGCCTCCTCATCTTCTCCACCATCGTAGGCTACCTGCTGGGCATCTGGTTCGACAACCTAGCCCACCGCCAGGCCGCCACCGGCCGTTCCACTCAAACCCGACGCAAGACCCTCATGGTCATTGGCGTGGTCATCAACCTCGCCGTGCTCTGCTACTTCAAATACGCCTACTTTTTCACCGACATCTTCAACACCATCGCCTCCACCCACTACTCTATTGCCAACGTCATCATCCTTCCTGTCGGCATCAGCTTCTTCACCTTTCAAAACATCAGCTACATCGTCGATGTCTATAAAGGCAAGGTGCACCATGCCGATAACATTCTCGACTTCGGCTTCTACACCACCTTCTTCCCCCAGCTTGTGGCAGGACCCATCATCCGCGCCGACCAGTTTGTGCCCCAACTTTACAAGCCCTACTTCCTCAGCCGTAGGCAATTCGGCATAGCAGTGTTCTGGATTCTGAACGGATTGGTCAAAAAACTGGTGCTCAGCGACTACTTGGCAGTGTCGTTCGTCGACCGCGTGTTCGACAACCCTCTGCTCTACACCCCCTTCGAAAATTTCTCTGCCCTGCTGGTCTACTCCCTGCAAGTCTATGCCGACTTCTCAGGCTACACCGACATAGCCATCGGTGTAGCGATGCTGATGGGTTTCTACCTACCCACCAACTTCAACTCGCCCTACAAGGCCACCAACCCCGCAGGCTTCTGGAAACGGTGGCACATCTCGCTTAGCAACTGGCTGAAAGACTATCTCTACATACCCCTCGGTGGCAACCGCAACGCCACCGCCGCCACCTTCATCATCCCCACCGTCATGCTCCTCGTGGTGGTGCTGATGGCCAAGACCCGCTGGGTGACGCTCGCCGCCATCGTCGCAGTGGTGGTGCTGGCGCTGGTCTACCTCATCTTCCCGCGGCATCGCAAGGATTTCTCTACCAATCTCAACAACTTCGACACTATGCTCCTGGGCGGCATGTGGCATGGAGCATCGTTCAACTTCATCACTTGGGGCGCTCTCAACGGCCTGGGCATACTGGTCTACAAGAGCTGGAAGCGATGGGACCCTTGGGTACGCATGTTTGTCATCGCCCTCGTCTACATCGCCATCAAGGCGGCCTACCACTACTACCCCTACCCGGTGCTGAGCATGTTTCACTTTGCCTTTATGGTCATTGCCGCCGCCATCATCCTGCTCAACCTAGTGCCCGCCTTCGGGGGCAAACACTATCACGGCTCTAAGTTCAAGAGCGACGTCACGCTGGTGTGGAACACCTTCCTCACCTTTATCTTCATCAGCTTCACCCGCCTCTTCTTCCGCAGCGGCTCCAACCTCGACCCCGCCACCGCCAACGAGGTGGCTTGGCGCACCGCCACACAGATGGTAGAGCGCATCGGCGGGCACTGGAACCTCGGGCAGGTCCCCGCCATCGTGCAGAACTACTCCACCGTCTTCGTCATCTTCCTCGTCGGCATGGTGGTGCACTGGCTGCCCGACCGCTTGAAACGCCGCTACCGCCTATGGTTCGCCCAGATGCCGCTATGGCTGATGGTGCCGGTGGTGGTGCTGGCCGTGGTGGTCGTATACCAGTTCGTCACCGCCGACCTGCAACCCTTCATCTATTTCCAATTTTGATGTTGCCACCATGTTGTGCGGCAGCCAAATTTTAATTATTAATTTTTAATTTTCAATTCCCCCATGCCCAAACCCCTCCATCCCCTGCTGGCAGTATTCTGCAACCTGGCGTTGCTCTACCTGCTCTATTTCCTCTGCAGGGTGGTGTATGTGGCTGAATTTTGGGACGTCTATTCCGCCAGTTGGCAGCAGCTGAATCTATGGCAGCTCCTACGGGGAGGCTTTCGCTTCGACACCGCCGCCATCTGCTACACCAACATTCCCTACCTCCTGTTGGCCCTGCTGCCCCTCTCGCCTAAGATACGGGACGGCAAGGCGTGGCGCACCGTCACCAAGACGGTGTATGTCGTACCCAACGCCCTGGCACTTTGGACCAACCTGGTCGACACCGTCTACTCGCGCTACACAGGCCGTCGTACCACCAGCTCCTTCTTTTCCGAATTTGCAGGCGAGGGCAATCTTGGCGACATCTTCTTCACCGAGTTGCTACACCACTGGTATCTCGTTCTTATCGGTCTCGCCTTCCTTGCCGCGCTCATCCTCCTGTACGGGCAGGCACGGGGGTCAATAGGGCAGACACGGGGGGCTACCCCTACGGCCCATTATCTCGTCCACAGCCTCGCCACCCTCCTCTTCGCCCTCCTCAGCATTGTCGGCATGCGTGGCGGACTCTCCTACCACCGACCCCTCTCGCTAGCCGATGCGGGCGGCTATGTGGGTCAGGCAAAAGAGGCTAACATAGTCCTCAACACCCCATTCTCCCTCATCCGCACCATGGGCAAGACCACCTTCACCGACCCCAGCTACTTCCCCCCCGACGAACTCGACCAAATCTACACCCCCCTTCGTAATTCACAATTCACAATTCACAATTCACAATCAAACAAAAACGTCGTCATCCTCATCCTCGAATCCTTTGGCGAAGAATACTGGGGCTACTTCAATCACAATTCACAATCCACAATTCACAATTCTCAACTCAGCTACACCCCCTTCCTCGACTCGCTAGCGGCACACAGCCTCACCTTCCGTCGCTCCTACGCCAACGGTCGCAAGAGCATCGATGCCCTCCCCTCCATCCTCAGCAGCATACCCATGTTTGTCGAGCCCTTCGTCCTCACCCGCTATGCCAACAACGAGGTTGAATCCATAGCCTCCTGCCTTCGCCGACAGGGCTACCGCACCGCCTTCTTCCATGGTGCCGACAACGCCTCGATGGGTTTCCGCTCCTACGCCCTCTCCACAGGCTTCGAACTCTACTACGGCATGGACGAGTACTGCGCCGACCCCCGTTTCGATGCGCAGGACGACTTCGACGGCTACTGGGCTATCTGGGACGAGGAGTTCATGCAATACTTCGCCCTCACGCTCGACACCCTCACGCAACCCTTCCTCGCCACCCTCTTCACTGCCACCTCGCACCACCCCTTTCGCATTCCCCAACGCTATCAAGACACTTTCAGTGGTGGCAACCTGCCCGTCTACCGCACCATACAGTACACCGACCACGCCCTGCGTCAGTTCTTCCGCGCCGCCAGCCAGATGCCCTGGTACGACAGCACCCTCTTCGTCATCACCGCCGACCACACCAACGTGGGCGAGAGGGAGGAATACAAGACCGACCTGGGGCTCTTCCGTGTGCCGATACTCCTCTTCGACCCCTCCGGCACCCTGCCGCGCGGCACCCGCCCCGCCGTCATGCAGCAAATAGACATCATGCCCACCCTGCTGGGCCTCCTCGCCTACCCCTATCCCTACCTCGCCTTCGGCATCGACATACTGGGCACCGCGCCCCGCGACAGCTGGGCGGTCAGCTACACCAACGGCATCTACCAATATGTCGTCGGCGACACCCTCCTTCATTTCGACGGCCAGAAGGTGGTAGGGCTCTACAACCTTGCTTCCGACACCCTCCTCAAGCACAACCTGCTGCGTCCCAACACGCCCCAGCCCGACTGCCGCCACCTCAAAGCCATCATCCAGTCCTATATGCAACGCATGATAAACAACAAACTGGGCGGAGAACCTCCGCAGGTAACTAAATAGCAAAATTTCAACATTCGAACGCGGTAGCCCAATTTTAATTTTTAATTATTAATTTTTAATCCCCCATGAAGCTCCGACCTCTCGCGCCACCGTTGGCACTGCTCTGCAACCTAGCCCTCGCCTACCTGCTCTACTTCCTGTGCAGGATAGTCTACATCCTCGAATTTTGGGACCTCTATGCCGCAGGTTGGGGGCAGCTCTCCCTTGCCAACCTGCTGAAGGGCGGCTTCGTCTTCGACACCTCCGCCATCCTCTACACCCACTTGGTCTATGCCGGTCTCATCCTGCTCCCTTGGCCACGCCGGTGGTACGCCTCACGCGCATGGCACATCGTCGCCAAAACCCTCTACATCGTCACCAACACCCTCATGCTCAGCATTAACCTGGTCGACACCGTCTACTCGCGCTACACAGGCCGCCGCACCACCTGGACCTTCTTCTCCGAATTTGCGGGCGAAGGCAACCTTGGCGACATCTTCTTCATCGAACTGCTGCACCATTGGTATCTCCTGCTCATCGGCATCGCCTTCCTCGCCGCCCTCATCCTCCTCTACCGTCCGGCCAAACCCTTCGCCAAGCCCACCGCCCACTACCTCGTCCACAGCCTCGCCACCCTCCTCTTCATCCCCATCAGCATTATCGGCATGCGTGGCGGAGCCTCCACGGCCATCCGTCCCATCACCATCAGCAACGCCAACCAATACGTCAACCAGCCATCAGAGGCCGCCATCGTGCTCAACACCCCCTTCTCCCTCATCCGCACCATGGGCAAGACCACTTTCACCGACCCCGGCTACTTCCCTCCTGACGAACTCGACCAAATCTACACCCCCCTCCACAATTCACCATTCACCATTCACAACTCACCATTCACAACTCACCATTCACAATCAAACAAAAACGTCGTCATCCTCATCGTCGAATCCCTCGCCCGCGAATACATAGGCTTCTACAACTCCTACCCCTGCCACACCCCCTTCCTCGACTCGCTCATCAGCCACAGCCTCACCTTCAGCCAGTCCTACGCCAACGGCCGCAAGAGCATCGACGCCATGCCCTCCATCCTCAGCGGCATACCCATGTTCGTCGAGCCCTTCGTCCTCACAGGATACTCTCTCAACAACGTCAGCGGCATTGCGGGCGAGCTTTCCAAGGTAGGCTACCGCACCGCCTTCTTCCACGGTGCCGCGAACGGCTCCATGGGCTTCCAAGCCTTCGCCCGCAGCTCCGGCTTCGCCCAATACTACGGACGCACCGAGTACGATGCCGACCCCCGTTTTGGCGGCGACAAAGACTTCGACGGCACATGGGCCATCTGGGACGAGGAGTTCCTGCAATTCTACGCCCACCAGATGGACACTATGCAGCAGCCCTTCTGCACCGCCCTCTTCACCGCCACCTCGCACCACCCCTTCGTCGTTCCCGAACGCTACCGCCAGCAGTTCCACCAAGAGGGGCACCCCATGTACACCTGCATCCGCTACGTCGACCACGCCCTGCAGCACTTCTTCCACACCGCCAGCCAGATGCCCTGGTTCCAAAACACCCTCTTCGTCATCACCGCCGACCACACCAACCACACCGAGCGTCCCGAATATGCCAACACGCTGGGCAACCACAGCGTCCCCATCATCCTCTACGACCCCTCCGGCACCCTGCCGCGCGGCATGAGCGACGCAGTGGCGCAGCAGACCGACATCATGCCCACCCTCCTTGGCATCCTCCATTACCCCAACCCCTACCTCGCCTACGGCATCGACCTCCTCGCCACCCCCGCCGAGCAAAGCTGGGCCGTACACTACACGAGCGGCATCTACCAACTGGTCCGCCCCCACCGCCTGCTCCTCTTCGACGGCGAGCGCACCGTCGGCTACCAGGGCCTCGACTCCTATGCTCCGTCGCCCGCCGACAGCATCGCCGACCTGCGCCTCCTCAAAGCCGTCATCCAGTCCTATATGCAGCGTATGGTAGCCAACCGGCTAACCCCCTAACCAACCCCTACACACCCCCACCTTCGCCCCACGTGACTCTCAGTTACTGCCGATGGCTCATAATCTGAACAAAACTAGTTCTTCGCTCCCTGAAGCGAAGATGGAGCGAAGATGATGCCAATAAGAATCAAAGAAAGGCAAAGGTAAGGGATGAAAAAAACAGTTTGACGGGCAATAAAAAATGAAAAAGAGAGTTATTGTTGGCGAAATAACTCTCATATTCATGGATAACGACAAGAAAATATATATCTGCCTTGGAATCGGTCTAGCCATCCTGATGGCTGTTATCGTGTATTTTATGAACGATACCTTGTACGTCCAACGGCTGTTCGGCTTCTAGTCGGGCATTCGCTCCCATTCTAAATACTTGCGGTTGCCGTCGTAGTATATTATCATTTTCTTACCATAATAGTCTACGTCGCAGATGGTGGCATCGCAGAGGGCAGCAAGCATACGGTCTTCCCATCCGGTCATGTCGTATATTTCCGTGGCACATCCGATGTTGATATGGATGCGGTCGCGGTCGTAGAGGGTATAAGTGCCGTTCAGATAGTTGATGCCGCCGCCTTGGAGGGTGCCGTCGTCGTAGAAGCGCAGCCAGAACGCCAGTGTGTCGACACCGTTATCATGTTCCCGAATGGGTATTTCGGCGGTACGGGTCTCGCGGTCGAAGAAGCGGACCAGCCGCCAGGTCTTGTTGGCGATGGTGGCGGAGGTGTCGGGATAGTTGCGGTAGATGAGGCGGACGCTGGAGGGGTCGATGTGGTAGGCCTCGAGAGGCGTGCCGGCAAAGCCACCGACTAGTCCGAGGGAACGGCCCTGACAGTCGACGAAACTGAGTCCACGGTCGGGACATTCCTCACAGTCGGTAAAGAGGAAACCTTGGCTGGTGGAGTCGTAGGTGCAGATGCTGATGGAGGCGAACTGCTTGCCGCGCATGGATTCGAACTCCAGAGCCAGTTCGTGCAGCCACCGAAGGTCGTTGAGCGGGTCGTCGACACCACAATGGCAGACGGTCTCGCCGATGGGGAGAATACGGTCCTGCTTCTTGCAGGAGTTGAGTGTCAGCAGACAGAACAATGCCGACAGGATAATGAACGATTTTTTCATAGTTGTATTCTTTTTTTGTTTTTGCTTTTGTCTATATGACGTTCATATAGCGCAAATATTACAAAGAAAAATAGCGATTAACATAGTTTAACATATTTTTATTACCAAACCATGTAATATTTTGGAAGGTTATACGTCATATAGGCAGAAAGACATCAGAAAAACAGACAATATGAAGAAAGTCATTTTAGCAACATTAGCATTTACCATAATGGTTGCCGCCATGCTAAAAAGTTGTGATGTACACGATGGCGACCGTGGCTATCCCGACGAACCGCAACTGACGGATTTGGTCACCAGCGACTGCCATACCTTTACCGACATTCTCGCTGCCAAGGATATGGGCACCGATTCGGTGGCTGTATCCTATATCCCGTACAATCGTACGATGGCGGTTACTCATTATAATATGCCTCTCGACTGCGGTTCGGGCGAGCATATCGTCACCACTATCGAGCGCGTGGGCAACACCATCACGGTGACAGAAGATGTGGGCGAGCAGGGAAGGACCAACTGCGTGTGCCTGTACGACAACTCGTTCCAGATTGCGTATCTGCCACCACGGCCTTTCACCTTAGTCGTCAA